>JAFSJF010000037.1 GCA_017439405.1 Bacteroidales bacterium
GGACGACGAAAGATTTGCATTGGATTTGTTCCGATTTGTTTCTTTAAGGAAGTTGAAAAGAATAATATTTGATTTTTTTGGGAAACAAATCTTAGCAAATCTGAAACAAATTGATTGCTTGCTTGCGCTCGCAATCGCGCGAAGCGAAGAGCGGACAACGAAAGATTTGTATTAGATTTGTTTCGATTTGTTTCCTATAACTCCACCTCTCATGAATGTCAGCCTTTACAAAGAGCGCATGTACAATATAATAGGTGCAGCCATGGCAGTCTATAATGAAATTGGCTATGGGTTTTCAGAGCCTATTTACCAAGAATGCTTGTCTATTATTTGTACCGAAAAGGATATTCCATGGGAACGAGAGAAGGTGCTGAAAATGTTTTTTCATGGTGTTGAGTTGGAGAAAACCTATAAAGCTGATTTTGTGTGTTATGACAACGTCATCGTTGAATTGAAAGCCGTTTCTGAGCTTATAGGCGAACACAGAGCTCAGTTATTCAATTACATGAAAATCACCAATTCACATTTCGGCATACTGATCAATTTCGGAGAACCACAAAGACTTCATGCCGAAAAATACATGTACAACGACTTGACCAACAAATTTGACCTAATAAGAGGCTAACCAGCTAAGCTTCGAAGAAGCGACTACGGCAGCCCGATAAGGGCAAGCCGAATGGAAAGTCTCAAACAAGAAAAAGGATTTGTATTAGATTTGTTCCGATTTGTTTCCCTAAATACCCATAATGAAAACCTTCGCCATCATCGGCGTCGGCGGCTACATCGCCCCGCGCCATCTCAAAGCCATCAAAGACACTGGCAACACCTTAGTTGCGGCCTACGACAAGAACGACAGCGTAGGCATCATGGACAGCTATTTCCCACATGCGGCCTTCTTCACCGAGCAGGAGCTGTTCGACCGACACAACACCAAGCTGAAAGACGAAGGTCGGCCCATAGACTACATGAGCGTTTGCACGCCCAACTATCTGCACGATGCCCACATCCGCTATGGACTTCGCTATGGCGCCGACGTCATCTGCGAGAAGCCCTTGGTGCTCAACCCGTGGAACATCGACGCCCTGCAACATGTGGAGCAGCGCACGGGTCACAAGGCCTACACTATCTTGCAGTTGCGCCTCCACGACAAAATCCAAGCCTTGAAAAAGAAGGTAGAGGAAGGCCCGAAGGACAAGATCTATGACGTGGACCTGACCTACATCACCTCGCGCGGCAACTGGTACTACGCCTCGTGGAAGGGCGACATCAACAAAAGCGGCGGCATCGCAACCAACATAGGTGTGCATTTCTACGACATGCTGAGCTGGATCTTTGGCGACGTGAAACAGAACATCGTCCATGTGGCCTCGCACGACCGCGTGGCAGGCTATCTCGAGCTGGAACGTGCCCGCGTGCGTTACTTCCTGAGTATCAATGCCGAAACGTTGCCGTCCAACGCCGTGCAAGGCGAGAAGCGCACCTTCCGCACCATCATGATCGACGGTGAGGAGTTTGAGTTCAGCGTGGGCTTCACCGAACTGCACACCAAGAGCTACGAGGAAATCCTGGCAGGTCGCGGCTTTGGCATCGAGGAAGCACGCCGTTGCATCAACATCGTCTATGAAATCCGCAACGCCACGCCCGTCGGACTCAAGGGCGACTACCATCCCATGGCCAAACTGCCGCTGACCCCACATCCCTTTGGGTGGAAGTAAGTATCGCTTAGAGACCTTATGGCACAATACTTCCTCATAAGCCTCCTTCAACTCCTGGCAGGCGTTTCGATTCCGCTCCACACGGTACGCTACGGCAGAATGAAAGTGCCTATCGTGTTGCATTACCAAATGGAAAGCGATAGTAGCCAACTGGCCGTGGCTCCCTGTTGGACGCTCAGGATTGGCGAGGATGCTTGTGTTGAGGATGATGCAGGAAACAAGATAATCCTTACGCCCGAGGGCATTTTTTGGCTTAAAGGCGTAGTGAAATATTCCATTTCGGAAGGACGTGTGAATGGCTTCACTGTCTTGGATTCGGATAGCGCCCAGGTTTGTCGTGTTGTCTTCGAAACGGACGAGGAGCTTCGTGTCGTGCGCATCGTCGGACGCGATACCACGGAAGTGCGCGAACTTATGATGGAATACGCTGCCCCTGCAATGCTGCACAGCATCAAGCGCATGGGGGGCGGTTCGGTGGAGTTTGACTTTGTCCACAATGCGGGCCGCATGTTGAAGCGCTTGGTTTGCCGCAAGGATGCGGATGGTCGGGTGATAGGGGTTTCGGAATACACCTTTGGCAGCGACAGTCTAGGCCAAACCGTCACGGAAACGGTTGGTGACGGGCAAACCATTGTTAGAAAAGTGGTGCGCGGTTTCAAGGACGGGCAACTTCGCAAAAGGGAAGAATATGCTGGAAACGGCCGTTTGAAGCGTAGCACACTCTACCGCTACTCGGCCGACAGCGAGCATGCCCAACTGGAAAGCGTGACAGCAACGTGTTATTCCGAAGACAGCCTGATGCCAACCTATCAAAGGACTCGCGGCTACAAATACGCCGCAGGGCAGCCTTATCCAATCGAGGTGGAGACAACAGACAGCGATGGCACAAACGAGCGGAAGGTCTTTACCTATCCTTTCTGCCCGAGCCAAGCCAGCGACCTTGTTGCCGACGCATTGCTCGATCGGGGAATGGAGGATGTCGTACTCTCTGTCTCGAGATGGAAAAAGGGGACTTTTGTCGATTCCACAGCCGTTGTTTACGATGCTTTTCCTGCGGTCAATGCCCCTTCGGGGACGGTTCTCCGTCCTTCGGCCATCGTCTATTCCGACGGCGAACTACAGAATGACATTTGTCTCAAATACACGGCTTACGACACTTTGGGGCTTCGGACGAGTCGTGCGAAGGTCATCCATAAACGGATTGTTGACCGGTTGCAGCCCGAGTTTTTCCGATGGAGGGCTCCCAATCCTCTCGCTGACCTGATGCGCGAGCAACGGGCCTACGAGGTTTGCGCCGCCTGGCCCGACATGACTCCTAACCAAGATTTTGGCGAAAACCACCTTTTCGAAGGTACGGGAGCCTATCTTGGCAAGGTGGAGACCAAAGAATCAAAAGGTTGTGTGATAGTCGACTTGGGCTTTGGCGAAGCGCCGCTTTCGGCCCGCTTCTCCGACCCCGACATTACCCCTCGACTCATCGACGGATATACTGACTTGGAACTCGTTTCTCCCGAAACGGCAGAGGCTTGCATTGACAAGGCTGGTGGCTTCAAGGAAGGCAACCACGGGCTTTTCAAGGGGGCGCGATACCTTTTGTGCGAAAGCCGGTTTGGGCATCGCCTCGATTTTGCGACCAACAACGCTTACGACATCTATCCCAACGTCCTGTACTTGACTGAGGCCGGACCTTTGGGCAAAGTTGTACACGACAATTACAATTTTGGCAACTACCTTTGGGGCGTAGCAGCCCGCGAGGCTGGCATCCCGCAATGGATGGCTTTGCTGGGTTCACATCTACACGCTTTTTTCTCTCCGTATAGCTTCGGCAGCTTCGATTCCCGCGACGACATTTTTTCCATTCGAGCGGGCTACCATTGGGACGGAAAATGACAAAACAAAAACGCAATGAAAATACTGATTCTGAATCTATTAATTTTCCTTTCGACAGTAACACCTGTGTTGGCATACGATTGCCCTGAAGCCTACTTTTGCACCAAAAAAGGGGCCACGCTCATGTATGAACGCCGCACTCCATCCTCAGGGAAGCTTTGGTGGAGGCAAACCATGCACATCCATGATGTCACGCAGCGTCCCGACGGAGCCTTGGACATTGCCTTCTCGACACACTTCCAGTCGGAGCAGGTGAAGTCGCCCGTCGAAGAGCCAGTGCCGGCTTGGGCTACCGTCTTCACCACGGGAGACGTGCAAATCGATGTCGCTGCAACGGCTGCCACAGCTGTCAAGCAAATATTCAAATCATTGAAATTCAGGTCGGAAGGCGGATTGTCCACCTTGGAAGCGATGATCACGCCTGGCGACTCGCTTCAAGAGATTCACGCCATCGTCTCTTGGAGAGCCTTCCGTTATACCATAGACTTTACCGAGCGAAGAGTGTTACGCCACGAGACCATCAGCGTTCCGGCTGGGACGTTCCGCTGCATTGTGGTGCGTGAGCGCAAGCTGGAACGCAGGCCGTTCTACAAAAACGACAGGATTACACTAACTTGGTATGCATTGGGTTACGGCCTCGTCCGCCACGACACCTTTTTCCCTGACGGCCAGTTGGAGTCGTCCGAACAACTGATATCCGTCTCTGTCTGACGCATAAACGACAAAAACAACAAAAACAACACAATATGAACATCGCAGTAGCAGGCACAGGCTATGTCGGCCTGAGCATCGCCACATTGTTGGCGCAACACAACCACGTCACCGCCGTTGACGTGATTCCCGAAAAGGTTGACCTCATCAACAACAGGAAGTCGCCGATTCAGGACGATTACATCGAACAATACCTGGCCGAGAAGCCCCTCGACCTAACGGCCACCCTTGACGGCGAAAGCGCATATAAGGACGCTGAATTCGTCGTCATCGCCGCCCCGACCAACTACGACCCGCAAAAGAACTTCTTCGACACCACGCACGTCGAGGAGGTCATCGACCTCGTGCTGAGCGTCAATCCCGATGCGGTGATGGTGATTAAGTCCACGATTCCTGTGGGCTATACTCGTGGGCTGTACGTGAAATACGCAGCCAAGGGAGTCAAGAAGTTCAACCTTCTGTTCTCGCCCGAGTTTTTGCGCGAGAGCAAGGCCTTGTACGACAACCTTTACCCCAGTCGTATCATCGTCGGCTACCCAAAGGAAATCGATGGTTTCGACGAGGAAAACGAAGCCATCCGCAAGGTGGTCAGCGTGAATCTTGAGGAAAAGGCTAAGGTCTTTGCGTCCTTGCTTCAGCAAGGAGCCATCAAACAAGACGTTCCGACCTTGTTTATGGGGATGAAGGAGGCCGAGGCCGTGAAGCTCTTCGCCAACACCTATTTGGCTTTGCGCGTGAGCTATTTCAATGAGTTGGACACCTATGCCGAGGTGAAAGGCCTTGACACTCAAGCCATCATCGACGGCATCTGCCTCGACCCGCGCATCGGCAGCCACTACAACAACCCGAGCTTCGGCTATGGCGGCTACTGCCTCCCGAAGGACACGAAGCAGCTTTTGGCCAACTACGCCGACGTGCCGCAAAACATGATGAGCGCCATCGTGGAGAGCAACCGCACGCGCAAGGACTTCATCGCCGACCAGGTGCTGAAAAAAGCGGGCTATTACGACTACTACGACCAAGGACAATACAACGCTGCACAAGAGCGGCATTGCGTTATCGGTGTTTACCGCTTGACGATGAAGTCGAACAGCGACAACTTCCGCCAGTCGAGCATCCAAGGCGTCATGAAGCGCGTGAAAGCCAAGGGTGCCGAGATCATCATTTACGAACCCACCTTGCCCGACGGCTCAACCTTCTTCGGCAGCCTCGTGGTCAACGACATCGAGAAGTTCAAGACGCAATCGCAAGCCATCATCGCCAACCGCTACGACAGCGTATTAGACGACGTCATCGGAAAGGTTTACACTAGGGACATTTTCAAGAGGGATTAGCTCCTTGTTCTCAAGGGATTGCGGGTCTGTGTCCGCAATGACTCCTTTTGGAACGATGTCATTGCGGATTTGATTCGCAATCTCCCAAACAAAACAACAATGTTCAACAAGACCGATCCGAAATATTTCGACGAAGGCCCGTGGACGTTCGACAAGACCGAGCACGCCGTCCTCGGACTCTGCAAAATCCTCGACCGCTATGCGCACAAGCTGACCTTGGAAGAACTCCAGAACGATCCTCGCTGCGCGAAAATCCCCAACCTGAATCTTGGTGTGGTGCAACATGTCATCAACGACGTGGAAGCCAAGCTCAGGCGAGGAGTCAAGCCTTTCGCCAACGAAGTCATATACCACACAGGCCCGCACCACGACGACATCATGTTAGGCATCATGCCCTTCATCAACAGGCAGTTGCGAAGTCCGTCGAATCAAGTCCATTTTGCCATCATGACTTCGGGCTACCATTCCGTAACCGACGAGTTTTTGCTGGAAGCCATGAAAGACACCTTGAGCCTGTTGCACCAAGGCCGCATCGAGATGGTGCATTACCCCGATTTCTTCGAGCAAGGCTACCGTTTCAAGCAGGAGAAGGACATCCACCATTACCTCGACAACGTTGCTCGCAAGAACCCTGACGAAATGCGACGCGGTTTCTGCCACCGAATCCTGCGCGACGCCGTAGGGCTATGGCAGTTGAAGAGCGTTGAGGATGTTGAAACGCGGTTCGCCAAAGAGATAGCCACCTTGCGCGAAGGCCTGCCCAACAGCCCCGAGATCCAGAAACTGAAAGGCGAAATACGTGAGTTTGAGGAAGAACTTGTCTGGGCCTATGCCGGCACGTCGCTGAGCCATGTGCACCACCTGCGTTTAGGACTTTATGATGCTGGAACTCAAGGGCCTAACTTCCATCGCGACGTGGAGCCTATCCTCAACCAATTGCGCGAACTGAAACCTACCATCATCACCGTGGCCATCGACTACGAGGGCTTAGGTCCCAACACGCACTACAAGGTCATGCAAAGCATCGCCGAGGCCGTCCGCCTTTGGAGCGAAGAAACCGACCTCATGGACTTGAAGATCTTTGGCTACCGCAACGTGTGGTCCACCTTCCATCCTGCCGAGGCCAACGTGTATGTGCCCGTGTCGCTCAACGCCATGGCGGTCTTCGAGAAGGCGTTCAAGGACAGCTACCTGACGCAGGTCAAGGCCGAGTTCCCCAACCCCGACTTCGACGGGCCGTTCAGCGAGTTGGCGGAGAGCATCTGGGTGAAGCAACTCAAAGACATCCAGCTCATTCTGGGGAAGAATTACTTCTACGAGAACGCCCATCCGCTCATCCGAGCTACGCATGGCCTGATTTTCCTGAAGCAGATGACGGCACGGGAGTTTGTCGCCTTGGCGGAAACGATGAAGTCAATGATTTAGATTATTGGGAAAAGGAAACAAAACTGCCACAATTCTATCATTAATTTGAGTGTTTGCGTGTGCTTGCAATTGCGCAAAGCGACGAGATAACGCCGAACCAAGAAACGTAATCGGCAAGCCCGATTAGGGCAAGCCGAAAATCTAGCGTCCGATAGGGAAAAAGATTTGTATCAGACTTATGTAAGATTTGTTTCTTAAAAACGCCCCCATGGGCAAGCCCGATTAGGGCAAGCCGAAAATCTAGCGTCCGATAGGGAAAAAGATTTGTATCAGACTTATGTAAGATTTGTTTCTTAAAAACGCCCCCATGGAATTCCTAACCTCCCATTGGCTCGACATCACCACCACAGTTCTCGGTCTGGCCTACATCCTTTTGGAATACAAGGCCAGCGTGTGGATGTGGGTCGTGGGCTTCGTGATGCAGTCGTTAGGCATCGTATTGTACTATCAGAAAGGACTTTACGCCGACTGCGGCATGGAGTTCTATTACCTCGCCATGACCGTCTATGGCTTTGTCGCCTGGACGCGCCATAAGCAGAAAGCCAAGGAATTGCCCATCCGCCACATGCCACAAAGGACCGCCTTGATATGGCTCGGCATTGGGCTTGCATTTTGGGCTGCTATCTACTTCATCCTGTCGCGCTTCACCAACAGCACTGTCCCCGTCCTCGATGCCTTCACCACGGCTTTCAGCATCATTGGCATCTGGGCTTTGGCGCGTAAGTATTTGGAACAGTGGTTTGTGTGGATTGTGGTCGATGTGGTCACCTGCGGGCTTTATTTCTACAAGGACATCCCCTTCAAGGCCTCGCTTTATGGGCTTTACGTCGTCATCGCCGTGTTTGGCTATTTCAAGTGGCGGCGGATGATGTCGGCCTGCAAAAACCAATAAAAAAAAGAAAAAAATCGGGCATATCGTTTTTTTTCTTATTATTGCAATCCGAAAATAGTGCGATCCAAGGAAATCCCAAGGTTTTCCTATAGTCGCAATATACTCATTAACAAACTCTTGTCAATCCAATGTGTGATTGACGGGGCGGAGCTGTTCTTTCGAGTTTAGGGTTTAGGGTTGAGAGTAGTTTAATGTTTAAAGTGGAAAGAGTATGGAAGTATTTGGATATAGGAAGTTGATTGCTTATCAAAAGGCTAAGGAAGTGGTAAATGGACTTATGGGCTTTTGAAGAAGTTTCCTGTAAAGGAATGCTATACCATGTGCGACCAACTTCGCAGAGCTTCGATTTCTGTTACATCGAATATCGCTGAAGGTGTGAACCGTTTCCAATAAAGCCAAATCACATTTCATAGAAATAGCTTATGGTTCGTTGATGGATGTTTCTTCTCAGTTCGAGATAGCAGAACAACTTGGATACATCTCAACCGATGACCGCTAAAACATGTACCAAATTAATTGAAGAAGACGCTCAATGGCTTTCCGGCCTATTGAAATCGTATAAGCCTTCAGACCAAAAACTCTAAACCTGTAACTCTAAACTTTCAATATGAAAGGCATTGTACTAGCCGGTGGCTCCGGGACAAGATTATACCCCATCACCAAGGGAGTGAGCAAGCAGCTGCTTCCCATCTATGACAAGCCGATGGTGTATTATCCCATCAGCGTGTTGATGTTGGCGGGCATTAGGGAGATTCTCATCATCTCTACGCCCTACGACCTGCCTGCGTTCATGCGTTTGTTGGGTGACGGCTCCGATTTCGGCGTGCGTTTCGAGTATGCGGAGCAGCCCAGTCCCGATGGTCTGGCCCAAGCCTTCATCATTGGAGAAAAGTTCATCGGCGACGACAGCGCATGCTTGGTTTTGGGCGACAACATTTTCTATGGCAACGGTTTCACCAAGATGCTGCAAACCGCTGTGAAAGATGCTGAAGAAAACCAAAAAGCCACCGTGTTCGGCTATTGGGTGGCCGACCCCGAGCGTTATGGCGTGGCCGAGTTCGACAAGGAAGGCAATTGCCTCAGCATCGAGGAGAAGCCGAAAGAGCCTAAGAGCAACTACGCCGTTGTGGGGCTTTATTTCTACCCCAACAAGGTGGTGAATGTAGCCAAAACCATCAAGCCCTCTGCTCGCGGCGAGTTGGAAATCACCAGCGTGAACCAAAAGTTCCTTGAGGACGGCGAGCTGAAGGTGCAGACTCTCGGTCGCGGCTTCGCTTGGCTCGACACTGGCATCCACGACAGCCTCGCTGAGGCCTCCACTTTCGTGGAAGTCATCGAGAAGCGTACGGGGCTGAAAATCGGCTGTCTGGAAGGCATCGCCTACCGTCATGGCTGGATTGCAGATGAGAAGATGCGGGAATTGGCCCAGCCGATGCTGAAGAACCAGTATGGGCAGTATTTGCTGAAGGTGATTGAGGAGCTGAAGGCTGGGAATTGAGAATTGAAAGTGCGCCTATACAAATCATAATCATGACGACATTGGATAATGAACAACGCAAAGCCCAGATGGATGACATGCGGTCGTTCGACGAGCAGATGCCATGTGTGGGAATCTTTTGGTATGACCCAAAGGATCATGCTTTGTTTGGTGTTCGAAAAAAAGAGCTGACACCGCGCGAGGTGGAGGAGGCTGCCGAGAAGGGGAAGCCTTTTATCAATTATCCACATCTTCACCGTCAAGTCTGGGCTAAGGAATACTTTAAGGCACAAGCAAAACATCTTGAAACCAAGTTCAAGGGCGATTACACACAAATTCCACGTGGCCGAGTAACATGGACAATCGACAAGTTTATCGTTCTTGTAGGTCATTGGGCGATACCTATCCAAGAAGAGTTGACGGATCTTCTCGAAAAGGAGTTCTCGTTGCCCTATTTCGAATTTGCGTATGATGAGCATTGGGACCTCGGCCACGGCTGGAGCGGCGATATGCCCACAAGTCGGCGATAACCATGAAGTCGTAAAAAACCGCTCATCATTGTGCAGCGGATTTGTGATTAGTGAATCTGTTTTTGATAGGTTTTAAACGCAAAACGTGACCAACAGACGGATGTTTTCAATACAATATTAACAATTAAAATTAGCAAAACAATGATTAACGTTGGGATAATCGGATGCGGCTTCGTCGGTGGGGCTTTGAAGCACTGGTTAGAGCATAACAATCCTAAGTGCAAGCTTTTCATCAGCGACCCGTTGAAGGGATATAATGACGATTTGAGCAATATCGATATCGCCTTTTTGCAGATACATGTCCCTACGGAAGACGACGGCACTCAGGACTTGACACTTATGAAGGAGTTGATAACAAAACTCCCTGATGTACCCGTGTTTGTCCGCACCACCATTCTTCCTGGTTCCAGCGAAATGCTATCAAAAGAGACTGGCCATCAGGTGTGCTATATGCCTGAATTCCTTACCGAGCGCACATATATAGAGGATTTCAATAAGCAGACGATGGTGTTCACTGGAGCACATGATTTGCTTACCAAGATTTTCGTGGGAAAAAAATTCACGGTGATGTCCCCCCTTGAGGCCGAGCTCACCAAGTATATGCACAATGTATTTGGCGCCTATAAGGTTACCTACTTCAACGCCTGCCGTGAGTACTGTGAGCAGATGGGAGCCGACTGGCGCAAGGTTCATACCGGGGTGTTGCTTTCAGGCTATATCAGCGAAACTCATACTTTTGTGCCTGGCCCCGATGGCAAGTACGGCTATGGCGGCAAATGCTTCCCCAAGGATGTGAACGCCTTCGCCAAGATGACGGAGGGCACCTCGCTTGGGACGCTTTTGGAGCATCTGCATGAGCTGAATGTGCATTTTAGGGGGGTGGAGGAGCGGATATAAACTACTATTTGCATCATGCGACACATTTTAATTACCGGTTCAGCCGGCTTCATCGGAGCCAACCTCGTGATGCGTCTCCTACGCGACATGACCGGAGGCACCATCATCGGCCTCGACAACCTTAATAATTATTACGATGTCTCGTTGAAGGAATATAGGTTGCGTGAAATAGATACTTACTACTCTCAACTCAACAACTCTCAACTGACTCTCAACTCTAAACCCTCAACTCTCAACTATGAGTTTATAAAAGGAGATATTGCCGATAAAGCATTAATCGATAAACTCTTCGCCGAGCACCACTTCGACATCGTCGTGAACCTCGCTGCCCAAGCAGGTGTACGCTACAGCATCGAGAACCCCGACGCATACATCCAGAGCAATATCATTGGCTTCTACAATATTCTCGAAGCCTGCCGTCATCATCCTGTTGAGCATCTGGTTTATGCCAGTAGCAGCAGCGTGTATGGCGGCAACAAGAAAGTGCCGTTCAGTACGGATGACAATGTTGACCACCCCGTGAGCCTTTATGCTGCCACCAAGAAGAGCAACGAGCTCTTCGCCCACTGCTACTCCAAGCTCTACAACATCCCTACCACAGGCCTGCGTTTCTTCACTGTCTATGGCCCTGCCGGTCGCCCTGATATGGCCTACTTTGGTTTCACGAACAAACTGCTGAAAGATCAAACCATCCAGATTTACAACTACGGCAACTGCCGCCGCGACTTCACCTACGTTGACGACATCGTGGAAGGCATCGTGCGCGTGATGAAGAAAGCTCCCGAGAAGCGGACGGGCGATGACGGCCTGCCCATCCCGCCATATGCCATCTACAACATCGGTGGCGGCCAGCCGGAGAACCTGTTGGATTTCGTGCAGACCCTGCAGGAAGAACTCGTGCGTGCCAAAGTGCTGCCGTCAGACTTTGATTTTGACAAACATAAACAATTGGTTGCAATGCAACCAGGTGACGTTCCAGTTACCTATGCGGATTCGTCCGCACTGGAACGTGACTTTGGATTTGTACCCCAAATTTCTTTGCGTGAGGGGTTGAGGCGTTTTGCTGAATGGTACAAATCCTACTACAAGTAACTAACCGATGCAGACAGGAGTTGTGAAGAAAGTCCGGTGGACTTTCGATAGTGGTTTCTCACAGAGAAAATTTGTGAACGGAGAGAACAAATAACGGAAAAAAAACTACGCAGACAGTACCGCCCTCGAAAGAGATTTTGGCTTTACGCCTAAAATCACTTTGCGTGAAGGACTACGTAAATTTGCCGAGTGGTATATGGAGTACTACAGAGAAAAATGACGAAGTTGATGGGTGACTAAAGGGTTATAGTCTTTTTAGTATCATTTGTTAGTGGCAGAAATGAACAATATTATCAAGGCATTTATTGATGCTTTTAAGCAGATTTTCCTGACCAAGTTTGTTTTTGGTAGTTTGGGAAGTGTTGTGGCGGCGTTTTATCTGCCGCAAAAAATCTTTAATTGTACCGAGAAACAATCTTGGACAATAGCTCTTATTGTTCTAGGAGTATGGTATCTGTTGGTTTTCTTGTACAAATTATGGGAGAACTATAAGGTTTGGTTTACTAATCATTTCTTTGACAGTATTTGGGGCGATGGCATTATCCTAATAAAAATGGTTACAGACGAAAAGGAAAAGGTGAAATTAGGACAGCAAAAAGCGCATGATGCTATTAAGAAGACATGCAACGAACTGAAGAAATTCTTTGAAAAGAAAACAAAGAAAGAATGTTCGGTATCTGTAAAGGTTCCCAAAGAACCGGGAGTTAAACTTGAAGATATGGTTGTAGTGAATATTTGCCGTGACGATACGAGTGAAAAGATTAGGAATACATCCGTATATAATGCCCAGGTGCATCAATTGTTTGGAAATACAGCCTATTCTGCCATTGTTACAAGAATGTACAATAAAAAGACTAGGGCATACTATATGAACAATCATGTGGATAAAGATAGCAATTATGAGACCACAAGTTCTGATGCATATGTGAAGGGCTTGCCGTATAAAAGCGAATTTGTGTTTCCGTTGACAGACCTTCCAGTTGAAATCACAAAAGGCCCTAGTGAAATTTCTGGATTTCTTTGTGTTGACTGCAAGGAAGAAAATGGGTTCTCCGATGACAGATATTCAGTTCACTTGATGAAATGTATAGCGAGTAATTTAAACAAGATTATTAATACAATTAATGAGGATGGCAAATCAGAAAATAACGTGGAACGTTCGTAAATCCCAAACAACAAGAAGTGTTGTCGTTGTAGAAAGTAAAGGACGCCATTCTACTACAACAAGTAGCGGGTATAGTGTTCGAATTCGTTGCTGTAGCGATGCAAAAATACAAGTGCTTCGAGGAGACCATAATAAATGAGAAATAAAATGCGCCCTTCCGGTCTTTACGCGCGGCCTGAGGTCGCTGAGGGGGGCTGAAAGGTATTTTGCACAGCTTTGATGCCCCGTGAAATAGTCTGACAAGGAACGGGGAGAGAATAAATATCTTGCATTCTCCCTCTTCCATCAGACGTTTATAGTTTAAAAATCCCAGGGTGGTAAGTCACTTCTCAATAAACGATAATCAATAAAAAAATAAACATTATAGAAATGAAAGGTATCGTATTAGCCGGAGGTTCCGGCACAAGATTGTACCCGATTACCAAAGGTGTCAGTAAGCAATTATTGCCAATTTACGACAAGCCGATGGTGTATTATCCCATTTCTGCCCTGATGCTGGCGGGGATTCGAGATATTTTGATTATCTCTACCCCTTACGACCTCCCAGGCTTTAAACGTCTGCTTGGAGATGGTAGTGACTATGGTGTCCATTTCGAATATGCTGAGCAGCCTTCACCCGATGGTCTCGCACAAGCCTTCATCATTGGTGAGAAATTCATCGGCAACGATAGTGCTTGCCTTGTTTTGGGCGACAACATTTTCTACGGTGCAGGCTTCACTATGCTGCTTCGCAACGCCGTGCGAGATGCAGAGGAGAACAAGAAGGCCACGGTGTTTGGCTATTGGGTTTCGGACCCTGAACGTTATGGTGTGGCTGAGTTCGACAAGAATGGAAACTGCCTCAGCATCGAGGAAAAGCCGAAAGAGCCCAAGAGCAACTACGCGGTGGTGGGGCTCTACTTCTATCCCAATAAGGTGGTGGAGGTGGCAAAGACCATCAAACCATCTGCCCGTGGCGAACTTGAAATCACCACCGTGAACCAAGAGTTCCTGAAAGATGGCGAACTGAAAGTTCAGGTGTTTGGCCGTGGTTTTGCTTGGCTTGATACAGGAACTCATGACAGCCTCTCCGAAGCTTCTACCTTTGTAGAGGTCATCGAGAAGCGTCAAGGTTTAAAGGTGGCTTGTCTTGAGGGCATTGCCTACCGCAACGGATGGATTAGCGAAGAGAAGATGCGAGAATTGGCGAAGCCGATGCTGAAAAACCAGTATGGACAGTACCTGTTGAAGGTGATTGATGAGATGAAGGAAGAAGTAAACTCAAATACTTTAAAGCACGTCTAATTATGGAAGTAATAAAAACAAATATTGAAGGCGTATTTATCATCGAACCCAAAGTGTTTGGTGATGCACGAGGTTATTTCTTCGAAAGTTTCAATGCAAAAGAGTTTGCGGAGAAAACAGGCTTGGACATTACTTTTGTGCAAGACAACGAGAGCAAAAGCCGATATGGAGTTCTGCGTGGATTACACTTCCAACTGCCTCCTTATACTCAAAGCAAACTCGTTAGGGTTGTAAAAGGAAAAGTCCTTGATGTGGTTGTGGATATCCGTAAAGGTTCTCCAACATACGGCAAGTATGAGATGTGCGAACTTACAGAGGAGAATCATCGTCAGTTTTTTGTTCCCAAAGGAATGGCACACGGTTTTGTTGTGTTGAGCAAAGAAGCAATATTTCAATATAAGTGTGACGATTTCTATCATCCCGAAGCTGAAGGCGCACTTGCTTGGAACGACCCTGCTATTGCAATACCTTGGCCTGTTTCGCAAGAACATGTTTTATTGTCAGAAAAAGATAAACATCATCCAGGTATCAATGGTTTTGATAGCCCCTTTAAGTATTGAGCTATGAATGTTTTAGTTACAGGAGCCAATGGCCAGCTTGGTAACGAAATGCGCATTGTTACCAGAGAATCAAAGGACAAATACATCTTCACCGATGTTTGTGACGAGCAACCTGAGTCAATTGAGATGCTCCACAAACTTGCAGGTGATGGCGTGGATACCACTACCATCAGATTGGATATTACCAATTTGGAGGCTATCCGGCAGATTATAAGGGAAAATGATGTCAATGCCATCGTTAACTGTGCTGCTTGGACCAATGTTGACGGAGCGGAAGACCCGGATAAATACGATTTAGTAGAATCGCTTAATGCCAAAGCTCCAGAGAACTTGGCAATAACCATGAAGGAAGTGAAAGGTTTGCTTGTCCACATCAGTACCGACTACGTTTTTGGTGGCGACCCATACAACACACCTTGCAAAGAAGACCAGAAGGGAACGCCTACTGGCGTATATGGCTTGACAAAATTGCGTGGCGAGCAGGCTATACAAAATGTTGGTTGCAACCATGTCATCATTCGCACCGCCTGGCTTTACAGCGAGTTTGGCAAGAATTTCGTGAAGACCATGCTCAACCTTATAGCAACCAAGCCACAGTTGAAAGTTGTCTTCGACCAAGTAGGTACCCCAACGTATGCGTATGATCTTGCGGAGGCAATAATAACCATACTTGATGACTATAAACAGACTTTGAACTTTGAACTTGAAACTTTGAACTACTTGAAAAATGGAATTTATCATTTTTCAAACGAGGGTGTCTGCAGTTGGTTCGATTTTACCAAAATGATTGCAGAGTATTCTGGTAACAAGAGTTATGATATACAGCCTTGTCATAGCGACGAATTTCCCAGTAAGGTGAAACGGCCGGCTTTCAGTGTTCTTGATAAGACAAGGATTAAGGAAGTCTTTGGTATTTCAATCTCTTATTGGACAAATAGCCTTAAAAACAGCCTGAATAATTTAAGGAGATAGCTATTTGAATACGCCGGTTAAACCGACTAAATGTTTTGACGGGGATAACCATACCGCCTAATACTTTTGGGAAGGGATTGTACATACCTCATTGGGAATCAATTGTCATAAATGACAATGCGCGATTTGGTGATAACTGCGTTGTTTAAAGTGGTGTTAATGTCTCGGAGGGTGTAGTTGGCGGTAATCATATCTATCTTTTTGCTGGTGCTAAAGTGTTTATCGGTGTGCATATAGCGGACGATGTCATCATTGGAGCCAATGCTGTGCTTAGTCATCATGTAGAGGAGCCAAATATTGTGGTTGCGGGTATACCTGCGAAAAAAATATCCGATAAGGGGTATAGGAACCGTCTGAAGATTTAGTATGCAAACTTGTTAGTTTTTATTCGAATGCGAGAAGTGTCAAGTAATAATAAACGTATAGCAAAAAATGCACTGATGCTGTATTGTCGTACAGCAGTAGTTCTTTTTGTGTCGCTATACACTACCCGATTGTTATTAAAGGCTTTAGGGGCTGACGATCTGGGTATATACAATGTTGTGGGGGGGGTCGTGGCATTGATGTCTTTCTTCCGCTCTTCACTTTCAAAAGCCACTAGCCGATTCATCACGTTTGAAGCGGGTAGAAATAACGACTCAAATAACCTAGCGCGGATTTTTTCGTCTGCGATGACTATCCACATTATTATAACCGCCGCCGTTTTCGTTTTGGGAGAAACTGTCGGACTGCTTATTTTGAGTTATTGGACGGATATTCCAGAAACGCGACAAACCGCTGCATTTTGGGTTTATCAATGCTCATTAGTGATTTTCTGCATCCATATTCTTTCCTCTCCTTATGAGGCTATCGTAATCGCTTATGAGAAGATGTCGGTTTTTGCCTACATCTCCATCTTTTCGGCATTTTCAAAACTTGGGATTGCGATAATAATGCTAAACAGTGCACTCGACCGTCTGGTCTTGTACGGCGTGTTGCTGGTAGTTATGGATATGCTCGTTTTTATTTTTTATTATATCTATGATCGTAAGAACTACCCCATTTTTCGATTTCATTTTAATTGGGATGCTGAATATAGCCGTCGGTTGTTGGGCTTTTCGGGATGGACACTGCTTGGTTCTTCGGCCAATGCAGCAACACAACAGGGAGTAAGCTTGCTTTTCAACAATTTTGTCGGTTTGGTGGCGAACACTGCTTTGGGATTTGCCAATCAAGTCAGTGGAGCCGTAAGTCAGTTTGTTCACAGTTTCCAAACAGCATTCAATCCACAGATTATAAAATTGTATGCACAACACGAATTGGAGCAGATGCACTTGCTGATGATCCGTTCAAGCAAGTTTTGTTTCTTGCTGGCATATTTGTTCGCACTTCCGCTGATAGCAAATATGGAGTTTGTACTTCAGCTATGGCTTGGTGAAGTGCCACGTTATACTGTTGAATTCTGCCAATTGATATTGGTTTGTTGTGTCATCGACAGTACTACAGGCGTTTTCAACACATCCATAACCGCTACTGGGAACATAAAAGGTTTCCAGATAGGCATCTCAATTTCTTTTCTTCTAGATTTGGCGACTGCGGCCGTGTTGCTTTTGTTGCACATGCCTGCGCCATTGGTGTTTGGAAGCCGAATATTAACGCGTGGTTTGATAAACATGGTAATTGAATTATATTTTGTAAGAAAACAACTGTCTTTCAGCTTAAGAAAGTATTTAAAGGCAGTATTGGTGCCAATAAGCACCATTCTGATGGTTTCGGTACCTCTGATGTGGATTACGATCAGTAATCTGGACGGATGGCGATGCTTTGTTGTGGCGTGTGTTTTATCTGCCATCTTGTGCGCCATTGTCGGTTGGCTCGTTTTCTTGAACAAGAGCGAAAAGCATGCTTTGATTGACACCATTAAAACAAGAGTAATGAGATGAATAAGGAATTCAAATACAATTATGAGATTCTCGGAAGTGATGGTTATTATCTCGTTGGATACAAGGATGTCATCGGGTTGGATAATGTGCATTATTACACACGATATAATGAAGGTTTGAATTCCATCGTTAGCCGTATGGCTCGTTTGACGATTTCCAAATCTGTAAACCGCTTTGTCCCTCATCCGTTTTCCAAATTTGTTTTTCCGAAACTGTTTCATAAAGGCTTTAAATCCGATAAGCCAATGTGTATGTTGGTCTTTTCTTCTTATGCATATCTGTATGATGTTTCATATTTTGATTGGTTCAAGAGAAAACACCCGGATTGTAAGCTGGTGATGTTTTACCAAGACAAAGTCCGTGTTCACACGCCCAATATGGATTTCAAACGTTTGAAAAAGCTGTTTGACTTAGTGTATTCATATGATCAGCACGACTGTGATGAGTTTGGCCTAAGGTATCATCCGACACCGTATTCCAGACATGAGATACCTTGCAATGGGGCCATTCCTGCGTCAGATGTTTTTTTCTGTGGCAGTGCCAAGACTCGATACAGGACCGTCCTACAAGCCTATGAGGCATTTTCGAAGAAAGGCCTGAAATGTGATTTCTATCTCTCTTCTGTACCCTCAAACTGTCCTCGTATACCAGGAGTACATTATGATGAGCGGTTGTCGTATATCGACTATTTGCAACATCTGAGCAAATCTCGGGCTGTACTGGAAGTGCAGCAAGAAGGAGCTGATGGTTTCACACCGCGGTTGTGGGAAAGTATTATTTTTGACAAGCATTTGATTACCAACAATGATGCCGTTTTTAAATCAATTTTTTTCAATCCCTCCTATCACCATTCGATTGACAACAGCGTGGACGATTCGGTTGCTTTCATCAATGAACGCGTAAAGTATTCAGAAGCAGAAAAAAACAATCTTTCGCCCATTAATTTACTTCACCACATTGAGCAAAACTTATGATATTTGATTATGGAAGCCATACCTTTTGTATATTTTTCCTTGCTTTCGATGTTGCTATATAGGCGAAACAGGCGTATTGACCTGGCTGTATTCATTAGTCTGTGTTATGCGTTTACGGGTATCTTTTCAATTATCTATAAGTTTTATGGGCTAAGATCTTTTGCTACCAGCAATTATCATGTCAGTCTTCTTGCTGCATTTGTCTATTGCTTTTGCATAACTCTATGTTTATGGCCCATAACTCGTTATTCCAAGTCGTTCATGCGCGGCCTGAAGCCTCTTCCCAATGATAAGCCCTTGCGTGTCATTGCAGTCGTGTTTTTTATATTCTTTTTATCGTTTCTTCTGCTTGCTTATCAAGAAATTGTATCAGTATTAACGGGTGATATGGGTGAGATGCGAGCTGAAGTTTACCGAGGCACCTGGGAGGTGTCGTGGATGAAAGGGATTACAAATCCACTGATTCGTGTTATTGTTGTTTTCCTTAATCTTCTCACTGGGGCACCTTGGGTGTTTGTAATGTTGGGCTTTTATAGCAGTGTAATCCAAAAGATGAAGGGAAGGTATACTTTGATGTTTTTTGCAGTCTCGTTGCTGGGGCCTTTGAATGGTATCCTTAATGCCGACCGAAGCGTCACCACCTATTGGGTCCTTGCCATCATTGCCAATTATATTCTGTTTCGGCCATATATGGATCGCCGCCAGGCAAAAAACTGGTTGAACTTTGGCATGGTGCTTGTCGCATTGGCTTTGGTCTATATTTCAATGATGACGACTTCGCGTTTCGGGGAGCAAAGTGGAGTGCAAGGCCTTAGTGGCTCCCAGTCGAGCGTCGTAGCATATTTGGGCCAAAACTTCATCAATTTCTGTTATTTTTTCGATGAGTTTGAAACGCCTTATATCTTTCCTGGTATTTTGTTTCCCTTTATTGCCGATCAGTTGGGTGAGCTCTCGGGAGGAACTTCCCTGCAAGCACTTATGGACTTTCGTACAGGTAGTACTACGGGCGTTTTCTATACATTCCTCGGCCAGATTAAGATTTTTGCAGGGCCGGTGGTTATGTTTTTGTATGTGTTGTTTATCAACTTAGGGGGTAGCGCACTATTGAAGCGAAGTGGCTCCACTCCTTCACTATTTGGCACTTTTTGCTATATGCTCATAGCTTCTGTCAGCCTCTTCGGCCTCTTCGGTCATTACTATGCTGGTAGCACCAGGACTTTCTGTGTTGCGGCTTTCTTTGTTATAACTGGCTTCATGAGTGCAAAAAAAACAGCATAGGTTTTATGAAAATCTGCGTTCTCAGTCCTTCTTTCCCCACCTCAAAGACCATCGATTTCGTCTTTGTGGACCAATTGTGCCGTGCTTTTGCCGACCTTGGTCATCAGGTGACGGTGATTGCGCCGCAATCGCTCACCAAGTGCCTGATGCGCCATATCCCCATAGCCAAGCGGCATGGTTTTTATCGGACGGCCAAAGGCAATACGATAGAGTTGTTTCGTCCTTATGCGGTGTCGTTTGGGAATACAGGGATCAAACTCTTTCGCAACAGCACGCGGAAGGCGGTAAATCGTGCCTTTCATCGGTTGAAAACGAAGCCTGATGTCTGCTACGGCCATTTCTGGAGTTCGATATTCGCACTCTATCCGTTGGCCAAGGAAGTGGCAGTCCCGTTGTGCGGGGCTTCGGGTGAGGAGAATGTAGGCTATTATGTGCACAGTTCGGAAGAGTACAAGAAAAAGGTGCGTGACTATCTGAGCGGAGTCATTAGTGTTTCCTCCAAAAACCAGCAGGAATGTCTCTCCTTGGGATTGGTCTCGCCAGAGAAATCAATTGTTGTCCCCAATGCCATCGACCAGACGCTTTTCCGTAAGTTGGATAAAGACGAGTGCAGGCATAAACTTGGGCTCTCAAAGGATGTTTTTATTGTGTCGTTCGTCGGTCAATTCGTGCCGCGCAAAGGTACGTTGCGCCTGAATGAGGCCTTGAAGAAGCTTGATGACCCGAAGTTGAAGGCTGTTTTCATCGGCACGGGCAGCGAAGACCCGGATTATGCCGGGATTGTGCAGAAAGGCCGTGTGGCGCACGATGATGTTCCGGTTTGGCTGAATGCAGCCGATGTGTTTGTGCTGCCCACCGAAAACGAGGGCTGCTGCAATGCCATCATCGAGGCTATGGCCTGCGGATTGCCGATTATCTCAACTGATGCGCCGTTCAATCACGATATTCTGAATGATGGCAACAGCATCATGGTGGGTTGTCACGACGTGGACGCTATTGCCTCTGCCATTCGCAGGCTGAAAGAGGATGACGGCTTACGGCAACGCTTAAGTGAGGGTGCGTTGGCTACGGCGCGAGGACTTTCCATCAACCAAAGGGCACAACGCATCATTGATTTCATGCAAAAACAGATAAAGCAATGATCACAGACAGAAAATCGTACAAGGAATATGTGGCTGCCGACCTGGCGGAGGCATACGTCCCCAAGAATGCCTTAAAACGCTGGCTGAAGACATTGGGAGGCAACGAGCAATGTGCAGCATACAAGTATGTCCGTCGTTTGCGCAAGGCGGAGTATTGCTTGAACACCGGCAGGAAGTTGCAATATCAGTGGCAGAAGTTACTGCTGACCAGACTCGGGCTGAAACTCGGTATCAGGATTGCTCCAAATAAAGTCGGTAAGGGCTTGAATATCATACACTTAGCGGGGGGGGCGGTTGCATCCTCAATTGCCTGTCGATTGGCGACTACTGCCGGGTGCAATCGGGTGTGGTGGTAGGCAATGTAGGTGACGACGAGCATCGTCCGATTATTGGCAACCACGTTGGTTTAGGTCTGGGCTGCAAGGTCTATGGCAAAATTAGCATTGGCGACAATGCCAGTATCCTTCCCAACGCGGTTGTCACTCACGATGTGCCGGCCAACGCCATAGTTGGAGGCATTCCGGCCAAGGTGATAAAAATGAAAGAATAAAAGATGTTTTATGGAGGCAAAGAAAAATATCTATTGGATTAACGCAGTTAAGGCGTTTGCCATAATAGCAGTGTTTCTGTCGCATGTGCAGGCTATATATGGTTACCATATCGGCATTTTTCATCGGTTTATAAGTCCGTGGTATGTGAATGCGTTTTTCTTTGTGAGCGGTTACCTGTTGTTTCGCAAGCAATTGTCCACGCCTTTGGTCTTGCAACCTAAATCGCTGTATATTAGCAGGTTGAATGGGGGGGGGTACTCGCTGATAATCAATGTGTTATGTCGGATTGTGGTGCCGTCGATAATTTTTGCTGCCATAGAATACTTCCCGTCGTGCATTATGCAAGGGCGCAGCATCAGTGCGGCTGGTCTTGCTTATAAGACTATCGGTGGAGGCACTTATTGGTTCACCAGTGCCCTTGTGGTTGCAGAATTGATTGTGCTTTTATTATTGCTCACTCGCTTCAAAAACGTCTGGTTTTATTTCCTTTCCACGTTCACCATTGGATTGGTGGGAATGGCTTTCCAGCACGGGATGTATCCCTACGAAGTTTGGGCTTGGCATAGAGGCATCATAGCGGTGATGTTTCTTGGTTTTGGTGGCCTGTATTGGAAGTATGAAGAGCGGATAACAAAGTGTTTGAAATGGTACATGCTGTTGGCCCTATTGGTCTTGTATGTGGTATTATTATTGTGTTGTAAGGATACAAACCCGAATATCAGTATTTTGTCGTTGCAGCCGCTTGGTATCGTTACTACCTTGATAGCATGTGTGCTATTGATTGAACTTTGCAAACGGTTGCCCGAGAATGGTGTGGTGAACTATATAGGACAGAACACGCTGGGCTTTTACTTTATGAGTGGTGCTTTGCCGATTGCCGTCAGCATGTTGGCACACAGACTGATTAGCGGCTCACATCTGAGTGTGATGTTGTTCGATTGGATTGTTTGTCTTGTAGGGGCCTATGTTGTTGTGAAGCTTATCAACAGGTTCGCCCCCTGGTTGTTTGATATAAAGAAACTGTTTAACAGAAATTAACGATATATGGAACAAAAGCTAATTTCCATCTGTATCCCTACATACAATCGTCCGACTCAGTTGAAGCGGATGTTGGAAAGCATTGATGCAACCAAGGTTGATGACCTTGATATTGTAATCAGTGAAAACTGCTCGCCAAAACAGGCTGAGACTCGTGAGGTGGTGGAAGAGTATAAGAAATCTCATCCTTACGAGGTTCATTACTTTGAGAATGAACGCAACCTCGGTTACGATAAAAATATTCGCGCTGCTGTAGCAAGGGCCACGGGCCGTTTCTGTGTGTTCTTCAGCGATGATGATATGGCAATGCCTGGCTCATTGGATAAATACATAGAGTTCATACGTCAGCATAAGGATTGCGGGTATATTTTAAGGTCTTATAGAAATTATTCAAATTCAAAAGAAACTAATTGGCAAGACTTCTATTATTACCCTACAGAAAGAGAGTTTCCTGCAGGTCGTGACACTGCTATCGAACTATTTAATAAGAGTGTGTTTCTTTCAGGTTTTACCATTCGCCAAGAATATGCCAAACAATATGTGATAGATGCTCTTGATGGGTCGCTGCTTTATCAGATGTATCTGTTGCTTCAAGTATGTCGCCGCTATCCATCTGCATATACTCGGATTTTGGTTTCCAAGTCAGTGCCCACTGGAAATGATGTACATTATTTCGGTACTGGTGATGGTGAAGAAGGTTACAAAAATGCCTCAAAGATGGAGGGTGATAATACCATTAACTTTATTGGTTGGTATGTAAAGTTCTTCAATTATGTTGAGGATGAGTTTAAAGATGGAACGGGCAAAGAACTTCTTCTCGGCTTATCAAATATGATTTATCCTACAATGGCCACACAACTTCGTACCAATCCAAGCAAAAAAGCCTTTAAGAGGTTCTGCAACAGATTGTTCGAGGTAGGTATTATTAAGACCACGAAAGCAAAGATTTATTACTATGGACTTTTGATATTTGGAGTGAAATTCTGTGACTGGGTGGTGAGAACAATCAAAAAAGTCCTAGGAAGACGTCCTAATTTGTAAACAATTAAATCTAAAGACATGAAAGTCGTATTATTAGCAGGCGGTTTCGGCTCCCGCATTTCCGAAGAGTCGGTTTTCAAGCCCAAGCCGATGATTGAAATCGGCGGTATGCCTATCTTGTGGCATATCATGAAAGAGTATGCCTGGTATGGCCATGATGAGTTCATCATCTGCGCTGGTTACAAACAGGAGTATATCAAGGAGTGGTTTGCCAACTATTTCATCCACAACAGCGATGTCAGTTTCGACTTTCGTGGAGGCAAGGAGGAAATGACCATCCATCACAGTCATCTTGAACCATGGAAAGTCACTGTGGTCGATACAGGCTACAATACCATGACGGGGGGCCGTATCAAGCGCGTACAGGAATATGTGGGTAACGAAACCTTTATGATGACCTACGGCGATGGCGTGTGCGATGTGGACATCAACAAGCTATTGGAGTATCACAAAGGCCACGGCAAGATTGCCACGCTTACCGCTGTGAAGATGGCCCAGGAAAAGGGCGTACTTGAAATCACCAAAGACCAGGCCGTGCGATCTTTCCGTGAGAAGAATTCAATGGATGGCGCTCCTATCAATGCTGGATACATGGTGCTTGGCCCCGAAATCTTTGACTATCTAGATGGCGACAGCTGCATCTTCGAACGCAAGCCATTAGAGGCTTTGGCTGCCAAAGGCGAGCTGATGTCGTATCTGCACGAAGGTTTTTGGCAGTGCATGGATAACATTCGTGAGAAGAATCTTCTTGAGCAATTATTAAAGAACGGTACTGCACCTTGGAAAAAATGGGAACGTGAAGTCCCGAAAAACTAATATTTATGATTGACGTATTTGACAACTTTTATAAGGGGAAAAAAATCCTTGTAACTGGGCATACTGGTTTCAAAGGCAGTTGGTTAAGCATCTGGCTACATGAGCTAGGTGCCGAGGTTGTTGGCGTGGGTTTGGAACCCTACAGTGAGAAGGATAATTTTGTGCTGAGCGGTATTGGCAAGAAAATAAAGGCTGATATCCGTGCCGATATTCGCGATGGAGAGAAGATGAAGGAAATCTTCGCCCAATATCAGCCTGAGATTGTGTTTCACTTGGCGGCACAGCCCCTGGTGCGTCTCAGCTATGAGATTCCAGTAGAAACTTACGAAACCAACGTAATGGGCACAGTGAATGTGATGGAGGCCATCCGTGCTACCGATAGCGTAAAGGTGGGAGTAATGATTACCACGGACAAGTGCTATGACAATAAAGAGCAGTTGACAGGCTACAAAGAGGACGACCCCTTTGGCGGTTACGACCCATATAGCTCCAGCAAGGGTGCTTGTGAAATTGCAATTCAGAGCTGGCGAAGGAGTTTCTTTAATCCTGATGATTATGGTAAGACACATCATGTGAGTCTTGCCAGTGTCCGTGCCGGTAACGTGATAGGAGGTGGTGACTGGGCTAAAGACCGCATCATTCCCGACTGCATCCGTGCTTTGGAGGCAGGTAAGCCTATCGAGATTCGCTCGCCCAAGGCTGTGCGTCCGTGGGAGCATGTGCTGGAACCATTGAGCGGATATATGCTGTTGGCGCAGAAGATGTGGAATGACCCAACTGGATATTGCGAGGGCTGGAACTTTGGCCCAGAAATGGAGTCGGTGCTTAATGTGTGGGAAGTGGCCACGGCCATGATTGAAAACTTCGGCTATGGTGAACTGAAAGATGTGTCAGACCCCAACGCCCTTCACGAGGCCAACCTGCTGATGCTCGACATTACCAAGGCCAAGACCCACTTGGGTTGGAAGCCTCGCTTAAATGCCAAGCAGTGTGCTGTGCTGACTTCCGACTGGTACAAGCGTTACAAGACGGAAGATGTGTATCAACTTTGCGTAGAAGAAATCGAAAAATTCTTAAGCTAATGGAAAAAGTAATCATAACCGGAGCCGATGGCTTCGTGGGTAGTTATACCGTAAAGCACTTTCTGAACAACGGCAAGAAGGTGCTGGCACTCGACATGGGTGCTGAGGCTCGCCGTTTGGAAGCCCATCCCAACCTCACCTATATGCAGTGCGACATCACCGACATCAAAGCGATGATGGCCAAGATTCCCGCTGGCGAATACGACACCTTTGTGCATTTCGCCTGGGCTGGTTCTGCCGGTCAGGCACGTGTGGACTATAACCTCCAGATGCAGAACGCCCTCAATACGGTTGAGTGCATGAAGGCTGCCAAGGAGTTAGGCTGCACCCGCTTTGTGTGTGCTGGCAGCATTATGGAATATGAGGTGGAGGCTGCCATCCATTCGCAGGGCAGTCATCCCGGAATGGCCTACATCTATGGTATGGGCAAGCATATTGCCCATTGCATGTGCAAGAGCGTGGCCGCCAACATCGGCATCGATTTGTTGTGGCCGATGATTACCAACGCCTACGGTGCGGGCGAGTTCTCGCCAAGGTTTGTGAACACCACCCTCCGCAAAATTATCAATGGAGAACCTTTGCAGTTCACGGCTGCCACACAGAACTACGACTTCGTGTATGTGAGCGATGTGGCCAAGGCTTTCTACTTGGTGGCCGAGAAGGGCAAGCCTTTCTGCGAGTATATGATAGGCAGCGGCAATGCCCGTCCGCTGAAGGAATTCATCCTGGAGATGGTGGCTGCCTGTGGTCCCGACAGCAGACCGCTGTTCGGCGATGTACCTTTTACGGGCACTAATATGCCGCTGAGTACATTCGACATTAAAGACATTAAGGAAGATTGCGGCTTTGCACCTGACGTGACCTTCGCCAAGGGGACGAAGATGACGATGGACTGGCTAAAAACAATAGAACAATGATTACGAAATTCAGTTTTGAGGAATTAGACCTGAAGGGTGCCTATAAGATTCAGCCTTTCTTTGCTACCGATGAGCGTGGCGGATTCGTGAAAGATTATAATATCGACATGTTTCGAGCCAACGGCATTGAACATGAACTAAAAGAGGTGTTCTATACCATTTCGAAGCGTGGCGTTATCCGTGCCACCCACTTCCAGTTGGTGAAGCAGCAGGCTAAATTAGTGCGTTGCATCAGCGGACATGTGTATGACGTGATTGTTGACCTGCGCCCCGATTCTCCCACTTTTGGTCAATGGCGTGGTTTCGACCTCACTGGTGACAATCAGGTTGAACTTTATATACCGCAGTTCTTCGGCCATGGCTATCTGGTGATTGAAGACTCCATTGTAAGCTACAAGTGCGGCGAGGTATTCTATGGCGAAGGCGACAGCGGTATTATGTACAATGACCCTGATATTAACATCAAGTGGCCGTTTGAGTTGATAGGTGGCGAGCAGAATCTAATTATTTCGGAGAAGGATACCAAGTTGATGAGTTATGAAGAGTATAGGCACAGAGTGTAAATAGCCTATATTTCCAACCAATCCAACAACATCAGCAGGAATGTGTTAACTCAACTGGCTATGGAACCCTAAAACAACTTTTAATTGCAATAAAACCCCTCGGAAATTCGTTGTTCTTAATTCAAATGATAATCATTATGTCGAAGAACAACTGGGAAAATACAACTTTGTATTCGACAGCATTCAAGAGATAACGGATGCGGAGGTACAAGAACTGACAGAAATATGAGAAAAAATGGCATCCATAGAACTATTATTAAAAAGCGGCGAAAATAAGGTTCTGCTTGCCGCAACAGAAAACAGAGAAGACTATTATCTGGTGGATTCAGAAGGTAATCGCCACATGACGGTTAAGCTTGATGGAGTACGCTTCAAGATAGTAGATGACGGTGATGTAATTGAACAGTCTGACATTTTGAATGAGAAGCTGGACAACCTCGCCCTGAAGGTGGCGGATGAGAATCAGACAGAAATAGACGAGAATGAGTTTACGGAAGCACAAGAGATTACCCCATACAATCCTGACGATATCCGTGTCCATCAGAAACAGTTCAGCATCAAGTTCATAGAGGAGATGATAGAGAACGGAGATATTGACTTTACTCCAGATTTCCAACGGAATTTTGTGTGGAACTCCATCCAGAAGTCGAAACTGATTGAATCTCTGTTGCTTAGAATACCGCTCCCCATCTTCTATTTTGCAGAAGACAAGGAGGGGCGGCTGACTATTGTGGACGGTCTGCAACGACTTACCACAATCAAGGAATTTATGAATAACGAATTTCCACTGAACTATTTGGAATACTTGAATGAAGGGGTCAGAGGCAGGTATTATAAATCAAATCCTGAAAAGAAGCAAGTAGGTATTGATGCCAAGTACTACAGATGGTTCAATATGTCGCAGTTTGCTGTGAATGTGATCGACCCCTCGTCTCCATACAAAGTCAAGTATGATATATTCCGTCGAATCAATACTGGCGGAAGACCCTTGAATAATCAGGAAATAAGAAACTGTCTGTCATCGAAAAAGCTGCGTGCGTTGTTGTTAGACATGACTGCACTCGATGTGTTCAAGGAAGCTACGAACGGAAGCGTAAAGAACACAAGAATGGCAGACCGCGAGGTGGCTTTACGTTTTATCTCATTCTATGATGCATACAAGAAAGATGCGACACTAAAGACCAGCTACGACGGCTATATGGAGTATTTCCTTGATACCACCACAGAAGATTATTTCAACGTGACGGAAGACAGATCACGCAGTCTATTGGAATTGTTTGAAAACGCGATGAAGAATGCTGTTCTGTTGTTTGGTGGCAGGAACGCATTCAGGAAACTGAAATATGAGAATGGGGTGGTGGATTCCTGGAAACAGTTGTTTAACAAGGCATTGTTTGTTGCATGGTCGGTTCAGTTGGCAGACATCCCCCATGTGCAGCTTGCCCAGAAGTACCCACAGGATTACTTACTCGAACCTTTTGCAAGGCTGATGAAGGAGGACGAACAATTGATGTATTTTATTTCATATGGAACAAACGGTAAGTCAAACCTGGAGTACACTTTCCTGAAGGTTGCAGAACTGATTAAAGAGAAAATAGAGCTATGATAAATTTCCATATTGAGAATTTCAAGTGCTACTACAACACAGATATTCCGATAAACTATCTGACGGTACTGGCTGGTGCAAACGGAAACGGTAAGAGCACTGCCATTCAGGCCCTATTGATGATGCGCAATACATACGATATGAGAATGGAGGAGTATGCAGATGCAAATATCGAATTGAATGGACCGTATTGTCTTTCGCTTGGTACTACACTTGACGTCATACCAGTGGAAGCAGAGCGAAACAGTAAGATGGTGCTGTCATTATCAGAGAATAATAAGTTCTTGGCAAGTTACACCTATCCTCTCAGTGATGAACATGCCGAATTGTCACTGAGACTCTCAGAACAGCGTTGTTTGGGTGATAAGGAGGAAATGTTGTTGTTCAAGAATGCGTTTTACTATCTGAATGCAGAACGCATTGGTCCTCGAATCTCGCAAGGGATAAAAATGCATAAGTATGCCAATGTAGGATGGCAAGGAGAGTATTGTGCACAGATACTGGCAGAGAATTCTTCGGTGAGAGTTTTTGCTGTGGATAAAGAACGGGCATACGATACCGAAAAGTCTCTTGACTTGTTAACTCAGACCCAGTTGTGGATGCAGAAGCTATTTCCAGGCATCATAATCAATAGTGAAATCAACTCGAAATCACTGACTGCCCAGATTAGTATCACGCATAATTATACATCATCAGGTGCATCTGTGCTCTCTACAAATGTTGGTTTTGGGGTGAGCTATGTGCTACCGCTTATTATAACTGGACTAATAGCAGAAAAAGGTACGATGATGATTGTGGAGAACCCTGAGGCGCATCTTCATCCGTCTGCACAGACGAGTATTGCTGAGTTTCTTGCCAAGATAGCACAGACGGGAGTGTATGTTGTCGTAGAAACCCACAGCGACCATTTTATCAACGGCATACAGATAGCGGTCGCTGAAAAGCAGCTTGCCCCCCAACGGGTCGTCATCGATTATGTCAATCAGATTAAAGAGACACATCGGCCTGAGATAAAACCAATTACCTTGTCGGAAAAAGCAGAGTTGTCAGAATGGCCAGACGGCTTCTTTAATCAGACCCAGAAGAACTACGCGAGACTGTTTAATTTGAGGATGAATGGATAGTTATTACTTCTTACATACGAGAAGTCTGTGCAATATTGACTATTGCACGTATAAGGCAGGTCTGACGGTGTTGAACTCACTTACACTTGAAATGCAGGAAGAAGAAAAACGGCTGAAAAACGAAGCCGTGTATAAAAATCCATTGTATGTGCAATTATTTGACGACTATGCGGAGACTGCTGCAATCATACAATTCATCGAGCAGTGTGCGTCAATTGATACAGACATTGTCAATGATGCGATGTTTCAGACTAAATATCCGAATAAAAGTGCCGGTTTTTGGGGCGTTAGTTTTGTCGGTATTTCAGGAATCGCATCCAATAGGATGGTTGTTGATTCGGCATCTTTGAAGGAATGTCGAAAGTGCTTCTTGGACAATTGTATAAAACATGGTAATGACAAAGATCTTCCTGTCATTTTGTTGAATCGTTTTCCGGCATTTTCCTTCACTAAGGAAGCTCAGGATGATTTGCTTTGGTGGAAGCACAATGCAAAAGGGCTGCTTGGAACTGTCATTGATTTATTGGACGATATTCCTTTCCATCCGTTTACTGGAGGATTAGGTAAAACTGAAGTGTTGAAGAATAGAACACCTTCTACATCGTCAAAGAGGATAACACATGAAGACAGACTCACATACTCCTATGGGACGATAACTACAATCCAAAGGTGTAAGGAACACTACAAATAAACGTAAGCGAGTTTGTGTGTGAACTGACGATCTATTTATGTTGCCGTACAGTCATCACTTCTATACGCGACTATTAATGGAATAATAATTTTGTTTTTATGAATATTATTCTCCTCACCATGTCCCGAATCACTGAGATTTCCAGTCGGGGCATTTATATCGACCTTATGCGAAAGTTTCGCGATGAGGGCCATAGTGTTTACATTGTAACTCCCCATGAGCGTTCTTTGGGGAGGCCAACCGAATTGGAACAGGTGGATGGCGTGAATATCTTAGGGGTAAAAACGCTTAACCTGCAAAAGACAAGTGTAATAGAAAAAGGTATAGGTCAAGTGCTTGTGGAAAGTCAATACAAACGTGCCATCAAAAAATATCTGAAAGGAGTTAATATCGACCTGATACTTTACAGCACGCCACCAATCACATTCCCGAAGGTTATCAAATACTTGAAACAGCAAAATAAAGGTGCAAAAACTTATTTGCTACTGAAGGATATCTTTCCTCAAAATGCTGTGGATATTGGCATGATGAGCAAGACGGGAGTGAAAGGTGTCCTGTATCGTTTTTTCCGTAATAAGGAGAAAAACCTCTACCGTATGTCGGATTACATCGGCTGCATGAGTCCGGCTAATGTGGAATACGTGCTGAAGCACAATCCGGAAATTTCACCAGAGAGGGTGGAGGTTGCTCCTAATAGTGTGGAGTTGAGAGTTGAGGGTTTAGAGTCAGTTGATAGTTCAAAAATTAAAGAGAAGTATGGATTGCCGATGGATAGACCTATCTTTATTTATGGAGGCAATTTGGGTAAGCCGCAAGGGATTCCGTTTTTGATTCAGTGTTTGGATGCTAATGCCAACCGTACTGATTGTCATTTTGTGGTTATTGGTAGTGGAACAGAACGAAAAAAGTTGGTTGCTTGGTATGAATCGCATCGTCCTCAATCGGTAACAGTCATGGAGAAACTCCCCAAAGAAGATTATGACCGGCTGGCATCTTCGTGTGACGTGGGTCTTATCTTCCTTGACCATCGTTTTACTATACCGAACTATCCTTCTCGCTTGTTACCTTATTTGGAAAACAAGATGCCAATCATTGCGGCTACTGATCCTAATTGTGATACGGGTAAAATAGCCGAAGAAAATGGCTACGGCTATTGGTGTGAGAGTAACTCGGTAGAAGCGTTCACCAAAGTGGTTGACAAAATGATAAAGAGCGACCTTAAAGCCATGGGCGAAAACGGTTATAAATTCCTTTGCGAAAACTATCTTGTTCAAAATACATATAATGCAATAATAAGCCATGTATAAAAATCTTTTCAAACGAGTCTTTGACTTCACTATTGCTTTAATAGCCTTGCTTCTTATTGGCTGGCTGTTAATCATAATTGCCATTCTGTTGCATTTCGCCAACAAGGGTGCTGGTGCATTCTTCTATCAGGAACGTCCGGGCAAGGATGAAAAGATTTTCAAGGTCATCAAGTTCAAGAGCATGACCGACGAGAAGGATGAAAACGGCAATCTTTTGCCAAATGAGAAACGTATTACCCCTATCGGAAAGTTTATCCGCAAGTTCTCTCTCGACGAATTACCTCAGCTAATCAACGTACTGAAAGGCGACATGGCTTTCATTGGGCCGCGTCCTTTATTGATTAAATACCTTCCTCTTTATAGTGAGGAACAGCATCGTCGTCATGAGGTGAGACCTGGTATGTCGGGTTGGGCACAAGTAAATGGAAGAAATAATATTTCATGGACGGAAAAATTCAAATTGGATGTGTGGTATGTTGACCATTGTTCATTGTGGTTGGATATCAAGATTATATTTATGACCGTCAAGAATGTGTTGGCTGGCAAGGATGTCGCCATATCAACGGGAGGTTTTGACGGTACAAACTAAAGCATTGATATGAAAATAATGGTATTGGCTGGCGGCAACGATCAGGCCGCTTTGATTCAAGAAATAAGAAAAAAGATAGAAGGGGTTGAAGTCATTCTGATTGACTTTGCTCCCAATGTGGTGGCTGCCAAATACGCCGACAGGCATATTGTGGAAAGCACGATGGATTTGCCTAAAGTGAAGGAAATAGCCCAACGTGAGAAGGTGGATTATATCATGACTGCTTGTGGCGACCAGCCGCTGCTCACTATGGCAGTTGTATCGGAAGAATTGGGGTTGCCATGCTACCTCTCCAAGAAGCAGGTACTCAACCTCACCAACAAGATGTATATGAAGCGTCTGATGGTGGATAACGACATTCCAACATCACGCTTCAAGACATTCACTTCAAAAGACCAATTGAATACCGAAGGACTTACATTTCCGCTTGTGGTGAAACCAGTTGACTCAAACGGATCAAAAGGAGTGCGTAAAGTGGTAAATATGGAGGAGCTGGAAAAATATGCCAAGGATGCTTTCAAGTTCACATTGTCCGACACCATTATTGTAGAAGAGTTCAATGAGGGTTTTGAAATCAGTGCTGACTTTTATGTGGTGGACGGCAAGGCTCAGAAAGCGATGTGGTGTCAGTTGAACAAGTATAAAGTGAACGACAGCACTCAGGTTATCTACCAAAGCGTCATCCCGCCAATCTTTTCGGATGCTGCATCGCAGAAATTGTCTGATATTGCTAACAAGATAGCCAAGGCTTACGAAGTGGATAATTCACCGCTGTTGATTCAAGCCATGATCAATGGTGACGATGTGAAAGTGATTGAGTTTTCCGCACGTCTTGGCGGTGGTGCCAAATACAAGACCATCCAGAACGTGACTGGTTTTAATGTGCTGCGAGCCAACTTAGAGTCGATGCTTGGTGAGAAGCCGAAGGTTGAAATCAACGATGACGGACGTTGTTATTCGCGTTGCCATATCTATGTGGAAGGCGGCATTTTCACAGCTATCGATGGGTTGGAGCAATTGCAACAGCGTGGCATCATTGACGAATATGTGCTCACCAAACCATTTGGCGTGGAAACAGGTTCACCAAAATCAAGTAGCGACCGTGTGGCCTCCGTTTTTATCTCAGCCAAATCAAAAGAGGAACTTGGCAATAAAATCAAAGAAGCCATTGATAACATTAGGGTTCTGAATGAAGACGGAAACGACATGTTGTTCAGGGCAATGTATAGTAGCAATACGTTATAAAATATGAGAAATCGTTTTTTTGTAGCGACCACTCTGGCCAACGACCCTCACACCGAGGGTCTGCACAATGCCAGCAAAATAGCGGCATTGGGTGGGGTGGAGAGTTATATCCTTCCACCTTCTTTGGACTATACCGACTTCTATAACGCCATCGACAAATACAAGCCTCATTTCATTGGGTTGAGTTATCGTCAGAACGAGGAGGTGGCCATCAGGGAGCTGTTTAAGGTAGTCAGCTATTTTTCCACTACGGGGCTGATTAAGGAAACTGATGATGTGAAGATTCAGTTTGCTGGATTGCCCAAGACCATTCAGATTCTGAAGGACAAACTGAGCGAATTGCCCCTGCCGGTAATCCTTTGCCAGGCTTCACCCAATGTGTTGGAACGTGTGACAGAGACGGTCGATTATTTTGAAATCAAGCACGACCGTGAGGCCGTTATTCAAAAGGTGTATGAGGAATTGGTGCCCAAAGGCATCGAAATATTCAACCAGCTGGCTGATGAGGCAGTGCGTGGTGATGACTATAAGAACGAGCCGCCTTTGCCGATACCTTCAGTGAAGGCTTGTGGTGACTACATTACCCGCATACGTGAGTCTGAATTACCTGTTCTAAGGAGCCATTTTGGAATCCCAGACAAGACCATCAAGCCAACTGTTGAAGGTATCAAGCAATTAGCTGAAGCACGTGTGTTGGATGAAGTGTCTTTAGGCTCTAGTGACCTTTCGCAACGCTACTACGGACATCCTGAGATGTTCGAGCAATTGAAGAACGACGGTGGTGTTCCTTACAAGGATTTCGCTGATTTAGTGGCATTATATCAAGCATCGCGTTACGGCAATTTCCCTGGCGTGAAGCCCTATTGTCATGTTACCGACTTGGTGGGGTTTGTGCATCAATGTCTTGATGCCGGTATGCTGAAAGGTGTGCATCAGGCTGTGCCGCTGTTTTGGTTCAACGAGTTGGATGGTCGAGGACCGGCATTGGTTCGTCCCAACATCAAGGAACACTTTGCCTGTGTGCGCGAGTTGGCCAAGAATGGCATTCCTGTCGAGATGAACGACCCCAACCAATGGTCGTCACGCTGGGCACATGATACGATTATCGTCACCAGCTATGCTTTGATTAGTGCCGTGATGACGATGTGTGGTGTGGAGAATATGGTGCTCCAGATGCAGTTCAACAAGCCGAAAGAGACGGGCGACTATGCCGACTTGGCCAAGATGCAGGCTGGTTTGGAGATGGCTCGTCGCCTATCGTTAGGCCGTCGTAATCCTGCGCCCATATTCCGAGAAACTCGAACAGGTATTGAGAGCCTCAGTGCCGACATGACGTTGGCCAAATGGCAGCTGGCACGAAGCACCTTCCTTCAGATGTGTATGGACCCACACATCATCCACATTGTGAGCTATTGCGAGGCCAACTATGCTGCACGTCCTGCTGACATTATTGACAGTTCACGTCTTATTCGTCGAGCTGTGAAGATATTCCGCCAGCACAAGGAAGAGATTATGAAAGAGGTGAATGTGCCTATTGTGAACGAGCGTCGTGAGTACCTGTTGAAGGAAAGCTCATGGCTCGTGAACGAGATAGCAAAGATAAATCCCAAGTATCAGCTCGGGCCTATTGAGACCATGGCACAGTATGTGGGCGACCCCGATGTGCTGGCCACTGCTATTGAGCGGGGATATATGTCTGCTCCCGGCATAGTGAATGAGAAATACAAAGGTCACTTCATCACTAAGCCGCTTAAATACGGCATGATCAACGTGGTGGATGACTATAACAATCCAAGAGTGATAACAGAAGCAGAACGACTATTGTTAGTCAATAAAAAATAATTATTATGAGTAGGTTAATTGATAAATTTCCTTTGCCTATCTGGGCAAGCCTTGGTTTGTACAGGTGTTTGAATGCTTATAGGCTTGTTTCCAATAAAGAAAAGATGGAGAAGGACATAAATAATTTAATAGAGATTTTTTGTCCTGATATTTCAGTCGAAAAAAAGAAAAGTTTAATAAAAGATGTGAAGAGGTGTTTCGTGCGACATCTTGCAAAACCGCAAGAATATTTCTTGTTGGGCTTTGCCAGTAAAACTGACAAAGAAAGGAGTGAATGGATAACAGATTTCATTAAGGACACTTATCTTAAGAAATACGCAAAGATAGAGCGAGCCAGAGAGTTGCAGGATAAATTCTTTGTGTATGAAAAAATGAAACCGTATTTCAAAAGGGATGCCTGTATGATTTCTGGTCCGAGAGATAAAGAATCTTTCTTGACATTTGTTGCCAAGCACAATCGGTTTATAGCAAAACCAAATACTGGTTCTTTTGGTGCCAATACTGGCATCTGGGATTTGTCAGAAAAAGAACCAGAGGTTGTCTTTAATGAATTAACATCGGGCAAGACAAACTGGATTCTCGAAGAATTGATTAATCAGGTTCCAGAAATGGGACAATTTAATCCAAGCTCGGTTAACTCGGTGAGAATACCGACTTTCAAGACCCAGAATGGTTATGTGATTTTTGGAACGTTTATGCGGATGGGTCGTAAAGGTTCTGTTGTGGATAATGCTGGTGCTGGTGGTATTTTTGTTAGAATAGACGAAATCACCGGACAAATAATTAGTGATGGCTATACTGAACATGGTGAGGTGTTTGGGCAACATCCAGATTCGCAAATCACTTTTAAGGGTTACCAAATTCCACGATGGGAAGAGTTGCGGGAATTGGCCGTGAAGTGCCATAAGGAAATTCCCGAACATAAATATATTGGATGGGATTTTGCCTTAACCCCCAATGGCTGGGTGCTTTTAGAAGGAAATTGGGGACAGTTCCTGTGTCAACAAGTATCGGGTCAGAAACCTTTGAAAAAGAAATTTATATCATTAATAAAAGCATAATAGGAATATGAGAGCTAACAAATACTTAACAACGGATCTGCGAAAGCTGAAATATCATATTGGTTATTTCCGTCTTACGCGGCGTTTTTTAAAGTTGGATTTGCCTAGGCTGACAACAGAAGAAAAGAAAGAGATAAGAAAAACATGGCCAGGGGTAACCATATTGAATATGGATATGGTTCACGCTCGTCTGTTTAAAAAAATACATGGTTTTTCTCCGTACTACCTCAGCCCGTGTTGGTATAACGAGATACGGGGGAAAATGAACCCCAAAAACCAATTGTATGCTTTGGAGAACAAGGCTCTTTGTGATATTTATTTTCCACATCTTTCGTTCCCTGAGGTATATTTACGCAGACTGAATGGTTCATTCTTTGACAAAGATATGAACTATTTGACAAAAGAGGAAGCAAAAAAACTATTGGATTCGTATGATGAATATGTGATAAAACCATCGATTGGAACCGAGCAGGGCCAAGGAGTCAAGAAAGTCACTAAAAAAATGAATTGCGATTTGGATGCTCTGTTTGCAGAAGAAGGATTGGATTTCATTGCGCAGGAGGTGTTGAAACAAGCACCTGAAATCGAGCGTCTAAATTCTACCAGCCTGAATTGTTTCCGTGTGACCACAATGTATATGGAAAACCAGTTCGGGTTTTCGACAGCGTTAAAGGTTGGCAAAAAGGGTGCTGTCAGGGATAATTGGAATACTGGTTATTGGGTGAACGTTAATAATGAAGGTAAATGTTCCAAGTACGGATATGATTATGAAATGAACCCGAACGAAAAAACCGACAATGGGATAGTTTTTGAAAACCTCCAGATGCCAAACTTCCAGGAAATGATTAATCATCTGGAGATGATGCACAAAAAGCTGTTCCCCAATTGCGGTGTTATAGGATGGGATGTCACAATCGACAAAGATTATAAAGTTCGCATAATAGAATATAACCTTTGGGACCCAGGAACAAATATAGAGCAGTTTGTATGTGGCGATTTCTTCAAAGATTTTAGAGATCAAATGTTGAATTATTTAAAGCACTGATATATGAGAACGATAAAACTAAATAATGGCGTTGAAATGCCGCAAATTGGTTTGGGTACATTCTTGATTCCCAAAGAGGAATTATCAAGAACCATTGCCGAGGCATACGAAATGGGGTACCGCCAATTTGACACAGCTTGGAGGTATCACAATGAAAAAGAAATAGCCCAAGCTCTGAAAGATAACGGTATCAAGAGAGAAGACGTTTTTATTACCACAAAGGTCAATCGCGATGCTTTGTATTTCGGTAACTACAAGGTGGGTAAAAGATCCATCTTTAATTTGCGCAATTTCAGATCTGTGAAAGATGTCATCCAAGAGTCATTCGACAATCTTAACACAGATTATATAGACCTATTCCTTTTGCACTGGATTTACCCGCTTGATCTCACATTACAAATGTATGAGGAGTTGACGAGACTCTATCACGAAGGTCGTATTCGAGCAATAGGTGTTTGTAGTAGCTTACCGCCGCATTTTGCTGCATACGCTGATGTGTCGGATGTGGTTCCTGCCGTGAACCAGTTTGAGATTAGTCCGCTGAATACCCAAAAGAACCTGATTAAGTATTGTCAGGATAGGGGTATTGCTGTAACCGCAATGTCCACATTCTCTCATTTTCGTTCCAACGAGCCAAGGGCGGAAATTTCAGAGAACGCTATTATCAAGAGTATAGCTGAAAAATATGGCAAAAGTACTTTCCAAGTAGTGTTGCGTTGGTTGGTGCAGCAAGATATTATTGTTATTCCTAAAACTTGGGAAACGGCTCATCTAAAGGAAAACATCAGCCTTGATGATTTTTCGTTGACACAAGAAGAAATGACAATGATTGACTCGTTGGATCAGGGCAAATTCCTAAATTACGACCCAACACCATGGGTAAAGAAAATGCCTGCTAAATATCGGGATATAAAGTGTTGATTGTAATTTGTTTTTTTGTGTTTTAAAATAATCGATATGAAATTTAACTTAGATGAAGAAGTTATAGATGGTCATTTGGTTACTGCTGAGACCAAAAAGTTATGGGCCGTCGAAATGGATTTGGCAACACATCTTTTGGAGGTGTGCAACAAATACAACCTAAAGATTTGGGCCACTGGTGGCACCTTATTAGGTGCTGTTCGTCATAAAGGCTTTATACCTTGGGACGATGATATGGATTTTTGTATGATGAGAGATGATTATAATAAATTGGTGGAGATAGGACCAAAAGAGTTTAAGGATCCTTATTTTTTTCAATCAATTTATACGGATAATCTTGGTGGAGGATTAGTAAAGTTAAGGAATTCCAATACAACAATGTTGGAAAATGGCTATTGGAATTATAAGGAAAGGAATCTAGGTTGTGCAATTGATATTTTTGTGATGGATGCAATTCCAATAGAAAAACCATCTTTTCAAAAAGAATATAAAACAATTCGATTCTTAAGAAGAATTGTTAATAATTATAAGCTTTTAAATACGGCAAAGCAGTCGTTTCGAACAAAAATATCTAATATTTGTATTAGTTGTTTTTTCCAATTAGTAAATGTAAATAAAGTCCAAGCCTCTATAGTTAAGCGATTGTCTTCAAATTCCATAAAAAATTATGATTATTGTGGTCTTTTAGATTATTATGCAGCAAAAGGTGTTGAAATACCAAGAATGAAGTTGAGAAATAAACATTATTATGATGAAACAGTTATGTTGCCTTTCCATGATATGCAGGTGCCGGTCCCAAAGGGGTACGATTCTTTATTAAAAGATTTGTTTGGAGATTATATGAAACCAGTCAAGGGGGGGCAGGAGCATACAATCATCAAGGTTGATTGTAATCGTTCTTACAAGGAAGTATTAGCTGAGTTAAGGAACAAGAAATAAGCTTGGAATATTTTAGGTGTGTTGATGTATAATGAGACTAATTCTTACTTCCCTATTCTCTCTTTTTTCTACCTTTTTGTATGCTTTTGATTTCACGTCAAATTGTACATCTGGGCAGACGCTTTATTTCAACATCATTGATAGCATAGGTTATAAGGTGAGTGTTACCTATCCTGGACCGAATATCGACAGTGCCTATACAAACTATACCAAGCCAACGGGCGATTTGGTGATACCTGATGTTGTCAGCTACAACAATCATCAATATCTTGTGACAGCAATAGAATCGGGTGCTTTCGCAAAATGCACAGGGCTGACTGGAAAACTTGAACTGCCGTATACAATAACGTCCATCGGTAGCTATGCCTTCTTTCATTGTGGAAATATTGAGGTGCTGTGTTTCAATTGCGAACAATGTACAAGCGCGTTTGCGGCATTTGAGGGTTGTAATTTTGATTCCATTTTCTTGGGTAATAGTGTGACGGTAATCCCTGATGGCATCTTCTCAAACTTTAATGGTATCACATCAATTCAAATACCGGCATCGGTGCAATCAATAGGGGTTAGGGCGTTCTACAATTGCCCCAATCTCCATCATATTGATTTCAGCGACTCTGTTATTCGTGTTGGCGACTATGCTTTTAGTGACTGTCCATCTCTCGAAACAATAGGTGTAATCAATACGGATACAATAAGTGATTATGCTTATTGGGGCTGTAAGTACTTGCATTCCATCACCATTGGGGGTAATGTAAAGAGAATTGGCGATTATGCCTTTTTCATGGCCAGTTCAGTTGATACTATCTTTTGCTTGGCCTCGACACCACCAGTAATAGGTGAGAATGCTTTTTATAACCTGCCACAGGATTGTGTGTTAATAGTGAATTGCGATGCGTTGGACAGTTATCAATTGGCATCTGGATGGAGTTGCTTCTCAAACATTGTGGCCGATCACACCTTCACCCTTGAAGCGGTGGCAAATCAAGAGGATTTCGGCTATGTGATAGGTTCGGATGATGGTTTGTGTTATGGCGAAGCTGTTAGTGTAGAAGCCATACCATTCGATGGCTATATCTTTCAAGATTGGAGTGATGGCGAAACAAACAATCCTCGTGAAATTAAGGTTTTGAGCGATACGATAGTTATTGCACAGTTTGTGATTGATTCAACATTGGGTATTGAAGAGGATATGTGCAGTGGTGAATTGAGAGTTGTTACAATAGGTCATGCTATTTCTGTTTTTCCCAATTACCCGACCGTTATTCGAGTTTTTGATGTGGTTGGAAGGTGTTTGTATATAAGCAAAACAAAAGAGGAAAATTGTAGTATAACAGTGCCTGATAGTGGAGTATATGTTGTAGTGACAGAGGGTAATCAGATAAAAAAAACAGTAGTAGGGAGTTGATGTATCATGAAAACAAATAGAATAGCGATTAACTTTGGCTTTCTATTCCTAATGCATTTGCTGGGGGTTTGCCAAATTGGTTGTGCAAAAGAGCCTTTAATAGAACCATACGTTAAGAAAAGTGAACCTGATACGGTTCTTCATAAAGACTCAAAATACATTGCCGTGTTTGGCGACATCCAGTATTATATATCTAATGGTTTTTCGGCTCAGGGGAGGATTTCCGTGGATGCACGCCCCCAGGGGAAGGATGAAAGCAGAGCTATGTGGTCATGATACTAAAAGGGAGACGAGTACGTTATCCAAGTATCATGGCAAGCAAGAACACATTCAACTACGAGACTCTGGTGCGGTACATGCTGCCCCAGGGTATCCTTGACAGCTTTGAGATAACCAGTGTCGAGGAAGAGGTCACGACGGAGCGTGACGAAACAGGGACAATCATAAGGATATTGCACATCTGGCTGGAGGAGCGCGACATGCGCGAGAAGGTATGGCACGACCTGAAGCCGAACGGGTTCACCGAGTACCGTGCGTTCAACGACTTCCCCCAACGGGAGCACAAGGTGCTGCTACACGTGCGTCGGCGGAGATGGCTTGACAACGAAGGCCACAGCGTCATGCTCGACAGCCCGGCGCTGACGGCAGAAGGGACATGCTATTCCGCGGAGTTCGCGGAGTTCTTAAAAAAAATGGTTGGATACCTACCCAGTGACGGCCCGATGCGTGGGGCGCTTCTTCCGGACTGACGGGAAGTACCTGGGCAGGGTGTACAAGGAGCATTTGAGCGACTTCCGCCAATGGGAGCAGAAGGCCCATGCCGGGGAGTGGGTGCTGCTGGACGGCAACATGGGCGAGCGGCTGAGCATCGACGAGACGACGCTGCACAATGACCTCTTCACCTTCCTCTCCAACAAGGACGGCCATGGCAAGCGGGGGACGCTCATTGCGGCGGTCAAGGGCACGACAGTGGCGGAGGTGACGAGGATCCTGTCCATGATTCCCGAAGAGGAGAGACTGAAAGTCAAGGAGGTGACGATGGACTTCTCGGACAGCATGAAGGGCGTCGTGGAAGCCATGTTCCCCAAGGCCGAGATAGTCATCGACTGCTTCCACATCGTGCAGCTGGCCGGCAAAGGGCTTGAGGAAATGCGCCTGAAGCTCAAACGCAAGGCCAGGGCCGAGGAGAAGAAGTCGGAGCACGAGTTCAAGAAGACCCTCGAGAGGCGGGCCAAGAACCGGAAGGCATACGCCAAGAAGCACAAGCCAAGGAAAAGCAAGAACGGAAAGCGGCTGGGCAGGCCCCCGAAACGCAAGAACGAGAAGTACGAGCCGCAAAAACTCAGCAACGGGGAGACCAGAACCGACCTGCTGACGCACGTGCGTTACCCGCTGATGAAGAGCGGCGAGGACTGGACCGACTTCCAGAAAAAGGAGATGGAACTGCTCTTCGAGACGGAACCGAGGATGAAAACAGCATACGGCCTGCTGTGCTCGCTGAGGTGCATATTCAAGAAGCACCAGAGCCGAGACGAGGCAAGGATGGAGCTGCACGCATGGTACACAGATGTCGGCAAAAGCCTGATCCGCGAGCTGATCGCGGCGAGGGACACCATCAAAAGCAAGGAAGAGTACGTGCTCAACTATTTCACAAACCGCTCCACCAACGCATCAGCAGAATCGCTGAACTCCAAGATGAAAGGTTTCCGCTCACAGGTGAGGGGCGTTTCAGACCTCCCCTTCTTCATGTACAGGCTTATGAAGATATTCGGGTAATATGACTCTGCCCTTGTGGGCATCCACGGAAATCCTCCCCTGAACCGGTTTTTCTCAATACTTTGAAAGTTCGCTGGAATGGCTAAGCGACCATAAAGACAATATTAGTTTTGTGTTGCATACAGGAGACGTAACAGATCACAATTGGATTTCAGAATGGCAAACTTTTCAAACCATAACGGCACCTTTTACTGAAACGATGCCCTTTTACACCTGCATTGGCAATCATGACTATCGATGCAATGCCCCAAACCAGTGGTGTCATCGCGATTCAACTCATTTCAGTCAATATGTAGGCTTCCCATCAACCGTTTCGCATATCGTGGCGTATTATGATTCAACAAGCTATGAAAACATACTGGTGAGAGAAGAATTATTTGAAAATGACCCTATTTATCTGTTGTTTATGGAACTGGAACCAAGAACAAATGTGATTCAATGGGCTGATAGTATCGTTAACTGTTATCCAAACGAGAAAATTATGCTGATTGTCCATAGTTACATTTACTATGCAACTTCGTATAGATATCAGGAATTGCAATATATGGTAGATACTTTAAGTCGCCCTTCACAGTATGTTTGGGAAAATCTGGTATATCCGAATGATAACATACGGTGTGTATTGTGTGGACATACATCTGCTCGTTCCAGAATATTATATTCGGCAAATTTGGTTGGAAGAATCGTACCTCAAATAATGTTTAATATACAATGGGAGCCTAATGGAGGTAATGGTTTGATTGAGTTATGGGAGTTTGACCAAGGCGATAATGTTTATGTGAGGACATATATGAGGACATATAATACTCATACCGAAAGGTTTGTGAACGACACATTGTCAAGTTTCCAGTTCAAGTTTAGATAAGTAATAGTTAAGAAACAAAATATATGCAAGCAATCATTCTTGCTGCCGGTATGGGGCGGCGTTTGGGTGAATATACCCAAGACAATACCAAATGTATGCTCGAAGTCAATGGGGTGAAACTCATCGACCGAGCCTTGGAATTTCTTTATAGGTCAAAAATCTCTCGTGTCGTTCTCGTGGTGGGCTATAAGGCTCAGAACGTAATTGACTATATGGGTAAGGACTATAAGGGGATGAAAATTGAATATGTCAACAATCCTATCTACGACAAGACCAACAATATCTATTCGCTGTATCTTGCCAAGGATTATCTGCAAGAGGAAGATACGATACTTCTTGAATCAGACCTGATTTATGATGAGGCTGTCATTACAAAACTGGTCAATGCGCCATTCCCCAACCTTGCACTGGTGGCCAAATACGAGACGTGGATGGATGGCACCATGGTGCGCATCAATGAGGACAATGAAATCTTGAACTTTGTTCCCAAGGCGGCATTCAAGTATTCCGACATAGCTTTCTACTACAAGACGGTCAATATCTACAAACTATCGAAAGACTTTTCTGCCACCAAATACATCCCTTTCCTCGAAGCCTATAGCAAGGCAGTGGGCAACAACGAGTATTATGAGAACGTTTTGAGGATTATCTCGTTCTTAAGTTCGCATGACCTGAAGGCTTTGCCTTTGGACGAGGGCGAGAAATGGTATGAGATTGACGACAAGCAAGACCTTGACATTGCCGAGGCATTGTTTGCCGACGAGGAACATATCTTACAGCGGTATTTTGGCCGATATGGTGGCTTTTGGCGTTTCCCGCAGATGTTGGACTACTGCTACCTTGTCAATCCCTTCTTCCCGTCCGAAAGATTGCTTGACGAGATGCAGTCCAATTTCCGCACCCTGCTGACTGAATACCCATCGGGTATGAAGGTGAATACTTTGCTGGCCAGCAAGTGTTGGGGGGTAAAAGAAAAGTACATCATACCGGGTAACGGTGCGGCAGAGTTGATCAAGGCTCTGATGGAAACCATTGAAGGCAAGCTTGGTGTGATACGGCCTACTTTTGAGGAGTATCCTAACCGTATGGAAGATGACAGGGTGGTTACATTTATCCCAAGCAAAAAAGACTTCCGCTATGATGAAAAGGATTTGATGGACTTCTTTGGTAAGAATCCTGTTGAAACATTATTGCTTATCAACCCTGATAACCCGACTGGCAATTATATCCCCTTGGAGGGTGTGTTGATGCTTGCTAAATGGTGCGAAAAGAATGGCATCCGTTTGATTGTTGACGAAAGCTTTGTTGATTTCAGCGAGAGTTGGGAGACGGGTTCCATGCTTCATGATGAGTTGCTTGAAGCCTATCCCCACATGGCGGTGATGAAGAGCATATCGAAGAGTTTCGGTGTGCCAGGCTTACGATTGGGAATCCTTGCTTCGGCAGATACCGAACTTATAGCAACAATGAAAAAGAAAGTGAGTATATGGAACATCAACTCGTTTGCTGAGTTCTTTATGCAGATATTCACGAAATACGAGAAAGATTATAAGAAAGCCTGTGGCAAGTTTATTGAGGAGCGTAAGCGTTTCATAAACGATTTGAACGGGATAGCGTTCTTGCATGTGATGCCAACGCAGGCCAACTACGTTTTTTGTGAAGTGAAGCAGCCTTTCACAGCATCAGGCATTGTGATGCAGATGCTGAAAGGTCACAACATTCTGATGAGCAATTGTCGCGCCAAGAAAGGTTTGGAAGGCGACCGCTACATTCGTATTGCCATTAGAGGCAAAGAAGACAATGAAAAACTGGTTAAAGCTTTAAAATCATTGGTATGAAAGTTATAGATTTCGATAGAATCCAGTCTTTGGGAATCTCAGCCGAAGAGATGTTTTCGTGGACTGAAGAGGTGTGGCAAAAGCAGGATGAATTTATTCTTCCCACTAAGACCCATACATGGCAAGGCGATAGCGGTCGCTATATTACCATGCCTTGTGTGATGCCCAACGAAGATGTGGCAGGTGTGAAGTTTATTAGCCGTAATGTGGATGATGTTAATGGGATTCCAAAGAGGAATTCGAATATTATGATGCAGAAGATTTCAGAAGAAGGACTGTATGCCGTTCTGGACGGAATGTGGATTACTTCGATGCGAACAGGTGCCTGTGCCTATTACAATGCAACAACATTTGCAAAAAAGGAACCTGAAACCTTAGCCATCTATGGGTTGGGTACAGCAGCACGGGCTTTCATGTATTTTTGGTATAATTTGTATAAACGTCCTATCACCGTGAAACTAATGCCATATAAGGATCAGGTTGAGCTGTTTATGCAAAGATTCCCTGAAGTGAACGGGGGGGGGCAACTAATTGATATACAACAATATAGAATAAGGTATCAGATCGTAAACTCAATAGAAGAACTGTTTGATTCTGACATTGTTGTATCGTGCGTTAGTTTTGCTCACAGTGTGATATGCGAAAATAACAGTGTCTTCAAGAAAGGATGTAACATTGTACCAGTTCACACATCAGGTTTCCAAAACTGCGATTTGTTTTTTGACAAGGTTTTTGTAGATGACATCGGCCATGTTGAAGGATATAGATATTTTGAGCAGTTCAAGGAAAGGATGGCGCGTATTACCGATGTGACCAACAAGGTAAAGCCAGGCCGAGAAAATGATGAGGAGAGAACAATAGTTTATAATGGCGGTTTAGCCATATTTGACATTTACTGGGCGAAAAAGATACTTGAAAAGTATGAGAGCCAAACTTTAGATGTTCCGATGGGGTATCCTAAAGAGAGGTTCTGGATTTGATAGTAGCAATCGTCGCCTTATAGAAACAATTCAAAAAAACAACAAAATGAATATTTGTATAGTGGGCGGCGGTCATATCGGAACCACGCTTTTGTGCTACATAAAGCATACCCATCCGGATTATCGTGTGTCGATGTACACACGGCATCCAGAAAGATTTGCAGCGAGTATCAAATGCAATGATATTGAAGGTGCTTTTTCATACACCATAAATGCTGACTGTATCAGCAATGAAGCCAACAAAGCGGCAGGCAATGCCGACATCGTATTCGTGGCTTTACCTCATTTTGCGGTAGAAAAGGCTTTTGCCGACATTGCTTCGTATGTTTCCGACAATGCCTTTATTGGTGTATTGCCAGGCGGTGGCGGATGTGAGTTCTTCTTCAATAAGCATTTCAAAGGCAATCAAACCCTGTTTGGTTTTCAGCGGGTGCCATTTACAGCCAAACTACAACAATACGGCACTGAAACAAATCTGAAAAGTTGGAAGCCGTTCAGTGTGGTCGGAACATTGCAAAGGGGCAGAATCGATGCAGCATGTGAAATGATAGAGCAATGCGGATTAAAGACGCAGAAAGCATCAAACTTTCTGGAAATTGCGCTTACGCCCACCAACCCGATTCTGCACACCTCCAGAACCTACGAGCTGTTTGGGAAGTATGACAGAGAGCATAAGTTCGGGCAAAAGTCGAAGTTCTATGTGGGTTGGACCGATGCGGCATCCGAAACGCTGTTCTCGATGGATGATGAGTTGCATGTCCTTTTGGATACAATGCATGGGATAGATACATCGGCCATCAAGAGACTGTCTGAGCATTATGAGTCGCCTACCATACCGCAGATGACGGCTAAGATAAATAGCATAGCCACCTTCCAGTCGGTTTATGCCCCTATGAAAGAGCAAGATGGCAAATATGTTGCCGATACCGATTCAAGAATGTTTACAGAGGATTTTCCATGGGGGCTTTTGGTTATCCGCTCCTATTTCGAGTATTTCGGTTTGCAAGCCCCAACGATGGATAAACTGCTGAATTGGTATTCTAATTATATGGGCTTGGATTGGTATGTGAATGGGAAGTTGTGTGGTAAGGATCTGGGAAACACCGGTGCCATACAGAAATATGGTATCAAAAGCAAAGAAGAATTATTGGCGTTGTATAGCCAAGACTAAAAATGTTGAATATGAAAAAAGTTTTTTTGTCGGCTGACGATTTTGGTCGCAGCCCCAATCGAAACAAAGCCATTGATGAATCCTTCAAAAAGGGACTCATAAAATCTGCTGGATTGATTGTGACTGGACAATATCTACAAGATGCTGTGAGTCAAATAAATAGGGGGGGGTATGTAGAGCATATTCATTGTCATTTCAACGTGTCAGGCAATCTCAATGGTGAGGATTCAATGGATAGGCCTTTGACAGAAAAGATGGCCAAGGATAAGTCTTTCTGTGAGAATGGATTATTCAAGCCTTACACGGGACTGCCGAATAGACCCAAAGATATTTTCAAGTTTTGTAAAGTTTATAGAGAACTCTGTGCACAATATAACAGGTTCCTTCAGGTGACAGAGGGCAAAGGCAACCGTCGTCATATTGATTTCCATCTTTGGTATAACTTAACTTGGCCGGTGTCAATAGCTTTGAATTTGTTCACTTGGACACATCGCATAAAAACAGTTCGATATATTGGAGTGCATCAGGAACATACGAGAAGAAAGATTTTTAGAATTTTAAGTTGGAATCCATTTGTAAAGTTCTATCGTTCAAGCAATATTGACGGATTCCTTACACATCCCGAATGGTTCGAAAAAGAAAGTTGTTTTGAACTGTATTGCCATCCCGATTATATGAAAGACAGAGGTGATGTTTTGATGGACAATAGCATTTCATATTTCGGTCATGATAAGCAACCCATGGAAACAAATATTCAGTTGCTGAAACAAAGAGGCGATTTGGAGTTGGTTTCATGGGCAAATGAATAAACGTTTTTTTTCTGTTTTTGATATCCAAAAAAATATGACAATTGGAATATATGGTCTCGCATCACAGAGTGGGCATGCCTATTTTGCAGATATGCTGTCGCGAGGCTATCGTGTGATCGGTTACAATAGGCCTTCTTCACACGGTCAAGAGGTGATTAATGCTATCCAAACCTCTGGTGGCATTTATCTGGAACGCCCAGAGAACACTAATCATGAAGAATCTCACTTTGTGCCATTGGGTGATAGTGAGGTTACATCAGATGTGAAACAGTTGGTTGACAAAGCCGACATTATTATCATTTCGTTACCATCAACCTACCATGAGGGTGCAGTGCGTGAAATGTGCGATGCTGGATTGGCTGCAAAGAAAACCCCTGTGGTGTTGTCTCCTTCCCGTTCAGTGGCATCACCTTATATGTGGCGCATACTGGGTGAAAAGTATCCTATTATCTGTCTTTCAACCTGCCCTTATAGCTGCAAGGCACCAAAGCCTGGCACTGCCTTAATTAAGCGCAGAAAGAGAACGTTCATTGCGTCGCTTGAAGGAGAGGTAAACCACAATCACGTAAATATGATGCGTGAGTTGTTTCCACAAGCCGCTTTGACTCGTATTCCAGCTTTGACTACGCTGAACAACATCGGTGCGGTGTTTCATTGTGCCACATATATGCTGAATATTGATGAGATAGAGCGTCGGAAGTCAACAGGTGAAGTATTCTCATTCTATATGGACGGCATAGCAGCAAGGCCAGAAGTGGGACGGGTGCTTGAACATATTGACCAAGTGCGCTTGCAAATAGCTCATAAACTAGGGTTGCAAACCTTTGGTTTAAAAGAACATACTCGTGAAGACATCTGGCGCAAATTGACTAATGCACTTCGAGCATTAGAGGAAGAAAGTGCCGACGATATTGACATCCTTCGCCATATTCGAAAGGAATTTACTGAGTTTCTTGATAGTTGTGTGTTGTCATCCCAGCATTGGCTTGATATTACATACGGTGTAGTGCGACAAGAGGGAGAAAGTCTTAGTTCCGCCATCGGTAGAACGCCAACTTACCAAAACAACTCTGTGCCACAGTTACGATATGTTACAGAAGATATACCAACAGGATTAGTTGTCTATGAAGCCTTAGCTAAGATGCTTGATATAGAGTGTTCTGTTTGCACCGAAATTATTGGCATGTACGACAAGAGGTTTGATGATGATATTCGTGCTAAGGGAAGAAATCTCTCAGGCTTTAATGCCGATTATTTGAAGAATTATTTGCTTGGGAAACTGTAGAATTTGATAAAAATGTTTGGCGGTTTTGCAGGTGTTTGTTTTGGTCGAGGTGGAAGTAACTTATAGTTCAAGGTTAACTGTTCATGGTTATAGATAAGAACTTATTAGACGATTTGTCAGCCCAAGCCAAAGCCTCGCCCCGTTTGCGCCAGGCATTCGACCTGCGCAACGCTACCGAAGACTACTCCCAGCGGATGCTGAACGCCTTGGAACCCGGCACTGTAATGCCCGTTCACCGCCATCTCAGCTCAAGTGAAACGGTTGTTTTGCTTCGCGGCAAGATATGCTGGCATTTTTATGACGATGCGGGTAATGAAACCGAAAGTGTGGTGTTGGATGCCAACGGAGATGTCCGTTGCATCAATGTGGAGAAGGGCAGATGGCACTCGTCGGAGTGCTTGGAGAGCGGCTCGGTGTTGATGGAAAGCAAGGACGGGAGGTATGAGCCGCTTGCTCCAGACGATATTCTGGCGATTTAGGGTTTAGGTCACACAGATTACACAGATATGATAAACGTGTAATTGCCATGAATTATCCATTAATTGTTCGTTAATTGGCTTCACCTTTAACAGTTTATGGTTTATGGTTTATGGTTTATAGTTTATAGTCAGTTGAGAGTGGATAGTTTCAAGTTCCAGGTTTCAAGATTCAGGTTTCAAAAATTTAAGGGTTTAAGCGGCTTGAACTATCAATATAGACAATTAACATAAAATCAAAATACTAACAATGAGTGTATTCAAAGACAAAGTCCTCCTGATTACGGGAGGCACGGGCAGTTTCGGCAATGCCGTGTTGAACCGTTTCCTCCGTACCGACATCGGCGAAATCCGCATCTTCAGCCGCGATGAGAAGAAGCAGGATGACATGCGTCACGACTTCCAGGCGCGTATGCCTGAGGTGGCCAACAAGATTAAGTTCTACATCGGCGACGTGCGCAATAAGAGCACGTTGAAATACGCCATGAAGGGCGTGGATTATGTGTTCCACGCCGCTGCTCTGAAGCAGGTGCCCAGCTGCGAGTTCTTCCCGATGGAGGCCGTTAAGACCAATGTCATTGGTACGGACAACACCCTCGATGCCGCTATTGATGCTGGCGTGAAGTGCGTGATCTGCCTTTCGACGGACAAGGCGTCTTATCCTATCAACGCGATGGGTATCACCAAGGCCATCGAGGAGAAGATTGCCGTGGCCAAGAGCCGTCTGAGTGGTGACACCAAGATTTGCTGCACCCGTTACGGTAATGTGATGTGCTCCCGTGGCTCGGTCATTCCTCTCTGGATTGACCAGATTCGCAAAGGCAATCCCATCACACTTACTGAGCCGAAGATGACCCGCTTCATCATGTCTCTTGAGGAGGCTGTTGACCTGGTGCTGTTTGCCTTTGAGAATGGCAAGAATGGAGACATCCTGGTGCAGAAAGCTCCTGCCTGCACCATACAGACCCAAGCCGAAGCTGTCTGCGAGTTATTCGGAGGCAAGAAAGAGGAAATCAAGGTCATCGGAATTCGCCACGGTGAGAAGATGTACGAGACGCTGCTGACCAAGGAGGAGGCTGCAAAGGCTATCGACATGGGCAACTTTTATGCTGTACCTGCCGACAACCGCGACTTGAACTACGACAAGTATTTCAAGGAGGGTGACACCAAACGCGCTTTGATAGATGAGTTCAACTCGAATAACACGAGGATACTGAATCTGGAGGAAACGAAAGAGAAGATTGCGAGTCTGACGTATATCCAGAACGAACTGAATGGTATTCCGAATTTAGTATAAATCAAGAATTAGAGAATTTGAGAATTATTTCAAAACAGCAATGTTATATCCTGAATTGAGCAATAGAATTCTTGGAATTGCGATGCAACTGCATCGTGAGATGGGATGTGGGTTCAAGGAAAAGGTCTATCAGGATGCTTTTGAAGTTCTTCTGAAAGAGAACAACATCACATATGAGAAAGAAAAGCATATAGACCTTGTATTCCATGGAGTCAAGCTGGAACATGATTTCTATTACGACTTCTTAATTGAAGATAAGATGGGGGTTGAACTGAAAGCTATGTCTGAAATAATCGGAGAATTTGAAGCTCAAGTCATCAACTACCTACATGTGAGCAATCACAAGTTGGGGTTGTTATTGAACTTCGGAGCCACTAGTTTGGAATACAAGTGGTATCCCAATGAGTGGCATCACAGACAATGCGCAAGCATAGGTTAAGAAAATTCTCTAATTCTCAAATTCTTGACAATGTAAAAACGAGTAATATGGAAGTAAAGCATTTTAGAAACGATGGTAAGTTGAAATTACTTATTATTGTTGGAACGAGACCCGAAATAATTAGACTTGCGGCTGTCATCAACAAATGCCGTCAGTATTTTGATACATTGCTGGCGCATACAGGTCAGAACTACGACTACAACCTAAATGGTGTCTTCTTCAAGGACCTCAAGCTGGCTGACCCCGATGTGTATATGGAGGCCGTGGGTAACGACTTGGGCGAGACCATGGGCAACATCATCGCCAAGAGCTATCAGCTGATGGTGGAGGTGAAGCCGGATGCCGTGCTGGTGTTGGGTGATACGAACTCATGTTTGAGCGTCATCGGTGCAAAGCGCCTGCACATCCCCATTTTCCACATGGAGGCCGGCAACCGCTGCAAGGACGAATGTCTGCCCGAGGAGACCAACCGCCGCATCGTGGATATCATTTCCGATGTGAACATGGCTTACAGCGAGCACGCCCGCAGATATTTGGCCGATACGGGGCTACCCAAGGAACGCACATACGTTACGGGTTCACCCATGGCCGAGGTACTGCACAACAATTTGAAAGAGATTGAGGCTTCGGATATCCACGCTCGTCTGGGTTTGGAAAGGGGCAAGTATATTCTGCTGAGTGCCCACCGTGAGGAAAACATCGACACGGAGAAGAACTTCATATCGTTGTTCACCGCCATCAACAAAATGGCTGAAAAGTACGACATGCCGATTCTCTACAGCTGCCATCCACGTTCAAGAAAGCGTTTGGAGGCTACTGGCTTCCAACTGGACAAACGTGTCATCCAGCATGAGCCCCTGGGTTTCCACGACTACAACTGCCTCCAGATGAACGCCTTTGCAGTGGTGAGCGACAGCGGCACATTGCCTGAAGAGAGTTCGTTTTTCACCAGCGTGGGTCATCCCTTTCCGGCAGTCTGCATCCGTACCTCGACAGAGCGTCCCGAAGCCTTGGACAAAGGTTGTTTCGTGCTGAGCGGCATTGACACGATAGGTCTGCTTCAGAGCGTTGACGTGGCAGTGGAACTGATCAAAGACGGCCACGACGGGATACCAGTGCCAGATTATGTGGACGAGAACGTGTCAACGAAAGTGGTGCGTATCATTCAATCGTATGTTGGTGTAGTAAACAAAATGGTCTGGAGAAAGTTCTGACGAACTTCACGCAGATAATTATGTCACACAGATGACACAGATATTGCTCGCTGTTGGCAAAAAAATCTGTGAATTCCGTGTAATCTGTGTGAGAAAAAAAGTCGCAGGCGAAAAAATAAATTAAATCAGAGAGATATGAAAATACTGGTTACAGGAGCGAAGGGTTTCGTGGGCAGAAATCTCTGCGCGAACCTCCGCAATATACAAGAAGGCAAAGACCGTAGATTTCCGGAATTGAAAATCAAGGAGATTTACGAGTATGATATCGATACTGACCCATCGTTGTTGGATGGCTACTGCGCCAAGGCCGACTTCGTGTTCAACCTGGCCGGGGTGAACCGACCGCAGAACCAGGAGGAGTTCATGCAAGGCAACTTCGGTTTTGCCTCGACGCTGCTCGAAACGCTGAAGAAGCACGGGAACAAGTGCCCGGTGATGCTCAGCAGCTCACAGCAGGCATCGCTGAAGGGGCGGTTTGGAAACTCGGAATATGGCAGAAGCAAGAAAGCTGGCGAAGACCTTTTCTTGGATTATAGCAAGGAAACTGGAGCCAAGGTGTTTGTTTACAGGTTCCCCAACTTATTCGGCAAGTGGTGCCGACCGAACTACAACAGTGCCGTTGCCACTTTCTGCAATGCTTTCGCCAATGACCTGCCTTACACGGTGAATGACCCGTCAGTGGAACTGGAGCTGCTTTACATTGACGATTTGGTTGACGAGATGATTGCCTGCTTGAAAGGCGAGGAGCATCATTGTGAGTTTGAGGGTCTGGATGTGCTGCCCAAACCTGACGGCAAGTATTGCTATGTCCCGACAACGCACAAAATCACTTTGGGTGGCATCGTCGACCTGCTGAAGCAATTTGCAGCCCAACCCCAAACCCTGATGGTGCCAGAGATTCCTGCCAACAGCTTTGCCAAGAAGCTCTACAGCACCTACCTGAGCTATCTTCCCAAGGAAAAGGTCGCCTTCCCTCTGAAAATGAACGTGGACGACCGCGGCTCCTTTACCGAATTGGTTCACACGTTGAACTGTGGTCAGGTGAGCATCAATATCAGCAAGCCCGGCATCACCAAAGGCCAGCACTGGCATAACACCAAATGGGAGTTCTTTATTGTGGTTAGCGGCCACGGATTGATCCAAGAGCGCAAACTCGGCACGGACGAAATCATCGAGTTTGAAGTGAGTGGCGACAACATCCAGTGCATCCACATGCTGCCTGGATACACGCACAACATCATCAACCTCAGCGAGACAGAGAACTTGGTGACGGTGATGTATTGCAATGAGATTTTCGACCCGAATAAGCCTGATACTTATTTTGAGAAGGTGTGATGTGAGACGACAGGTTGTATGGATTGTTTATCGTAATTTAAATAATAACATATATTATGTCTGCTAATAAACGAATCTACCTCTGCCTAGCCCACATGAGCGAAGCAGGTCTTGAACAAAAGTACATCAAAGAAGCCTTCGACACCAATTGGGTGGTGCCGCTTGGACCTAATGTCAATGGATTTGAAAAAGACCTTGAAGAGTTTGTCGGGGAAGGAAAGCGCGTCGTCGCCCTTTCGAGCGGTACCGCCGCTGTGCATCTGGGGCTTATTGCCGCTGGTGTGAAGGCAGGCGACGAGGTGTTGGTGCAGAGTTTCACCTTCTGCGCCTCCACACACCCCATCACCTATCTTGGCGCAACACCCATCCTGATCGACTCGGAACCCGACACTTGGAACATCGACCCCGATCTGTTAGAAGAGGCCATCAAGGACAGAATCGCCAAAACGGGTCGCAAGCCAGCGGCCATCATTCCTGTGGCGCTTTACGGTATGCCCTACAAAGCCGACCGCATCATGGAAATCGCCAACCGCTACGACATACCCGTCGTCGAGGATGCCGCTGAAGGCTTTGGGTCGAAGTATAAAGGCCGGATGTTGGGTACATTTGGAAAGTCGGGCGTACTGAGTTTCAACGGCAACAAGATGATTACCACCTCGGGCGGTGGCGCATTGGTGACGGCCAACGAGGACGAATGGCGCGAGATTATGATGTATGCCACCCAGTATCGCGAGAGCTATCCATATTATCAACACGAGAAGATTGGCTTCAACTACCGCATGTCGAACATCTGCGCTGGCATAGGCCGTGGGCAAATGACTATTGTTAATGACCACATCGCCCATCATAAACATGTTCAAAAGATGTATGAAGATTTACTGAAAGATGTTCCAGGCATCCACGTCCATGCACAGCCTGCATCTGGCGAGTATGATAGCAATTATTGGCTTTGCACCATCACAATAGACGAGAACGTAAAGGTCAAAGGTCAAGAGAATGCGTACAAAACCATCGTGCAAGGTGCCGTGGGCGGTGCCGCCGGTGTGATTCATGCCGCATCGTCGGCGGTGACCGACTGCCAACCTAACGACAATGTAGAGGCATTGCGTGTGTTTATGGATGCCGCTGGCATCGAGGCGCGTCCTGTGTGGAAACCCATGCATAAACAGCCTGTGTATAAGAACAGTCCGGCCTACGTCAACGGTGTTTCTGAGTCTATCTTTAAAGTGGGTATGTGCCTCCCCGCCGGGCCTTATGTGAGCGACGAGGATGTGCGATATATAGTAGAGACTATCAAATCTGCATTAATCTAACAAAACGTAATTTAAGTCTTGGCTTATGTCAAAAACAGCGCTAATCACCGGAATAACGGGTCAAGATGGCTCGTTTCTGGCTGAGTTTCTGATAGATAAAGGCTACGAGGTGCATGGAATACTGCGCCGCAGCTCGAGTTTCAACACTGGTCGCATCGAGCACCTTTATCTGGACGAGTGGGTGCGCGACATGAAGCAGTGCCGCCTCGTCAACCTGCATTGGGGCGACTTGACCGACTCGTCGAGCTTGATTCGCATCATTTCCGAAATAAAACCTGACGAAATCTATAACCTCGCAGCCCAAAGCCACGTGAAAGTGAGTTTCGACGTGCCTGAGTTCACCGCCGACGCCGATGCCATTGGCGTGTTGCGTCTGTTGGAAGCCGTCCGCATCGCGGGACTGGCCGAAACCTGTCGCATCTATCAAGCCTCTACCTCTGAGTTGTACGGCTTGGTGCAGGAGGTGCCGCAGAAGGAGACGACACCGTTCTATCCACGTTCACCATACGGCGTGGCCAAGCTCTACGGCTTCTGGATCATGAAGAACTACCGCGAGAGCTATGGCATGTACTGCTGCAACGGCATCCTCTTCAACCATGAGTCGGAACGCCGAGGCGAAACTTTCGTCACCCGTAAGATCGCTTTGGCCGCTGCCCGTATCGCCCAAGGCTATCAGGACAAGTTGTATCTCGGCAACCTCAATTCTTTGCGCGACTGGGGCTATGCCAAAGACTATGTGGAGTGCATGTGGTTGATTTTGCAACAGCCCGAGCCCGAAGATTTCGTCATCGCTACGGGACAATACCATAGCGTGCGCGAGTTTTGCACGCTGGCGTTCAAGTATGTCGGCATCGATTTGCGCTGGGAAGGCATGGGCGTAGAGGAAAAAGGCATTGACTCCAAGACGGGGAAAGTGCTCGTTGAGGTCGATCCGAAATATTTCCGCCCGGCAGAGGTAGACCAGTTGCTTGGCGACCCGACCAAAGCGAAGACCCGGTTGGGCTGGAACCCCGCCAAGACTTCGTTTGAGGACTTGGTCAAGATAATGGTCGATCACGACATGAAAAAGGTACGCAAGATGCACATGGAGGTGGCAGACGATGAATAGGGAGAGCAAAATATATGTCGCAGGGCATAGAGGCATGGTGGGAAGCGCCATCGTCCGCGAACTGCAACGGCAAGGCTACGGTAATCTGGTGTTGCGGACCCACAACGAACTGGATTTAACCCGTCAAGAAGCGGTTGAGAAGTTCTTCGCTGAGGAAAAACCCGAGTATGTGTTTTTGGCAGCGGCCAAGGTGGGCGGCATCGTCGCCAACCAATCGGCTTTGGCCGACTTCATGTACGACAACATGGTCTTGGAGATGAACGTCATCCACGCCGCATGGAAGAACGGCTGCAAGAAGCTGGAGTTTCTCGGCAGCAGCTGCATCTATCCCCGTATGGCTCCGCAGCCCATGACCGAAAGTTGCTTGCTCACAGGCGAGTTGGAGAAAACCAACGAGGCCTACGCCTTGGCCAAGATCAGCGGACTGAAGTATTGCGAATACCTCAATCGGCAGTACGGAACCGACTACATTAGCGTGATGCCGACCAACCTCTATGGCACCAACGACAACTACCACCCCGAGCACAGCCATGTGCTTCCGGCATTGATCAGGCGTTTCCACGAAGCCAAAGTCAATGGTTTGAAGGAGGTCACTTGCTGGGGCGACGGCAGCCCGCTGCGCGAGTTCCTCTATGTTGACGACCTGGCCAACCTTTGCGTGTTCCTGATGAACAACTATAGCGGCAATGAGACCGTGAATGCCGGCACTGGCAAGGAGCTGACCATCAAGGCACTTGCCGAGTTGGTCGCCAAGGTGGTAGGCTACGCGGGCGAAATCAAGTGGGACGCCACCCGCCCCAATGGCACCCCTCGCAAGCTCCTTGATGTATCGAAAGCCACCAAACTCGGCTGGACATACAAGACCGAGCTGGAAGACGGCATTAGGCTGAGCTACGAAGACTTCCTGGCGAGTCCTATGCGTGCGTATAGATTTTAGGCCAAAGTTTTTTGCACAAACGAAAAGGGAAATGGATGCAAAATCCGAGAGTAGCAATAGGCATGTAAAACCTGTATGAATGACCAAGGCAAAAGACTACTTCCTTGGTTTATAGCTCGAATCTTGGAAAATGTTCCGAAGATCTTTCCGTTCCATGAATTCTTTCAGATCGAAACCATCGTGGCTCGAGGCGTAGGCGCGGACGATGTTCAGGCCGAAGAACTCGCCGAGGCGCGAGGGCGCGTCGTTGCTGTAGGCCTGCGTGAACGGACCGTCGCCGAAAAACATCATATAAGCGTCCAAGCTGGAGTCGTAAAGCCGCTTGTTGCCCACGATGTCGGCCCACACCTGCCCTTCGTTCTCCACGGCCCAACGCCATTGGCCTGACGAATAGCCGAGCAAGACGCTGTCGGGCATCGTGGGGCACATTGCCTCGACGAAGAAGTCCAAACGGCCGTAATACAGCATCTCGTCGATCACTTGGCCTTGCTTGCGCCATTCTTGCAAATAATTCACATACAGTTCTTTAGCCACATCCTTGGCCAAGGTTGCCAAGTTGGTGCGCGCTTGCATGTATTTCGGCATCCCAATTTGGTCATAGGCCTCGTCTTGGTTGAGATACCAATCCAAGGAAACCACCAACTGGTTGTCGATGATTTGCACGGGCGGTACCTCGATAATAACGCCCGTCACGCAAGTGAAAACCTTCTTAGGAAGCTCAATTTCAGGATAATAGTGGTGAAAATGCGCAAAGATGTCTTCCACCATCGGTTCCACCTGCTTGAGGTCGAGGAAGGCGGTTTTCACCTTTTCATACAACATGACGCTGAACGGGTCGATGGCGAAATCCTTGAGGTATTTCACCGCGTCGGGGTCGTTGAGGTCGCCGCTGAGGAACACGCGATAACGGTCCTGGATTTTTGCCAGTTCTTGCTGGAAATCAGCCGTGTCGAGGTTGAAGAGCACGTCTTCGTAACGGTCGAACTGGAGGTCGTAAGGCTCTGTTTTCACATCGAGTTTGGCTTTGTAGGCCGGGGTTTGATGCTGGCAGGCTACTGCTATCAGTGATAGGAGGATGAGGGTTGTCTTTTTCATATTACTCTGGGTGTTAGACCGGGGATTAGCATCCCCGTTTAGTATCTGTCGTCCCTACGGAACTGGCTAATTCAAATTGATTCTGCGTTTTCTGCGTAAGACAAAACAGCCTGTCTCAGCATCTCGTAGGCCGCAATCGTGGCGCGATTAATCACGTTTTCGCGGTCTTTGCCGAAGTTGAAGCGTTTGGAAATCACCTTGTTGGGTGTGGCGAGGCCAATCCACACCGTTCCAACAGGGTTTTCCTCGGTGCCGCCACTCGGTCCGGCAACGCCCGTGGTGGCCAAGCCGAAGTCGGCTTCCATTAATTGACGGACACCCCGGGCCATGCCTTCAACGACTTCTTGGCTCACGACACCGTGTTTTTCGATGGTTTCTGCTGAAACGCCCAACACCTTGGTTTTCGTGGGCGTGGCATAGGTGACCGCAGTGCCTTTGAATACCTCGGAACTGCCTGGAATCAGGGTGATGCGGTGGGCGATGTTGCCGCCCGTGCAGCTCTCCGCTGAGGCGAAGGTCATGCACCTATTAATTAATAACTCGAAAACCACGTGCTCGATGGGCTCGTCTTGCATGGCGAAGATGTAGTCGGAAATCAAGGCCGTCAGTTTCGCGGTCTCGCTTTCCAAGGTCTCGTGAAGCAGTCTCGCGTCCTCATGCCGTCCGCTCAGGCGCAGGCGCACCATGCCATGTTGGGGCAGGTAGGCCAGCGAAAGGAAATCGGGCAAGCCGTCTTCCCAGTCCTTGATGCGGTCGGCCAAAAACGACTCCCCGATGCCTGTGGTCATGATGACGCGCTTCTCGTACGGCACCGCATGGAACCTCGCCTTGATGCGCGGCAGCAGCTCGTCGTTGAAGATGCCTTTCATCTCGAACGGCACGCCGGGCATGAAAGCGAAGACGACGCCGTTTTTCTCCAACCACATGCAAGGGGCGGTTCCGTATGTGTTCGGGATGTATTGGCACGACTTCGGCAGCATGGCTTGGCCGCGGTTGCGCTCGCTCATCTCGAAGCCGCGACGCTTGAAGAGCGCGACGATGTTGTCGTAAGCCTTTTGGTTGAATTCAAGCTCCGTCCCGAAGAACTTGCAAACGGTTGGCTTGGTGATGTCGTCGGCGGTGGGGCCGAGGCCGCCCGTCACCAACACGAGGTCGGCGTCCATGCAGGCGTTGAAGGCATCGAGGATGGCTTTTTCGGAATCGCCGATGGTCAGGGCAGAATCGAGTTGGAAACCAGCGGCTGAAAGTTGCTCGCCGAGCCAAGCGGCATTGGTGTTAATCACTTGACCGATAAGCAGCTCGTCGCCGATAGAGATGTTCTTTATGATGATGTGGCTCATGGTTTTTGAATTTTGCGCAAAGATAGCCATTTTTCGTCCATTGCTGAAAAATAACGCCATTTGAAATAATTTCGTATTTTTGCCGCCTTACTCAAAAAACGAAAAAACCATGAACCAACCTATTCCCGCATCGCAGCTCATCCTCAACAGCGAGGGCGCTATATACCACCTGAACCTCCATCCCGACCAATTGGCTGACGATGTCATCCTGGTCGGCGACCCGAGCCGCGTCGATATGATTGCCGCCTTTTTCGAAAAGATCGAGGTGAAAAGCCAAAACCGCGAAATCATCACCCGAACTGGCTATTTCAATGGCAAGCGTATCACGGCGCTCTCCACCGGGATGGGCACCGACAACCTCGACATCGTGATCAACGAACTTGACGCTTTGGCCAACATCGACATGGAAACCCGAATGCCCAAGGCGGAGCACCGCACCCTGAACCTCATCCGCATCGGCACTTGCGGCGCGTTGCAGCCCGACATCAAGGTGGGCGAGAACGTGGCCACGCGCTACGCCATCGGCCTGGACGGACTGCTCTACTTCTATGATAAGCACAAGGAAGTGAACGAAATCGCCATGCGCGACGCCTTCATCGAGCAGATGGGCTACCCGACCGACTTGCCCAAGCCTTACGTCGTGGAAGGCTCTAAGGAGCTTTACGACCGTTTGGCCGAAGGCTATTACCAAGGTGTGACCGCCACCGCACCCGGATTCTACGGCCCGCAAGGACGCACGCTGCGGATGCAATTGGCCTATCCCGAGAACAATCGAAAAATCGAAAGCTTCAACTTCCAAGGCTGGCGCGTGTGCAACTTCGAGATGGAGTCGTCGGCGCTCTACGGCCTCGGCAAGATGATGGGCCACAACTGCTTGACCATTTGTGTGGCCATCGCCAACCGCGTCACCGAAGAGTTCCTTACCGACTATCATCCCTACGTGCAGAAACTCGTCTTGAACACATTGGAACGCTTGGCAGGAAAGTGATGACCAACCGAAAAACGGACGCTTTTCTTCAAAAAGTCGGGCAGGATGAAAAAAAAAGCGTATTTTTGCCGACCAAATTCTAAACCGAACAAATACTTCATTATGTTGAACAGAACACTTACTACATGCATCTTGTTCGTGGCGATGGCTGCCGCGACAACGGCTTTCGGGCAAACCACCACTACGGATGGTAACAACGAATCGAAGCGCTACCTGGCAAGCACCATGAAGCAGAATTGGTTCATTTCTGTGGATGGCAACATTGACTGGTGGAAAGGTTCCGACAAGAACCCGGCAGGCAACTACACCGCCGTGCAATGGGGCAAGCCTTCGTTTGGCGCCAGTCTCAACTTTGGCAAGTGGATTACCCACAACATAGGATTGCGTCTCGCTTACGACGTCAACGGAGGAAAGAGCTACATCGACGGGCTTCATGCAAACAACCGCAAACTGAACTTCCTTTATGACGGAACGTTCGCTTATGATGAGAATTTTGCCACCAATGGGATTTATTCCTACACCCCAGGCAAGAACGACTTTCCCACCGCAACCGGTGCCGACGAGAATGGCTACTACAACACCTCGTTCATGTACCATAACCTCCACTTGGACATGATGATCAGCCCCATTGACCTCATCCAAGGCTATTACAACCCCAACCGTGTCTATACTCCTGTGGTTTTTGCGGGCATGGGTGTCGCCGTTGTCAATGAAGGCGTCTTGATTACGCCCGACCTCATCCACAACAGCAGGAACAAGGGAAAACTTGATATGGAGCGGGGAGTGAATTATGAGATGTCCTTCGATGCCGGACTTGTCAACAACTTCAGGCTAAGCAATGTAATCGACCTTCACTTGGACTTGAAATGGTCGGCACAACGCTGGAACATAGACAGTTGGTTTAACGAGCCGGGCAACCAACAAGGCGGCTGGGTTTATCCCGACGGCACTTTGGCGCAAGGAAACGTGCCCAACGAAGCTGGACAGATGCCCACCTTTTTCGGACGCAACCGATTGGACCAGAACTTTGCTGTCGGTCTGGGCGTGAGCTTCAATATCAACAGGATCTACGAACTGCCGAACAACTGCAACGAGGAAATGGAAGAATTCAAGAGAAAGCTGGCCGAATGCGAGGAGCAATTGGTGAACACGCCTGAACCTGTGATGGTTCACGACACGATAGTGAAGTTCGTTAACGTGCAGACGGAAGACATCGTCAGTTATCCTTTCTCCATCTTCTTCAACCGCGATTCCTACCAACTCATGTCGAGGAGAGACCTTGTCAACCTGCGTGAAATCGCCGAGGTGGCCAAGGCCAACGGCTACAAACTGCGCTTGAGAGGCTCGTGCGACAGCGCCACCGCAACGGCAGCCTATAACCAAACGCTTTCAGAGAACCGTTGCCGCAAAATCATGATGGAACTGATGGAAATGGGTGTTCCCCAAGACCAAATCATCCTCGTCCCCAAGGGCGGCGTGAAGGAACTCGACCCGACGGAATACGACCGTCGCGTGTTGGTTGAGCTAATCAAGGAAGCCCCGAAGAACTAACCGTCCAAAACAACACCAAAAAAGCCTGAGCGGAATCCCACTCAGGCTTTTTTATGGCCTTTCGTAAGGCTTAGTGCATGATGCCGACCTCGAGGCCGATGTAGTTCGCCTTCAGGTTGACCCCCGTTTCCTTCTTCTTCTGCTGCACGAACATGTTGGAGAACGAGTGGTGGAAAGCCAGTTGGCCGAAAACGCTGAAATAGTTGTTGAGCCGATAGGCAGCGCCCACGTTAAACTTGAGTGCAAACTGGAGCCTGCGGTAGTCGTCGGTGACATTCGTGAATTCATTGTCGTAGGAGGATTCGGTGCCGAGAAAGCCGTATTGGTCATCAGCCTTGTCGGAAAGGTTCAGGCCGAGGCCTGCGCCCGCACCCGCGAAGATGCTCACTGCATCGGCGACGTCGAAACTCATCTTGAGTTGCAAGGGTACTTCCAAGTAAGTGCCCGAAAACTTTCGCTCGACCATGATGTTGGTAGCTTCGACGAAATTTGGAACGATGCGATGGTCAGTGAACTGGTATTTCATGCTTAATACATTGAAATTCAGTCCCGTAGAAAAGGCAAAGTGTTCCGTGAAGTAACTGTCAACGAACACGCCTGCGCTGAATCCCATCCTCGAGCCGAGGCTTTTCCCGGCTTCTTCCGAGGGTGAGCTTGCCCAAGCTAGGTTAGGGCCTATCTTAAGGCCAAAGTTGAACGTTCTTTCTTGTGCGTTACCCGTCAGCGAGCAAAATGCTATCAAGCTGACAATCAATAATATCTTCTTCATAATTTGATAAATTTGACCTACAAAAGTAATTTATTTTGTTGATAATTCCAAACAATTCGAAAAACCTTCTTACTTTTGCCGTCAAATTACGAATCAAATACAAATCAAAGTCAAATGAAAAAGTCATTTTTACTGTTCGCCGCAGTGCTCATGATGGGCAGTTCGGCGTTTGCCGGCGGAGGCTTGGACCTCGCCATCGGACCGAAAATCGGTTACCAGACAGCAAAGCTTTCCTATCAGAAAGCCGACATTAAGGCGGGGTTTGCCAACCATTTCACGGCAGGCCTTTTTGGCCGCGTCACCTTCGGAAGGTTCTATGTCCAGCCCGAAGTGCTCTATTTCAAGACTACCAACATCTTCGACGTTGATGTTACGGGAACCGGAACCAACAACATGTTCAACATCCCCACGGGAGCCGATGTCAACCTCACCCTTAACCAAATGAACCTTCAAGTGCCCGTGATGGTTGGCATCAACATTCTTGACCTTGATGTGGTCACCTTGCGTGCCCAGGTAGGCCCTACGGCCAATTTCGTCCTGAAATCCAAGACTTTGGTGGACTACTCCCTCTCTGCCACCAACACTGAAGGCATGGAAATCACGCAAGAAGGAAACTACGACACTGACGACAATGTGTTCGACACAAAAACAATCTCATGGGGCCTGCAAGCCGGCCTCGGCATCGATGTGCTGAAAAGAATCACCCTCGACATTAACTACAACTTTGGCATGAGCAAAATTTTCAAAAACCTGAACGATACGCAGTTAGGCGAGTATTTCGATTTCGGCAACATTGACGATACCAAGCAAAACCTGTTTATGGTGACGGTGGGTTACAAGCTTCTTTGACCACTGTTTTCAAAACCAAAAAGCGGTAAACTTGATCAAGTTTACCGCTTTTTGGTTTTCATTCGTTTCTCTTCCATGGTCGCGTGATTTTTCCGCCAAGGAAAAGACGGTTCAAGCGTGCAATGTGCGAAACCGAGATTTTCTTAGGGCAAACCGCATGGCAGGCGTAGGTGTTGGTGCAGTTGCCGAAGCCGAGTTCGTCCATCTTGGCCACCATCGCCTGGGCACGACGTTTGGCCTCCACCTTGCCTTGAGGCAACAATGCCAGTTGCGACACCTTGGCCGCCACGAATAGCATCGCGCTGGCGTTCTTGCAGGCAGCCACGCAAGCCCCGCAGCCGATGCACGAGGCCGCATCCATCGCCATGTCAGCGTCTTCCTTCGGAATCGGGATGGCGTTGCCGTCGGGAACGCCGCCCGTATGGCACGACACATAGCCGCCCGCCTGGATGATTTGGTCAAAAGCCGAGCGGTCAACCGTCAAGTCCTTGATGACGGGAAAGGCCTTGGCGCGGAAAGGCTCGACTACGATGGTCTCGCCGTCCCTGAAACGACGCATGTAGAGCTGACAGGTTGTCGTTCCCTCCCCTTTGCCGTGCGGTCGCCCGTTGATGAACAGGCTGCAAGCTCCGCAAATGCCCTCTCGACAGTCGTGGTCGAAATAAACAGGGTCTTCACCTATTAATACAAGGTGTTCGTTCAGCACGTCGAGCGTTTCGAGAAATGACATATCAGGTTGGATGTCAGTCACTTGATAATCAACAAAATGACCTTTTGCGGTTCGGTTGGCTTGTCGCCATATTTTTAAGGTGAAGTTCATAGCCTATTTGTAGTTTCTTTGTTTCGGTTCAACAAACTCAAAATCAAGCGTTTCCTTGTGCAATTCAGACGATTCGTTCTCGCCTTGCCATTCGTAGGCCGCCACGAAATTGAAATGCTCATCATCGCGAAGGGCCTCGCCGTCGGCAGTCTGGTGCTCGACGCGGAAATGCCCGCCACACGACTCTTCACGCTGCAAGGCATCACGGGCCATCAGCTCGCCCAATTCCATGAAGTCGGAAACGCGCAAGGCTTTCTCCAATTCCACATTCACGCCAAAAGTATTGGGAATGAGCACGTTTTTGTGGAACTCTTGCTTCAACTCGGCAATCAGGTCAATGGCTTTCGTCAGGCCATCCTTCTCGCGTGCCATGCCGACGTATTCCCACATGACACGACCCAAGCGGCGGTGGAACGAATCGACGGTCTCCTTGCCTTTCACGGAAAGCAGCGCATAAATCTCATCCCTCACGTTGCGTTCAGCCGTATCAAATTCAGCACTCTCGATGCTGATACGCGGCTCGCGGATTTGGTCGGCGAGGTAGTTCTGCAAGGTGTAGGGCAGGATGAAATAGCCGTCGGCCAAGCCTTGCATGAGTGCCGAAGCACCGAGGCGGTTGGCGCCGTGGTCGCTGAAGTTGGCCTCGCCCGCCACGAACAAGCCTGGCACGTTGCTTTGCAGCTCGTAGTCCACCCAAAGGCCGCCCATCGTGTAGTGTACGGCAGGATAGATCATCATCGGGGTTTCGTAGGGGTTTTCCGCCACAATGTTTTGGTACATCTCAAATAGGTTGCCGTAGCGTGCCTCCACGACTTTTGCGCCAAGTCGGTTGATGGCTTCGGCGAAGTCGAGATAAACGGCTAAGCCTGCGTTGTTCACGCCGAAGCCCGCGTCGCAGCGTTCCTTGGCAGCACGTGAAGCCACGTCGCGCGGGACGAGGTTGCCGAAAGCGGGATAGCGGCGCTCGAGGTAGTAGTCGCGGTCGGTATCAGGGATGTCGATAGGGCGCAGTTCGCCCTTGCGGATGCGTTCCACGTCTTCCTTCTTTTTCGGCACCCAAATGCGCCCGTCGTTGCGAAGGCTCTCGCTCATCAGCGTCAGCTTCGACTGGAAGTCGCCGTGAACGGGAATGCAAGTTGGGTGGATTTGGGTGAAGCACGGATTGGCGAAATAGGCACCTTTCTTGTAGCATCGCCACGCAGCAGAACCGTTGGATGCCATGGCGTTGGTGCTCAGGAAGAACACGTTGCCATAACCACCTGTGGCGAGTACCACCGCGTGGGCAGCATAGCGCTCGATGTCGCCGGTTTCGAGGTTGCGGACGATGATGCCTCGGGCTCGACCGTCAATCAATACGAGGTCGAGCATCTCGCGGCGAGTGAAGAGTTTCACCGTGCCGTTATGGATTTCCTTGCTCAAGGCGCCGTAGGCACCGAGCAGCAGTTGCTGTCCCGTTTGGCCTTTGGCGTAGAACGTGCGCGACACCTGTGCGCCGCCGAAGCTGCGGTTGGCGAGCATTCCGGCGTAGTCGCGGGCAAAGGGCACGCCCTGCGCCACGCATTGGTCGATGATGTTGTTGCTGATTTCGGCGAGGCGATACACGTTGGCTTCGCGGGCGCGGTAGTCGCCGCCCTTGATGGTGTCCTCAAACAGCCGCCTGACGCTGTCGCCGTCGTTTTGGTAGTTCTTGGCTGCATTGATGCCGCCTTGCGCTGCAATGCTGTGCGCCCGTCGCGGGCTGTCCTGGATGCAGAACACCTTCACGTTGAAGCCTTGTTCGCCGAGCGTGGCCGCTGCCGATGCGCCGGCCAAGCCCGTGCCTACCACGATGACGTCAAGTCGCCGCTTGTTGGCTGGGTTGATGAGGCGTTGCGTGTCTTTATAGTTTGTCCATTTCTCAGAAATAGGACCTTGCGGAATCTTGGATTGCAATGTTTCCATATCACAAACGGGGATAAATCAACCAATAATAAATGACGACGGAGGCGAACAGCAACACGATGAAGGTGGCCACCACATAGGCAATCACTTGCCCGCGCCGCTGCCAACGCTCGTTGTTCCAGCCCATCGATTGGAACATGCTCCACACGCCATGCGAGAGGTGGAACCAAATCGCAACAAGCCAAAGCAAGTACATGATACTGAGGTAGTTGTTCGAGAAAAGGAAGCGAATCTGTTCCATGCCGTTCACAGGTTCGCGGCCCATGAGTTCGGCGAATTGCATTTTGTACCAAAAGTCGTAGAGATGCCATGCAAGTCCGAACAGGATGAACAAGCCGAAGGCCAGCATGTTCTGCGACGACCATTCGACGCCTTTTGGACGTTCCTTGCGCCGATAGCGCACGCGACCGCGAGCCAAGAGGTTTTCCGCCGTGAGGATGATGCCACAAAGAACATGAATGCCCATCAAAGCGGCCAGACCTATTGTCCCGACCACGGCATACCAATTGGCGCCCAAGAAGTTGCAAATGGCATCGTAGCCTTCAGGCGAGAGGATGGAGACGAAGTTCATCAGGCCGTGAAACAGCAGGAAGAGCACAAAGCCCGCTCCCGAAACGGCCATGATGACCTTGCCCGTGATGGAAGAAAAGAATAACTTGGTTTTCATAAAGACCTATTCTAATTCGCCGCAAAGGTAGGAAATTAGATTTGATTTTTTGCATTGGAAAATAATAACTACTTTTGCAAGTTTGAATTAGCAAAGCAAAACCATGAACACCTCCATTCCCAACCGGCTTTTCGTCCGAAACCGAACCAATCTTGCGGCGCAAATGCCGCCCAAATCCGTGGCCGTCTTCACCGCCAACGAACCTATGCCTCGCAACGGCGACGAGTTTTATCCTTTCCACCAACAGTCTGATTTCTTTTACCTTACGGGCATCAACGAAGAAAACGCCTTCCTCATCATCGCTCCCGACTATCCCGACGAGACGATGCGCGAAGTGCTTTTCATCGAGCCTTACGACGAGGTGAAAGCCACTTGGCAAGGCGAGATGCTCGACGCGAAGCAAGCCACCGAACTTTCGGGCGTCATGACCGTGAAAGGGAGCGACGCCTTCTGGAGCTTCGTGAACGACATCGCCCTCTCAGGCTATGCCAACACGATTTTCCTGAACACCTACGAATACCCGAAATACGAGTGTGCCGTCGAGACCATCCAACAGCGTTTCGTGAAGCAAGTGAAGGAACGCTACCCGATGCACAACTACGGACGCACCGCCCCGATTCTCAACAATTTGAGGATGGTGAAATCGGAGGAGGAGATTGCCATCACGCGACAGGCTTGCGACATCACAGCAAAGGCGTTTCGCCGCTGCTTGCAGACCGTGAGGCCCGGAATGTACGAATATCAAGTGCAGGCCGAAATCGAGTATATCTTCAAGCAAAACAACGCTTCAGGCCACGCCTACGCGCCCATCATCGCGGGTGGGAAGAACGCCTGCTGCCTGCATTACTCCAAAAACCAAAGCCTCTTGCGCGACGGCGACCTGCTGCTTTTCGACATCGGCTGCGAACTGAATAACTATTCCTCCGACCTCAGCCGCACCATTCCCATCAACGGGAAATTCACCGAAAGGCAACGCGATTGCTACAACGCCGTGCGGCGCGTGATGAAGGAAATCACCAAACTCTACCGACCCGGCGGCACCATCAACGAAATCAACGAGGCCACGCGCCGCCTGATGGAGCCGGAGATGGTCAAATTGGGCCTGTTCACCGCCGAGGAGCTGAGAAACCAAGACCCCGACAAGCCGCTTTACAAGAAATACCTAATGCACGGCATGTCGCACCACATCGGCTTGGATGTTCACGACAGCATCGACAAGTTCAAGCCCTTCGCACCCGGAATGATACTCAGCTGCGAGCCAGGGATTTACATCCGCGAGGAAGGCATCGGCATCCGCATCGAGAACGACCTTTTGGTCACCGAGGGCGAGCCCATCAACTTGTTTGAGGGACTGCCGACGGAAATCGAGGAGATTGAAGAGGCAATGCTGAAAAAATTCACTAAATAAGTGAATTATTGAAAAAAATCGTATATTTGCACATTACGCTTAGGAGATAACGATATGAATACCAAACGAATACCGACTCACCCTGGGGATGTAATCAAAGAGGAATTGGAATACAGAGGCATCTCGCAGAAAAAGTTCTCGGAACTGACGGGGGTTTCTTACACCATGCTCAACGAAATCTTGAACGGCAAACGACCCGTTACAAGCGACTTTGCCCTGATTGTGGAAGCCGCCATTGGCATCAGTCCACAACTATTAATCAACATGCAGGCTCGATACAATATGGCTGTGGCCATGAACCAAACCTCGTTCATGACCCGCCTTGACCATATCAGAAGGGCTTGTGCCGCCGTGTTTTAACCGTGAAAATCGTATAAACAACAAACAAATCAACAACAATATGTTCGCAAAAGACGTTTACAGTGGCCGCCGCGCCACATTGAAAAAGATGATCTCGAAGGGCATCGCCTTCTTCCCGGCCAACAACGAAGCGCCCTTCAACTACCCTGACAACACCTACATCTACCGTCAGGACAGCAACTTTTCCTATTATTTCGGCCTCAACCACCCCGACTTGGTCGGTGTCATCGACTTTGAGACGGGCGAGGAAATCCTCTTCGGCGTGGATGTGACCATCGACGACGTGATTTGGTGCGGTCCGCTGCCCTCATTGAAGGAACAAGGCGACCAAATCGGCATCACCGACTGCCGCGACTTCAACAAGTTCGGCGAATACATCCAACAGGCCATCGCCAAAGGCCGCCAAGTTCACATCCTGCCCACCTATCGCGGCGACACCAAAATCCAATGCTCCGAGTGGCTCGGTTGCCATATCAATAAGGTGCAGGAATATGTCAGCCTCGAACTCATCAAGGCCGTCATCTCGATGCGCGAAATCAAGAGCGAACTCGAAATCAGCGAGATGGAACGCGCCGCCAACACCGCCTACTACATGCACACCACAGCCATGAAGATGTGCAAGCCCGGAATGATCGAACAAGAGATTGCCGGCGTGGTGGAAGGCCTTTCGCTGTCGGGTGGCGGCCCCGTGTCGTTCCCCGTCATCCTTAGCGTCGATGGGCAAACGTTGCACAACCACGGCCACCGCAACGTGCTGAAGGAGGGCCGCATGATGGTGTGCGACGCCGGTGCCGAGACGGAGAACTACTACGCCTCCGACTTCACCCGCACCACGCCCGTGGGTGGCAAGTTCAACACGCGGCAACGGGAAATCTATGAGATCGTGCTGGCAGCCAACCAAGCTGTGGCCGAACAAACGCGCCCTTACATGCCTTACATGGTGATGCACACCCTCGCCTGCCGCACCTTGATTGAAGGACTGAAAGGCGTCGGTTTGATGAAAGGCGACACTGAAGAAGCCCTGATGAACGGTGCCCACTGGCTCTTCATGCCTCACGGCCTCGGCCACATGCTCGGCATGGACGTTCACGACATGGAAGGCCTCGGCGAGACCTATGTCGGCTACGACGACATCACGCCGCGCTCCAAGAAATTAGGCTTCAGCGGCTTGCGCTGCGGCAAGACCCTCAAACCAGGCTTCGTGGTCACCGACGAGCCGGGCATCTATTTCATCCCGACGCTCATCGACATGTGGAAGGCCGAAGGCAAATTCAAGGAGTTCATCAACTATGACAAGTTGGAGACTTACAAGGACTTTGGCGGCATCCGCATCGAAGACGACCTGCTCATCACCGCAGACGGCAACCGCATCCTCGGAAGGCCGATTCCTAAAACTGTTTCGGAGGTCGAGGAGATTTGCGCCCAAGGCCGTGAGTGGATTAAGATGACGGCGATGTATTGATTTTTTGTTCTGAGGATATATTATTTTGCATATTTTTGCCGCAAATTTCCAAATCGATGAAAAAATCACTATCAATCCTTACCCTTTTGCTCCTGATGGCTGCCACGATGCAAGCCCAAGAGAAAAAACCCGACTGGATGAGATGGCACTATCTCTCCGAGGAAGAAATGCACGACACCTCGCGTGGCATGAACTTCGTCGAGACCGACCCGCCTACGGGCGAGCCGCGCTTCGTGGCCGAGTTTGAGCCTATGCAAGGCGTGATGATTCGCTATCCCCTCGGCATCCCGACGAGCCTTGTGGCCCAGCTGTCGAACAACTGCATGGTGTATTGCATCGTCAGTAGCTCGCAGCAAAACAGCGCACAAAACGAATTCCAAAACGCGGGCGTCAACATGAGCAATGTCACCTTTGTGAACGCCCAATCCGACTCCTATTGGGTGCGCGACTATGGCCCGTGGTACATCTTCGAGGACCGCAATCCCGCCATCGTTGACAACATCTACAACCGCCCGCGCCCCAACGACGACAACATCTCGGGCGTGTTCGCCAACTATTGGAACATCCCAATGTACGGCATGAACCTCCAGCACACCGGCGGCAACATGATGGAAGATGGTCGTGGCCACGGCGTGAGCGACGACCTTGTGTTTCAGGAAAACAACTACAACGAGGAGAATGTCCGTGAAAAGATGCGCGACTACCTCGGCATCGACCCGTATCATGTCACCATCGACCCGCAAGGCGACTACATCGCCCACGTCGATTGCTGGGGCAAATACCTCGCGCCCGACAAAATCTTGATTGCGCAACTGCCGCAAAGCAACCCGCGCTATCAGTATTATGAACAGGTGGCCGAATACTTCGAGAACACCAATTGCTGCTGGGGCTATCCCTACCATGTGTATCGCGTGCAGGAACCAGGCGGCTACACTTTGGCTCCTTACACCAACAGCTTGATACTCAACAAGACAGTCTATGTGCCGATGGGCAGCAACTCGACCTACAACAGTGATGCTATCGCCGTTTATCAAGAGGCTATGCCAGGCTACGAAATCGTTGGCGTGAACGGAGGATCGGCTGGTTGGGAAAACACAGATGCCCTGCACTGCCGCACCCGTGGCGTGATGGACTTCGACATGCTCTTCGTCGACCACCGTGATGTGTTGCACGGCGAGCAGGCATGGAGTCCATCTTATAGTGTGGTGAGTAAATTCATTGCTTACAGCGGACAGGAATTGAAACAGGATTCACTCTTGGTATATTACAGCATTAATGGTGGTGAATATCGGGTGTCTCACATGACACCTACTGAAAATTCTGATGAATACATCGGTTTCATCGATGGTTTTGTAGTTGGTGATACGATTAATTATTATGTGTTCGGCGCTGACGAATCTGGCCATCGTTACACACAACCAGTCTTTGCCGAGCTGGATCCCCACAGTTTCATCGTGAAATCTCCTTCAGGTGAGATAGAAATTTCGCCAGATACTTTGTGGTTTGAACAAATGAGTGATATACTGACTTTCAAAATTATTAATAACACTGACAACTATGTCCTAGTTCAACACATTGATTCAGAGACTGATTATCTGCATATTGAGGGCATCAGTTTACCTGCTGGATTGCAACCGGGACAATCGTTTACAATTACTGTAAGGTTTGGTGCCCCAGGTAAAGATGACCATCTTGCCTATGACATACGGGTGCAGACTCAATTTGGCGATTACCATGTTACTGCAATGATTAATAAGACGGCCCTTGATTATGGTTTAGTTATTGTAGATTCTCCTTGGCCAGACTATGATCATCTATACATAGGAAACGAAAATGGTACTGCAAGCGTATTGGAAAACCGCAATTTTGGAACACAGACCCCTATTGAAATCTATTCCATTACCGAATTCGACACAGATTATCTTAACATCATTCCGCAACATCCATTGCCTTATACCTTAGAAACCGAAGAGTCTTTTTCAATCGAGTTCTTAGCTAATTCTCGAACCAGAGATTGGGTTGACACATATGTTTACGTGGAATCCAGTGATAGGCAATGCTTGTTCGAAATATCCATCAACGAAGACCTTCTGAGTGTCACAGAACTTTCGGAAGAAGCCAAGCTCTATCCCAATCCGACCACGGGCCAATTCACCGTGGAAGGCGCGAATGTGGCCAAGGTGGAGGTCTTTAACCTCGTCGGACAGAAGGTGCACGAAGCCGAAGGCAAGACCGTCAGCATCGATGCCGCCGAATGGCACAAGGGCATCTATTTGGTCAATATCATTGAACAGAACGGTGCTGTTGTGACCAAGAAATTGGTGGTGAAATAAGTTTTGCCACTTTCGGCTGAAAATGTCAAGAATCCCTGAACTATGTTTCGGGGATTTTTTCTATTTTTGCATTATCAAACATGTTTGATATGAAGCATTTCCTTTTCATTGTCGCACTGGTTTCCCTTAACATTGCCGTTTCCTATGCCCAAAATGGGGAATCCAACCTTCTCAGACGACCCTCCATCATGGAAACTCACCATCCTCGATTCGTGGAAACCGACCCGCCTACGGGCGAACCTCGATTTGTGGCCGAATTTGAACCTATGCAGGGTGTGACCATTCGTTATCCTCTTGGCATCCCGGAAAGCCTTGTTGTTGCTTTTTCCGACAACTGTCAGGTATATTGCATCGTATCGGATAGTTGCCAAAACGAAGCCTTCCAAGTTTTTACAGAGGTAGGTGTCGATATGGATCATGTGACTTTTGTCATCGCACCCACTGATGACTTTTTCGTCCGCGATTACGGTCCGTGGTACATTTTCGAAGACAAACAACCCGCCATCGTTGACAATCTGTATTACCCTGAATATCGTCCCAAAGATGATAGCATTTCATGGGTGTTCTCCGAGTTTTGGGATATTCCCATGTATGGAATGAACCTTCGGTATGAAGGCGGCAATATGATGGAAGATGGTCGGGGGCAAGGCGTTAGCGATGCCTATGTGGTTTACAGTAACAACAATGATGAAGAAGACCTGCGCAACAAGATTCGCGATTATCTTGGCATCGACCCTCTTCATCTTTTGACTTCCAATTACTTTGGTCATGTTGACTGCTGGGGGAAGTATCTTGCTCCAGATAAGATACTCATCGCCAAATTGCCTGAAAACGATTATCTTTATTCCGATTTTGAGGAAATCGCCCATTATTTTTCCACCACAAACTGCTGCTGGGGTTACCCTTATCGAGTATATCGCGTTGACATCTCCAATAGTGGCCAAAACACCGTGGCACCTTATACTAACAGCTTGATTCTCAACAAGACCGTATATTTACCTATGGGTACCGACAGCGTGTATAACCAAAATGCGATTGCCGTTTATCAAGAGGCTATGCCTGGATACGAAATCTTGGCCGTTGAAGGTAGCGAAAACACGCCTTGGGTTGCTGGCGACGCCCTGCACTGCCGCACCCGTGGCGTGATGGACTTCGACATGCTCTTCGTTGACCACCGCGACGTGATTTTCGGCGAACAGGCTTGGCAAGACTCCATCGCCGTCACCTCCAAGTTCATCGCCTATAGCGGTGCCAACCTCAAGCAAGACTCGCTCCTTGTCTATTACAGCATCGATGGCGGTGCCTACCAAACGGCCCACATGACCACCACGGGCAACCCCGACGAGTATGTCGGCTACATCAAAGGGTATCAACTTGGTTCACAGATTGATTATTATGTTTTTGGAGCCGACGAATCGGGGCATCGCTACACGCAGCCCGTCTTTGCTGCCCTCGACCCGCACCATTTTTGGATTGAGTCCAATGTTGGCTTGGCTGAATTTTCAACCAAACTCCAAGTCTATCCCAACCCCACCACAGGCCAATTCACCGTGGAAGGCGCGAATGTGGCCAAGGTGGAGGTGTATAACCTCGTCGGACAGAAGGTTTGCGAACAGCAAGGCAGCAAGGTCGTCAACATCGACGCCACAGAATGGAACAAGGGCATCTATCTGGTCAATATCATTGAAGAGAACGGTGCCGTGGCGGCCAAGAAAATGGTAGTGAAGTAAGCCCTTGCAGAGACACACTGTGTCGTGTCTTTACACCATGAATGAAAAATCCCGAAACATCTTTGGCTTCGGGATTTTTTGTGGTCTTGGATAAACCTCTCACGATTTCCCAAGATTCGCATCTATTGTGGAGAAAAGGGGCTTTCTAACTCAATGAGTTGCATTTTATTGTCCACCATCTGGCCTTCAGTAACGTGGATTCTCTTCACCTTGGCGGTTCCCGAAGCCACGATGTTGTTCTCCATCTTCATCGCTTCCACCACCATCATGATTGTGCCTTCCTTCACCTCATCGCCTTCCTTGACGTTGATTTTCACCACTTTGCCTGGCATGGGCGACACCAAGCGGCTCTTGTCGTTCACCGATTCCTTGCACGAATAGTCGGTCGTGTCGTTCAGTTGGTCGGTGCGGAAGCAGGTGAAGTTGAGACCGTGGAAGTTGACGATGGTCTTCTGCTCGTCGTTGACGGAGCAATAGACCGTCTCCGTGCGGCCGTTCAGCATGATTTTCAGCTGTTTGTTGTCGTATTGGATGAACTCCACGCGGAACGGCGCACCGTCAATCTTGCCCTCGATTCTCCCCGTTTCGGCTGAACCGATGCTGACGGGAATCTTCCTACCTTCCACATCCACAACGAGTTGCATTTGGTAACGCCAATAGCCGATGTCCTCCCAAACGTTCTCGACCTGTTGTTCGAGTTGCTTCTTGCAGAAGTCGAAAATGAGGAACGAGGCGGCTATGTCGTTGACGTTCTGCGCTTTGCGGCTGTCATTCAAGGCTTTCAGCAAGGCTTCTTGATGCGAGGCGCAGAAGCCCGTATCTAACTTGTTTTCAACGAAATCCGTGTTTTTGACGACCTCCCAAAGGTAGGCCTTGTTGGTGGTCAGGCCTTGGATGATGAAGTCCTTCAAGGCGCGTTGGGCGGTTTCCAAGGCCGATGGGCGGTCTTTGGCGTGGCAGCTCAGTTTGGCAATCATCGGGTCGTAAGCCTCTGAAATAGTGCAACTTCCGTCGATGCTGCTATCCACGCGAACACCGCGCACTTGTGGTTCGTGGTAGGCCGTCACCTTGCCGGGTGTGGGCAGAAAGCCGTTTTCGGGGTTCTCGGCATAGATGCGCAGTTCGATGGCATGGCCTTGCGGCGCGATGGCCTCTTGCGTCCAGCCTATTTCCTTGCCGCGTGCGATGCGGATTTGCTCCTCCACGATGTCGATGCCCGTGCGCATTTCCGTGATGGGATGCTCCACCTGAATGCGCGTGTTCATCTCCAAGAAGTAGAAATTCAGCTTGTTATCCACCAAAAACTCCACTGTTCCCGCGTTCTGGTAGCCGATGGCCTTGCACAGTTTGACCGCCGTTTCGCACAGTTGCCGGCGTTTTTCCTCGGTCAAGGTCGGGGAGGGCGACTCCTCGATGATTTTCTGGTAGCGGCGCTGGATGGTGCATTCGCGCTCGCCCAAATGAATCACATTGCCGAAGTGGTCGGCAAGAACCTGAACCTCGATATGTCGCGGATTTTCAATGTATTGCTCGATGAAGACCGTGCCGTCGCCGAAGTATTTCTCCGCCTCGCGAGTGGCGCGTTCCATTTCGGGCTGCAGGTCGCTCTTTTCCCAAACGATGTGCATTCCCTTGCCACCGCCGCCTGCCGCCGCCTTTATTAATATAGGATAGGGAAGGCTGTCGGCCTGCGCGAGGATTTCGTCATGGCTGCCCATCATGCCAAAGGTGACGGGGATGCCGTGCTTCACCGCGATTTTGCGTGCCGCAATCTTGTTGCCCATCAGCCGCATGACTTCGGCGTTGGGACCGATGAAAATCAGGTTGTTGGCTTCGCAGGCCTCGGCCAGTTCGGGGCTTTCGGAAAGGAATCCGTAGCCGGGATGGATGGCGTCGGCACCGGTGTCCAAGGCCGCGTCGATGATTTTCTGGACGTTGAGGTAAGTGTCTTTCAACGCACCATTGCCGAGTGGGCAAGCCTCGTCCGCCATGCGGCGGTGCAGGGCGTTGGCGTCGTTGTCGGCGAAGACCGCAACCGAGGCGATGTGCAGCTTGCGCAAGGTCTTGATGACGCGCACGGCAATCTCGCCACGGTTGGCAATCAGCACTTTATGGATTTTCTTGCTGTTCATGGTTTAAAATGTCATGGGGCAAAGGTAGTGAAATTCTGAGATTCATGAATCAAACATCGTGGAAATTGCTTTCGTGAAACTAAACGAATGATGTTTTTTCGGAAACAAATCCGGACAAATCGGAAATAATTGGCGTTTTTTCCTTGCGCAAATGAAAAAAATCTTATTTTTGCCCCCGATAAACAAAACGAAAGAGTCTAACCAAACAAAAACAAGTATGACAACAGCGCAACAGGCGCAACGACGGAAAACGGAATATAGACAATAGCGTTAGCTTAAACCTTGCATCTACGAAACTTAGACACTTTCCTTGATGTCACGAGAATTAAAGCAACGCTCATGTGTTTTCACATGGGCTTTGAATTAATAGTTGTGGCATCGGCAGTCTAAGGCCTCGTAGATCAACTTGAAAAGCCCATGTTTTTGTTGCCCGTAACTTGAAAAAGAAAAACACTGAAAAACAACAATCTAAAATACTAAAACAATGAGAATAACCTCTTTACTAACCAAAAGGGCTCTGAGTGCCGCCCTGTTCGTTCTGCTGCTGAGTGTGGTGGGGATGAAGAACGCACTCGCACAAAACCAGGTGGCCACATTACAGCACAATGACACGATTACGGGTGTGTTTTATGGACAGAACGCCTATTCCTCTGCCTATAATGCCGCCGTGGATGGCGATGTCATTACGCTTTCGAGCGGAACTTTTGCCGGCATTCTTGTTTCAAAATCCATAACCATACGTGGGGCGGGCTGCGTCTATGACTCGCTTACCCATGTGTTGCCGACGATAATAACTGGTAATTTTTCCATACGCTCAAGCAATGTTTCGTTTGAAGGCATTTGGTTTACTGGCGATGTGAACATTTCGGATTGGTATATTAATCATAACATAGGTTTTGACAAATGCAACATAAATACTGTTCAGAATAGTTATGCCTACTCATCTGACCCAAGAAGGTTTTGTCAGTTTTCCAACTGCATCGTAAAGAACTTCGCTTCACGATATTTTCATGGCACATCCATCGTCAATAGCGTGGTCAAGTTCACCGAGAATGTTCATGAAGACATCTACAATCTCACCAGCATCTACAATTCAGTCATTGTGTTCGCCGATGGGAAGCCCGTCAAAAACATGATTGCCTACAACAGTGTCATCGCCATTGATTCTGTCTCAAGCGTATCGAATTGCACTTTCTTCAATACCATTGCCATACAAACGGGTGTGTCGTTACTATTTGAAGGTCAGACCGCACAAAACGTCATGACGGCAGACAGCTATTCGGATGTGTTTGAAACCTTTGACGGAACCCTCTCATACGAGAACATCTACCAGTTGAAAAACGCCATTGCCATAAGCTTCTTGGGTCACGATGGCACGGAAGTGGGCATCTATGGTGGCCTCATGCCATATAAAACACGACCTTCCTACATGATTTTAAAAAGCATCAACGTAGCTGGCCAAACCAATGAAAACCAGAAACTGAACGTGGAGATGGAACTGCTCGATCCTAATGATTAAGTTGATGATTACAAACATAAGTAGATGAGCAAAATTAGTTTACATAAAAGACGCGAGACACGAGACTGCGAGACGCGAGACGTTGGACTTGTCCCGTGTCCCGAAGTCCCGCGTCCCGTGTCAAAAGAATATGCAGTTTAATTTTGGACAGTTACTTAATAAAACAAGAACCATGAAAAACGACATTTTAACGAATAAGGTATTAACTGCCTTTATGCTTGCCGTACTGATAAGCATTGCAGGCATGAAACAAGTCTCCGCACAAATCCAAAACTATCCCGTGGCCATCTTGCAGCACAACGACAGTATCCGGGTGTTCTATGGCAGCAATGCCTTTGTGGAAGCCAACGCCGCTGCCTCAAACGGTGATACGATTACGCTCTCGGGCGGCGATTTCAATGGTTGTACAGTGAGCAAATCCATTGTCATACATGGTGCAGGCTGCGTGATGGATTCGGTTGCAGGTATTGCACCGACTAAAATAACAGACTTGACTATGTTAGAGTATTATGCAAGTGAAATGTTGACGTCTTTCAAGATGGAAGGTGTATGGATTACTGGTTATCTGACTTACCATTGCGATAGTGCATATTTTGAAAAATGCAATTTTAATTCTATTAGGCCAAGTTGTTATGGCTTTCTACATAATTCTTATTTTCGAGATTGTATTATTGGCAACGGTTATAGTAGAACTATTTCTGGTTATGGTATCACATTTTCTAACTGTGTGTTGAATTTGGATGGCTACTACCAATCAGACCGATATAATCCCAACGCTATCGTCAATTCGGTGGTTCTACTCAATAATGGTACTAATTTGGAGAACTCATTGGTGGTGAACAGCATCATCAAGACTGCCGACAACAATAGCCACGCCAATTCCTCTTTCTTCAACTGCATCGCCATCAAGAAAGGCAACACTTCGATATTCGAGGACCAGAATTACTCCACCAACATGGAAGTGAATGATTATGAGGATGTTTTTGAGACCTTCGATGGGACGGTCACTTACGACAACCTCTATCAACTGAAGGAAGAAATCGTGAACACTTTCCCTGGTAACGACGGAACGCAAGTGGGTATCTACGGTGGTGCCAACCCCTACGATACGCATCCTCTCTATATGATTATGAAGCATTGCAATGTGGCAGGCAGCACGGACAACAACCACAAGTTAAGTGTTGAAATCGAGCTGAATGCCAACGGCGAATAACCTAATTGGACTTGAGAATGAAACGATTTCTATTTATATCAATTTGTCTGTTGCAGTGTTTGGTAGTGAAATCGCAGTCGCTATATCAATGCCAGTATTGGTTTGATCAGGATTCGGTGCAAACGGTGATGGCGACTTTCAATGGCAACACGGCACAAATGGAGTTGGATGCAGGCTCGCTTTCGGCAGGTATTCATGAGTTGTTCATTCAAGTGAAGGATACAACGGGATTGTGGTGTGCCACGCAGAGCTACATGTTCTACAAGGCATTCGAGCCAGTCAATCCAGCCAATCCCGAGAACGTGACCTACCATTGTTGGTTTGATGAGGACTTTGAACAAGAGCAAAGCGGCTCATTCGGGACAGGACAGTTCCTTTTGGATGCCACCAATATTGGAAGCGGCTTGCACACCTTGTTTGTGGCTTTGGAGAGCGATGGGCTGACCTCCACGCAAAGCTATATGTTCTTCAAGGCTTACGAGCCTGTCAATCCGACCAACCCCGAAAACGTGACCTACCATTGTTGGTTCGACGAGGACTTTGAACACGAGCAGACTGGCTCTTTCGGGACAGGACAGTTCCTTTTGGATGCCACCAATATTGAAAGCGGCTTGCACACCTTGTTTGTGGCTTTGGAGAGCGATGGCCTGACCTCCACGCAGAACTATATGTTCTTCAAGGCCTATGAGCCTGTCAATCCAGCCAATCCCGAAAACGTGACCTACCATTGTTGGTTCGACGAGGACTTTGAGCACGAGCAGACTGGCTCTTTCGGGACGGGACAGTTCCTCTTGGATGCCAGCAATATTGAAAGCGGCTTGCACACCTTGTTTGTGGCCCTTGAAAGCGACGGCTTGACCTCCACGCAGAGCTACATGTTCTACAAGGCATACGAACCTGTCAATCCGGCCAATCCCGAAAACGTGACCTATCATTGTTGGTTTGACGAGGACTTTGAACATGAGCAGACAGGGACATTCGGGACTGGTGTAATCCTGTTGAATGCCCGAGGGCTGACGGAAGGTGAACACATTGTGAACATCATGCTTGAAAGCGAATCACTGACTTCCACGCAAAGCTATTCCTTTGAGAAGCACTTTGTGAACGGACGCGACATCATCACCATCACCAACCCAACCATGGTGGCAGGCACGGTAAGTGGAGCGGGACGGTACGAACAAGGCGACACTTGCACGTTGGTGGCTGCCCCCAATGGAATGTTTGGCTTTATCAATTGGACCAATGAAGGAAATGTGGTTTCTGATAGCACGGAGTATAGTTTCATCGTGACAGAAGATGCCACCTATGAGGCCAATTTCGATTGGACGAACCCTGCTTCTGTCGATTACATTTCAGATGGCCTGATCATGTATCTCGACGGCATCTGTAACACAAGAAACGGCCATGATACGACTGCCACGGTTTGGGAGGATTTGATTGGAAACTATGATTTGACCATCAACAATTATTCCTCCTACACTTGGGAAGACAACCATTTTCTCGGTCTTGGGAATGGAGGTTACCTGAATACGGACAAGACATGGAAGTATTTCAATTCGCTGAACGATGACATTACCATTGAAATTGTCACTTACATCGATTGTGACAAGACTTCGCCTTCATATAGGGGTATTGCCGGATGGCACGGAGGAAGTGATGGAACAAATATCCAAAACGACCAAGGAAGTTCAAGAATGCAAACGCTTGGCGCATTGCCTGTGACCGAAGCCGATGACATGATAAGCACGATTTCCTATACAAGGTATAATGGTTCTTTCTTGAATGGCTCTTGGAAAATCAATGATGATAGGATTAGATTAGGAGTCAACTCGAATTACACTGCCGTTTTTGGGAACAGTTATGCCCAAAGTAGGGGCTGGAACGACAGCATATATTGCATTCGTATGTATTGCAGATCGCTTTCGCCCGAAGAAATCGCCTACAATCACAGCATCGATGTGGAGCGGTTTGGTGCAAGTTCCTCCAATTTCTATGGAATCATCGCTTCGGCAAATCCTTCAAATGGCGGCTCGGTAAGTGGTGCCGGTGCCTACGAAGCAGGACAAATATGCACGCTGACAGCCACGGCCAACGAAAACTACGTTTTCTATAATTGGACAGAGAACGGAATGCAAGTCTCCATCGACCCAACCTACAGTTTCACCGTGACGGGAAACAGGACTTTGGTGGCCAATTTCATCCAAATCCAACCTGATTCCTATCTCATCTCAACAATGGTGAACCCTGTCGGGAGCGGCACCGTCACGGGCGGAGGCGGCTATACGCAAGGCTCCGTCTGCACTCTGACGGCCACTCCAGCCGAGGGCTATTTCTTTCTGAATTGGACCCAAAACGGCAACGTGGTATCGAGCAACCCGACCTACACCTTCACGGTGACAAGTAACGCAACTTATACGGCCAACTTCACGCTTGGCCTTCCGGACCTCCACGTGACAGGCATCACCCATTCCGACTTTATGGCAGGTCAACCCGTCACTGTGAGTTGGACTGTGCAAAATGATGGTGTAGGTTCAACGCCAGTGGGGGGAACTTGGAATGACTATGTTTGGATAGCCTCAACAGTAGATTTAAGGATTGGTGATCCGAATGATATACATCTTGCAACGGTTGACAACTTAATGGCACTTGACCCTGGTGAAAGTTATACGAATACCGTAACCGTAACATTACCCTCTGATATTGCAGGCTCTCAATACATTTTCGTATTGACAGACATGGTGGATGCGTTCAACATCTCTTTTCCAAACAATCTACCGCCAGACCCATATACGCCCAGTATTACAGGTGATCCTTATTATTACTTTACAGGACAGACTCATGGTGCAAATGCTGGAGGTGTAATTAGTGAAACGAATGACTACGACAACTTTTTCTATAAATCGGTTCAAGTTATCCCCGCTCCAGCACCTGATTTGGTGGTGACAAACATCGCTCATCCTACAGACATTATCTCGGGAATGAGCATGCCTTTGTCATTTACTGTTGAAAATCAAGGTGTGGCAACTGCCGTTGGTTCTTGGTATGATGCGGTATATTTGTCGCAGTCATCGACATTCAATTTGGCGACAGCCTTTCATTTAGGGTCTTATCAGCATGAAAACGGACTTGCAGTCGGTCAATCCTACACCTATTCCACAAATGTTGATATTCCAAGGGAATTCTATGATTCTCACTATGTTTTTGTCGTCACGGATGTTACCAATGCGGTTTATGAAAGCATTTTTGAGGACAACAATGTGGTCCGCTCGGAAACGCCAGTCAATATTACCATGTCAGCGTGTCCCAATTTGGTTGTGACTTCAATAACTGCGCCTTCAGCAATGTCGGTGAATAAGAGCTATGATATTTCATTTACAGTCCAAAATATTGGTGCAGGGGCGGCAACGGAAAATGGTTGGAATGATGTTGTTTATCTGTCAAGGGACGAAGTTTGGGATTATGGTGATATAGCCATAAAAGTCATTCGACACAACAATAGCAACCCCTTGATTCAGGATGCCACATACACATGCAACACCAATGTATCTATACCAGGTAATACCAGTAATGGAATTTGGTATGTGTTGGTTAAAACAGACAAGGACAACGAAGTGTTTGAGTTTTTGGATGAAGATGATAATGTCGGGCACACCGAGAATCCATCCACAATCCTTATACCAGAGCTGGCCGTAACAGAATTGTGGATTGATGATGTGGTTAATCCTAATGTTCCAACCGAAGTGGAATGGACTGTAAAAAACAATGGCGATGGTCTTGCTTTGGGCGTTTTGACAGACTTAATTGCATTCGAAAGTCAAATTGTCGATACCGTCACCACACACATTCATCTTGAAAGCAATGACAGTGTCGTGATTTCCAAAATGATCACCGTTCCTTGTGTTAGCTTGTCAAGTGGAATTATGTCGGTTATTTCAAATGCGGATTTCAATATCATTGACGCTGATTCCACAAACAATGTCATAGACAATACCGTGAGCGTGATTGTCCCAGACTTGTTGGTTGAAGAAACAAGCATCTCCGAAGAAGGATGGTCGGGTGAGCCGATTGAAGTAAAATATGCTGTCACCAACAATGGAACTGCATCGTTGAATAAGACCACAACTGACAGAATATTTATCAGCAACAATCAAAATGATTTCAGTGATGCGACGCTTGTTTATTCTTACCAAAGGATGTTGTCCCTTGGAATGGAAGAGACTGAAAATGTTGATTTGTCGATGAACTTGCCCGATGGCATTTATGGAACATATTACATTGGTGTGTTTGCCAATGCAGATGGTGAAGTTTGCGAAGGCAATAACACAAATGGTAGCAGTATTGTTTCAGCCATCAATGTTTCCTTGTCACCCTATCCAAATCTTCAGGTTGTTTCTGCATCCATTGAAAGCACACTTATTAATATTGGTGCGTACGCGACAGTTTCCTATAGTGTGCAAAATGTTGGCGATGCGGCTGTGAATGGCAGGACGTGGACGGATAGGTTTTATGTTTCGCCCACACCCTCCTATAATGAGAATACGGCCGAATTGATTGGCGAACATAGAACAACCGCCACGATAGCTGTTAATGAAACCATTGATGTCTCGACAAGTATGATAATACCGATGAGTATCAATGCTGGGAACTATTATTTGGTTATGATTACCGATGCAAACGATGAGCTATACGAATTCAACGGAGAAAATGATAACCTATATATAGGTGCAGGGTATCAGTTTGATGTATATCCATGTGACTTGCAAGCGATGGCTATTGGTGGTTCGTCAGAAGTTGATTGGGGTTCGACTGCAACCTTCACTTTGCACGGCAAAAATGTATCCGATGTTACAACATTGTACAGCCAATGGAATGACAAACTCTATTTGTCAGCCGACAATTTGTTAAGTGGTGATGATATAGAGATAGGCAATACGGCGCATAACGGGCATTTGGAACCTGTCGATGAATACCAAACGGTGTTTTATGTGACCATTCCATACGGCATGGCGGGTGAATGTTATCTGATAGGCGTTGTCGACTCGCAATTCGCAAATCCCGACATCAATCCTCAAAACAATTTTGTGGCAGAGGCAATAACCGTCAATGCTGTGCCAACGCCAGATTTGCAGTTGACAGATATTTCGGTGATTGATGACTTTGTTGCAGGACAACCGTCGCGCATTGTCTATACAGTCACGAATGTGGGTGAAATCGCAGTCGAGAACAAGCAATGGAACGACAGGTTTTACTTGTCGGATGACGATGCATATTCAAGCGAAGACCTACAACTTAAAACCAACGCAAAACACCTTTCGCTAAATGTCAACGAATCGTATTGTGACACGGTTGAGATAGTTATACCATTCCAATATGGCGGGAATAACTATCTGATAGCCAAGGCCAATGCAACCCAATCTTTCTACGAGCCAAACTTTGACGACAATATTTTAGGTGCGATGGTACATGTGACGATACCATCACCAGGCGATTTGATTGTGCAGAATGTTGTCTCTGAATTTGAGGTTGTTTCTGGTGACAGGTTGCATGTTTCGTGGGATGTCAAGAACATCGGAGAGAACACGCTGCATGGAAGTGGCTTGAAAACGCTGGTTTATATGTCTTGTGATACCGTGTTCGATGTAAACGACAAATTGCTTGGAAGTGTCACCAATTCAATCATGCTGCCTCCCAATGCCACCTCATCACAAGAATTGTCAGCCCGCGTATCAGGAGTACCTGAAGGGGATTATTACTTGATGGTGATGACCAATGCGACAAGAACTTTCAACGAAAGCGATTTTGACAACAACACCACGGTGTCAAACAATCCGTTCAGTGTGTTGATGAGAGTCCTTCCCTTCAATGTGCCTTTGACGGATACGCTTGAGAATAATCTAGCCAACGATTATCGGTTGAATGTAGGCGAGTTTATACAGGAGACCGTCAGAATCCATTTACATTCTGCGGATTCGTTACAGGGTGCGATAAACAACATTTTCGTTACCCATAACGGTGTAGGCGACAATCTCAATTACGATTATTCGACTATTGAGCAATTCACCGCGAATCCCGAACTGTATATCCCTTCGACGCAACTTGAGTATTATGGTGTCAATGTCATTGGTTCCACACCAGTTGACAACGAACAGAGCATCATGCTACAGGCCGATATTTTGCCATTCGATTTGCGCAATATTAGCCCGACCTATGGAGGCAACACAGGCAAAGTCACCATTGAGCTTACGGGTTCAAAATTCAGTGTAGATATGTCGGTCAAACTCTTTAACGCTGAAGAGACCATCATAGCCGATACGGTGTATTTCCAAAGTTTCTACAAAGCATATGCCACCTTTGACCTTAAAGATAAGTCTGTTGGATTCTATTCGATAGGCATCAGTAACTTGTGCGAAGGAGATGCATATCTTGAAAATGCTTTTGAAATCCGTCAAGGAGAACCTGAAAGGCTGTCAATCAACATTATTTATCCAAACTCCCCGCGTCCCAATAGGAACATCATTATGATGCTCGAGTTCGGAAATACGGGTAATGTGGATATTACAGCACCGGTCATCAGGCTTACTAGTGTCGGTGGCTCATGGATTGCACTGACTTCAGAAGGCCTTGCAAACCATGAAACAGACATGCTGATTCCATTGCAGATTGAAGGAGCTCCGCAAGGTGTTTTAAGGCCAGGCAGTTATGGAATTATCAATATTTTCTGCTATACAAGCAATGCCTTGGTGTTCACAATTAGAAGAATTCAATAAAGACTACAACTATGAAAAAAGATAATAAACTAATAGTATTAAAATCGCTGATAATAGCGGTGTTCCTAATGCTGGGCAATACCGTTTTGGCACAACATCCGCTATTGGGCCCCAATGAGTTGCATGTTTATGCTTTCCCCCATCAACTTCAAGTTACTATAGGAAAACAGGCTAATGACGAAGGAAGAACTTGTTATAAGTGGAGGGGGTATTTTGGCGAGAATGGCATTGAAGAGAGAATAGGGTCGAAGCAAGTGTTTGATTTACCCAGTTACATGTCTTCGGCGGGTTCGAGTTATGAATTCGAGCTTACTGTTATTGGTGAACAGTATTATCAGCAGACCGTTGAATTACATATAGTTGAAGAAATTACATTTCAAGTTCAACCGAAGAAAGGTTGTTTTTCTGGTAATGAGATACCAGTAAAAGAAGATTTTGAAATAACCACAAATCCACCTGGGTATGAAAACTTGGTGAGTATTGATTATGACCAATGCCATCAGTATGAGGATGGGATGTATTTGGTTTTCTTTAAATTGGTTGTTAGTGGCGTAATACTGGATAGTCATACGGTTTTTGTAAGAAACACGGGAATTGAAATGTCGCATAATAGCACAACATATAGTGTTGAGCAGGCGGGAAATCTTATTAGTGGCGTATATAAGGTGGCAAGTTTTGTCTCTAATGGTTTTAATTATGTAACAGGAACGGTAACAGGAACGCAGATTCTATGGGACCCACCAACAATTTATGGAGGTTGGACCATAACAGAAGGATATGATTGTTGTGATAAAACTATGCGACAACGAAGGTTAGATGTAAATGAGTTAGGAGGTAAAGCTGGTTTCCATGTAAATTTGCGAAATCCTATTCCTGTATATGGATTCTATTTTGGGCTTAGAGGATGGTTTGAACTTGAATTAGGTTTGCGTAATCTTCATGTCAATTTGTATAGAACATGTAGCCCATTTGATGAATATTTGGAAGGTGGTTTTCATGGAGCAGTTAATCTATCTGTTGGAGTGTTTATTGAAGATTTTACGGGAGGTGCTCTTCTTTCTGCAACTGGTAGTCTTGGTAGTAAGTTCTCTTTTGATGATTTGAAAACAATAGTCACCGGCTCTAATGCCTATACTGATGGGAAACTTCGTGTAGAATTGTACGCTCAATGCGAGTTTGTGTTATTATCGTGGGTTAAACAAAAATACCAAACTCCAAAAAAACTATTTGATATTCCATTGAGGTTTGATTTACCATTTTATGATTAAAAACTAAAAAACATGAAGAAATTAATTACAATAACAGCGTTGATGTTTGTCATATACTCTGTAAAAGCGCAAACAGACAGGTATCCTTTGTTCTATCCAACAACTAATGAGGATTTGATAATTAGTATTGTTGACACTACTAATTCTTTTTCATTAGATAGTATAGGTATTTTTGCCTGTGACAATAAAATAATCTATAGTTTTGATGGATATGTTTATCCAGATAATGCAGATAGAATAGTGAGTACAGTTGGAGGAGAACAGAATGCGGCTTCCGATAATACCCCACATTCTGCATTGTGTAAGCTTCTAAAAGCATACCAACAATCAACACCGAATAATTTTTCGGGAGTGTTGTCTTGTTATGCCCCTGAAAGCAGACCTGATATTGAAGAAATGTTGGCAGTTGATTCTATTCGAGAGGCTTTCTATAATGGAGTATCTCAAATCGACTCATTGGAATTACTTGCCTATTATAAGCCAGACAATGTTTATGTAACAAGCATTGTAAAGGCCTATTTCCATAACAATTTCGAGTTTGTTATGCCTTTCGCATTCAAACAGGTGATAGGAACATGGTATGCGAGTACATATTCCGATTTGACAGGTTTGTCCTATAACCTCACGACATTCCTCAATAGCTATCCGGGAAGTTTATTGGAACGGAATTCTGATATTGACGGCGATGGCGTAAACAATATGATAGACAATTGCCCATGCAATTATAATCCAGACCAAAAAGATTCGGATAACGATGGAATTGGCGATGCCTGCGACAACTGTCCCGACAAATACAATCCATTGCAGTCAGATTCAGATGACGATGGTATTGGTGATGCTTGCGACAATTGCCCCGATACCGAAAATCCTGACCAATTGGATTCGGATAATGACGGATTAGGTGATGAATGTGACAATTGCCCGAATCATTTCAATCCGTATCAATTGGATTCAGATGGCGATGGCATAGGCAATGAGTGTGACCCCGATATTGACGGTGACGGAATCCCCAATGAAGAGGATGATGACATGGACGGCGACGATGTTGCCAATGATGAAGACAACTGCCCAACGACCTATAATCCATCACAATTCGACAGCGATGAAGATGGAATAGGCGACATTTGCGACAATTGTCCGTTGGTTTACAATCCTGACCAGACAGACACTGATGGTGACGGCATTGGTGATGAATGTGACCCCGACATTGACGGCGATGGCATACTCAATGAGTATGACAACTGCCCGTATGTTTACAACCCAGACCAAACAGACACCAACTGTGATGGTGTGGGCGATGCGTGCCAGCAAAGAAACAAGAATAGAAAAGGTAAAAGACAATAGTTATGAAAGCATATTATTCAACAAAGATACAACATCTAATACAGTTGGCACTTGTAATAATGTTTGTGCTTCCGAGCCTGATGTTAGAAGCACAAAGTCCAAATGATCCTGGCATAATGAGATTAGACATTACCAACGATAGATGTAATCGAGGAGAGGGTAGTGCTTATTTGACCGTATCCACCCTATATCAGAGCCAAATGATAATCACATGGTTTTATGAAGATTTCGTCACTGGAGAAAATCGGGAAGAACATGATGTATTAAGCATCGGCAATCTTCATCAAGGTCTTGTAGGCGTAATTGTGAGATCCGTCTCTTGTAACAACATTGTTTTTGAGTCGTTCAAATATGTTGAAAATGATTCAAATGAATTTAATGCAACTATTACTGTAACAACCAATACTCAATCATGTGAAGTTGTTTCGGCCGAGTTGGTGGTTGTCCCAACTGGTGGGATGGGACCCTATACTTTTGAATGGGAAACCAATTTCATGACAGTTTATGAGCCAGGGTATTATAGTTGCAAGGTTTGGGACAGCTATAATAATGAATGTTTAGCTGAAACAATTGTCTCCATGGAAAAACTTAAATGTGCCGTTGACCCCAATGAGATATTTGGCCCGGATGGATTTGGCGATGAAAAGATGATTGCAGCGACACAAAGCATCTCTTATACAATCACTTTTGAAAACGACCCGGAATTTGCCACAGCACCGGCATCAAGAGTTGAGATTGAATACCCAATTCCAGCCGAACAAAGATTGGCATCGTTTAGGCTGGGTGATTTCGGGTTTGGGCAATTTGTTTTCACCGTCCCCAACAACACATCATCCTATTATCAAAGATTGGATGTATCGGATTCACTTGGTGTATGGGTGGATGTCACGGCGGGAATTGATGTGATTCACAACAAAGCGTTTTGGATTTTCCAAAGCATCGACCCCGCTACTGGCTCTGAACCACAAAACTCACAACTTGGTTTCCTGTTGGTTAACGATGACGAAGGAAGGGGAGAAGGCTATGTCAATTATTACATTTCCCCCGCTGATGGGCTGCAAACTGGTGACACAACATCTGCTGTTGCTACTATCGTTTTCGATGATAATGCCCCGATTGCCACTAATGTTTGGACCAATATGTTTGATGCCGCTGCACCTACAAGTACCATTGCGAGTACGAACATCATAGAAACGGATAGCACCAACTGTATCATAAGTTTTTCATCACAGGATGACATGAATGGTTCAGGAGTTCATAGCATAGAATTGTTTGTGTCAGTTAATGGTGCACAATATGTATCTGCAGGTTCATACGCTTATGAAGCTGAAGTGAGTTATCCTTTAATGAATGGGTTGTATTATGAGTTCATCAGTATTGCAACTGATAATGTTGGAAATGTTGAAGACTTTAAGACTATTCCAGACGCTACCGTTGACTACGGTCTTGCGCCAAGTGACATCACCCTTTCAAAATACTATTTCTATGAGAACGAATTGGTTGGCAGTGTTGTGGGTGAGTTGAACACTATTGATATCGGCGATGTTTTCACATATCAACTTGTTGATGGAGAAGGGGCTTCTGACAATAGTTTGTTCGCCATATCTGAAAACAAATTGGTGACCAACGCCGATTTCAATTGTGAAGAACGTCTTGATTATTCTGTGAGAGTCAGGTCAACGGATGTCTCAAATCTGTATGTCGAAAAAACGTTTGATATCAGTATGGTTAAGACAAATCAGACCTACGATCTCGATTATGAGGGTGATATTTGCCAAGGAGAGAATTTCTTCGGCTACGGATGGAACATCAATCTGCTTGACTCTGTTCCTGGCACATATACTTATACGAGGCATTTGCAAACGACGAGTGGATGCGATAGCATTCGGACGCTTACGGTAAGAGTGCATCCTGAGTATTTAATACCCATTACTGATGAGATAGCCTATGGCGAGGACTACACTTTGAATGGCTTTAATATTGTAAATCCAACGATTGGAATTGTTTATGACACATTGTATCTCCATACAACCCAAGGTTGTGATAGCATCGTCTCATTGACGCTAACTATTAATCCTGGAGTGGTGAACTATATTCAAACCACTAACCTCACCACTGGCTGGAACTGGTGGAGTTGCTATGTTGAATTGGATGGCATAGACGGTTTGAACATGCTGCAAGAAGGCCTCGGCACGAGCGGCGTGACCATCAAGTCGCAGAACGACGGATACAACTCATATTTGGACGGCTACGGCTGGTATGGCTCGCTGGGTACGCTCAACAACGAGTCGAGTTACCAAATACGTACTGCTACCATCTGCGAGGTGCAGATGACGGGCAGCGCGATAAGTCCTGACAACCATCCCATTACGATTAATCCAGGTTGGTCATGGATAGGTTATCCTGTGAGCATCTCCTTAAGTTTGGGAGAGGCGTTTTCAGGTATCACCCCAATGACAAACGACATGCTGAAGTCGCAGAACGACGGCTTCGCGTCCTATCTTGAGGGATTCGGTTGGTACGGTGCACTCAACACACTCAACCCCGGCATGGGCTTGATGTACAAGTCATTTAGCAACACGTCCATTACATTCTCCTATCCTACAGGCGGTGCGAAGGGCAATCTAAAAGCCAACCAAACCACGGAGAATAACCACTGGAGACCCAACCTGAACGCTTACGCCGACAACATGAGCGTGATGGCGGTCGTTGAGCTTGACGGCAACGAACTCCAAGGCGAGAACTTCGAGTTGGCTGCCTTCGCCAACGGTGAGGTGCGCGGCAGCGCGAGATTGCTCTATGTGGAACCTCTCAACCGCTACATGGCCTTCTTGACCGTGGCTGGCGATGAGGCCACAGAGCTTCGTTTTGCTCTCTACAACACCGAAACGGGTGACGTAGAGACGCAAAGTTTTGCGTCTCTACAATATGAGACCGACGCCGTGGTGGGCAGTTTTGCCGAGCCTTACGTCGTCAGCTTCCGCAGCATCACCGGTTTGGAGGAATGGGCCAACAGTGTGAGCCTCTTCCCGAATCCCGTGGAGCGTGGTGAAACCGTCACCCTTGGCCTGCCCGAGGTGGAGACGTTGCGTGCAACGTCTGTGGAAACCATCGATGCCCTTGGCATGGTGGTTGAGACGCACGGCCATGCGTCTCTGCAGCGAATCACCGCCCCGAAGGTGGCTGGTGTCTATACGCTGAGGATTACCGTGGAAGGGAAGGGGACGTGCTACAGGAAATTGGTGGTGCGATAACGCTTTCTTTACTCCCAATTGGGCTTCCGCTTCTCGAAAAACGCCTTCATGCCTTCTTGTCCGGCCTTGGAGATGCGCTGGTTGGCGATGGCTACCGAGGTCTGCATGAAGACGGGGCTGTGGGGGTCGTCGGTGCCGGTGACCATGCGGAGCAGGCTCTTGCATTCGGCGATGGCATCGGGCGCGGCGTGCAGGAAATGGTCGATGTAAACGCGCTCGGTGTCAATCATTTCAGCTTCATTGGCAACGATGTTTACGAGGCCGAATTCCTTGGCTTCGGCGGCGGTGAAACGGCGTCCGGTCAGCATCAGCTCCTTGGCGGCTGTGTGTCCGATTTTGCTTACCACGAAAGGCGAAATCGTGGCTGGAGTGATGCCCAAACGCACCTCGGAAAAGGCAAACTTGGTTTCCCTTTCGGCAATCACGATGTCGGCAGCGGCAATGATGCCGTTGGCTCCGCCGATGCAGGCGCCATGCACATCCACGATGACCGCCTTGTTGCAGAAATGAATGGTCTGGAACAGTTTGGAAAGTTTTTGCGCGTCGGCAATGTTCTGGTTGTAACTGAAGCCCGCCATGTCCTTCATGTAGGCCAAGTCGGCACCAGCGCAGAAACATTTCCCATTGCCTTTCAAGATGATGACGCGGATGTCGTTGCGGCTGTTGAGCCAGTCGAAAGCCTCGGTCAGTTCGCGAATCAGCTCGGCATTCATGGCGTTGCGCACCTCGGGGCGGTCGAGGCTGACCCAAGCCATGCTTTCGCCCAATTGCACTTTTATCGTGTTGAAATCCATAGTTTTCAGTTTGAAGTTAGAAGTTTGCAGTTGTCAGTTTTGTGGTTATGAAAGTGCAATATTCGGGAAAAAATGCCAATCTGTCGCAATCATTCCGCAAAAAATGCGTTACTTTGCAGGCGGAACGGTTTTTGTGGCCTTTCCACCCGCCCCGAAGGAGGCGACGCTACAGTAACCGTAGGTAGCGACCTCTCCCCCTTTTGAGGGGGTAGGGGGCAGCACCCCGATAGGCATCGGCTGCCACGGTTGTGACAGCCCTACGACTAAACAACTGAAAAACTGAATAACCGAACAACTGAAAAACAGATGGACGAAAACAACTTCAATAACGGACTCGACGACCTCTTGAACATGTTCAAGAAAATGATGGAAAAACAAGACCTTGACGCCATCCCGGGCATCAATGAGGAACAGAAGGAGCAACTGAAGATGTTCCTCGAGGATTTCGACGAGCTGAAGAACGACATGAAAATCGAGATATACAAACTCGACCCCTTCACGAAGCAGATGGTAGGCATGGTGATGGGACAGCTGAAGAACTTCACGGGCGAGAGTCAACAGGTGCAAAACACCGTGCCACAGCATTCTACAATCAACAAGGAAAAACAGCTGACCGACATCCCCGGCACCAACGAGAACCTCGAAGCCCAGCTTGCTGAAATCGACAAGCAACTCCGCAACCCCGACCTCAGCGACGACGACCTCAACCGCCTGCTCGACGAACGCAGTTCGATAGTTGCCGAGTTGGGAGTTGGGAGTGCCAATTAAACACTTAAAAAATTCAACAATAACAATGAAGAAAACCCTCCTTACCCTCATCGCCCTCATCGTTTCGGCGACCTCGTTTGCCCAACTGATCGCCAACAAGACCGACAAGAAAGTGACCGTCGGCTTCGACCTTTTCCATGACTTCCAGCTCAACAAGAGCGACTTCTGGGACGCACGTGCTTTCAATCAAGGTGTGGATTGGTACATCACCTACAACATCCCCTTGGGTGAAAGCTCAAAGCACACCGTGAGCATTGGTGCGGGAATGAGTCATCATAACTATTACTCTTTCAGCCAAATACTGAACCCCTATGCCGACACGCTGCAATACCTGCAATGCCGCGATCTGGAAAACTTCAAGCGCTTCAAGGTCAACGCCAACTATGTCGATATTCCGCTCGAATTGCGCTTTCGCATCAAGGACCAGTTCAAGATTGGCGTGGGCTTCAAGCTCGGCATTTTGGTCATGGGCAAGACGAAATACGTCGGCCCCGACTTCACCGAAGGAGAACTCCTTACGGGTGGCAATGGCAACATTGTCCATGTCAAAGACACCTACATCAAAAACCTTGAGCGATACAACTATTCGGTCACGTTGCGCGTAGGGTGGAAGTGGGTGAGTGCCTTTGCCGCCTACCAACTCAACCCCGTGTTTGAAGTCGGCCACAACGCGCCCGTCATCCACCCGCTCTCAGTGGGCATTGCCATTGCGCCGTTCTGATGGCTTCCCTGTCACAATGGATTGTAACCGAGGCCGAAAACCTCGGTTTCGACGCTTGCGGCATCGCCCGTGCGACAGCCTTGGAAAAGGAATCGGCATACGTTGAGCAATGGCTTGAAAACCAGCACGAAGGCGAAATGAACTACCTTAACCGCAACAAGGAGAAACGCTACGACCCGCGCCTCTTGGTGGAAGGCACACGGAGCATAGTCACGGTGCTTTTCAACTACTACCCCAAACAAAAGCTGAATGAAGACGACAACTTCAAAATCGCGAAATATGCCTATGGCTCCGACTATCACGATGTCTTGAAGCGGAAGATGCGCCGTCTTCTGGAGCGTGTTGAAGCCCAAACGGGAAAGCTCGAAGGCAGTCGCGTTTTTGTGGATTCGGCACCCGTGCTCGATCGCGCTTGGGCCGTGCGTTGCGGACTTGGATTCATTGGCAAAAACACCGCTTTGATTCACCCCAAAAAAGGCTCGTTTTTCTTCATTGGACACCTGTTTTTGCCCTTGGACTTGACCGAAACCGGCCAAGAGCTGACCAACCGCTGCGGACGCTGCACGCGGTGCATAGACGCTTGTCCCACAGGGGCTTTGGAGGCTTCCTTCCGCATCGATGCGCGCAAATGCATTTCTTACTTGACCATCGAATACCGCGGCTCTCTTGACGGACTTGACCAAAAAACGTTCAGGAATTGGATTTATGGCTGCGACATCTGCCAAGACGTTTGTCCCTACAACCGATTTTCGCTGCCTAACTGCGAGCCGGAATTCCAGCCTTCCTTAAAGCTCCTGAGCATGACGAAAACCGATTGGAAAAACTTGGATCAGGCTGGTTTTGAGGCACTTTTCAAGCATTCGGCCGTGCAACGCGCAGGATTTGAGGGCCTGAAACGAAACATCGGGTTTATCTCAAAGGAGAGTTGATGTTGTAGGTCAGCGTGAACTGAATCACCTTGTTGTAGGAATGGTCGAGCCAATACTGCGGCGTCGGGTTGGTCTGCATGGGCGTGAGGGAATACATCATGCGAGCGCCCAGCCCCCAATGGTCGGTGAAAGCGAAATGCAGCCCGAAATTGCCCGTGACAGAAAAGAAATTCAGCTTCCACAGCGCATTGGAAGAATCTATTTCCCCACGGTGTTTCAACAGGAAATCCAAACTGAGACCCGCCTCCAGGGTCAGGAAATCCAACGACTTGCCATTGATGTTGAAGTATCCCAAATCATAGTTCAGCATCAGAGGGATCTCGGCATAATGCAGGCGAAGGTCATATTCATGGTAGCCATACTCGACCACTTCCTTAACGGAGGAATGGGCACCCATTTGCGTGTATTTCAGTTCCATTTGTGCGGCAAAATGATTAGAGACGGGCAGGTTGACGTATCCTCCGGCAGTCAACCCCGCCTTGTGGAATCCATAATACCTGTCGCCGTCCACCTGCGAGAAGGTGGCTCCGGCAATGAGACCCGCATTGAACGACTGTGCCCAAGCCGATTTGGTAGCCGTCAGCATCGCAAACAACATCAGAAGCAAAAGTGGTTTTTTAATCATAAGACTGGTTTTCAGTTGAATATGGCTTTGTAATGATAATATCTTTCTATGACTTCCTCCACAAAACGATAGGTTTCGGAGCCGCGTAGATAACCTGCCCGGCAACAAGTGTCGTTGTAGTACTGAGCCTTCGACTTGTTGAGGATGAAGAAGTCCACGTTGTCGTCCCAGACATCGGGCGCCATGCCGTATTTCTCTGCAAGTCGTTGAGCGTCATACACATGGCCAAGACCGGCATTGTAGGCTGCCAAGACGAACTTTACACGTTGGGTGCTGTCGGTCACACGGCTTTCGAGGCAGTTGTCCAGGTGCTTGATGAGTTTGCCGCCGGCTTCAATCTGCTCTTCGGGCGACGAGTTGTAATCGACTTCATAGCGTTCCATGACGACGGGCATGAGCTGCATCAGGCCGAAAGCGCCCTTCTCGCTCTCCAAGTCGAGCCTGAATTTCGACTCTTGGTAGATGAGCGAGGCCAACAATTGCCAGTCCCAACCGATTTTCTTGGCCGTCTTCTTGATGGCTTTGTCGAACTCAGAGAGGCCGTTCTTTTTCCCTTCGGAGTTGGAAGCCGGTGTCTTGCTTTTGTTGACGTATTTGTTCATCACACGGCGCAAATGCCGTTGCTCGATGCTTTCAATCCAGCTGTTGATGGCGAGCAGCAGCGAGGAGTCGGTGTCCCCTCCCTTGAGTGCCCAGCCGATGGGGTGCTCGACGCTGACCGCCAAGTTCATGTCAAGCCCTCGGGTGTCGGACGAGGTCATTTTGGCCAAATACTCCTCCACCACGGCGTAGTCTATCAGGCCCGATGCGACCGCTTGCACCAATTCCATGCTGCTGAGGGAGTCGTTTTCCAAGATGAAAACCGTGTCGCCGATGTTCTCGGAGAGGTTCCCCAGCACCCTGACTGCCTGACTCCCTTTGCTAACGGCCACCGTTTTCCCAGCCAAATCGAGAGGCGAGCGAAGCAGTTGGTTTTCAACCTCGTTTTCCGTTGACATGGCGTTCCATCCTTTGGGCATCCTTTGCACCAGAATCCATCGTTCGGAAAGGATGGGGCTGGTCATTTGATAGCGTTTCTTCATCTCCTTGGTGAGGCCGATACCGGTAGCCACCACGTCAACCTTGCATGAGTCAAGCAGGGCAAAGCAGGAATCCGGATTGTCGTTCACCAGCATTTCCAGCTTCAGGTGATAATTGTCGCAGAAATCGCTAAGCAGCTCATATTCGAAACCCGTCGGCTTGGCATTGTACACGTTGTAATTGATGGCTCCACAATTGGTGACGGCCACGAGCACCCCTTTTTCGATCAGCCGTTCAAGACGATTCAGCGTGTCGGCTTCCATTTCCGGCTCCTCGCTTGGGATAGGGTCGTTCTTGCACGTCGTCGATGCAAGAACAAGCAACGACAACACCATGATTACTGACAATCTTTTCGCCATTCGGGTAGGTTTTGAAGCGGTAAAAATACTAAAAAAACAATTTGGCAGAAAAAAACGGATTGGTTTTTGCAGAAATATGTACTTTTGTATCTTCATTTCGCGATTGAAAATGGCCAAGAAAATACAAGACTCAGACCTCCTATATTCCTTGTTGTTGCCTTACGTGAATTGGCACACGCGCCGCGCCTATCGCCGGTTTGAGGTGCATGGCAAGGAAAACCTGCCCCATGACTGTGCCACGATTTTCGGAGTGAACCACAGCAACACACTGATGGACGCTTTGGTGCTTTTGTCTTCGGACAACATCAGGAAGGTGTTCATCGCGCGAGGCGACATCTTCAAGAACCCCATTGTGGCCAAGCTCCTGACTTTCTTCCGCATCCTTCCCATTTTCCGCATCCGCAACGGTGTGGCTGCCGTTCGCCAGAACGACGAATCGCTCAACAAGGCCGTTGACGTGCTCCACGACCATGTTGACCTTTATCTCTTCCCCGAAGGCACCCATCGCACCAAGCACTCGCTGATGCGCATGGGCAAGGGCTTGTTCCACATCGCCGTGGACGCCAACAAGCAGTTTGGCGACCAAAGTCCGGTCTATATCATCCCCACTGCCATAGAGTATGGCGACTATTTCCGTTTCCGGAGCACCGCCTTGATCAATTTCGGCGAGCCCATCAACGTGACGGAGTTCCTGAAGCAAGCCAACGAGGAAAACGAGGCCGTCGCCATCAACAAGCTCAAGGACATGCTCGGAGTTGAGATCTCAAAGCTGTTTACCTACATTCCTGATGACGAGGACTATGATGCCATATGGGAAATCGTGAAGATGAAAAACGAGAAACGTGTCGGTGGATTGTACCAGAAAATGCTTCGCAACCGCAAAACGGTGGAGAACGTGTTGAGATACAAGGAAGAACATCCTGATGAGGCCCAAAGGCTTTTCGTGCGCGTGAATCGTTTTGCCCAAGAGCGTGTGCGTCAGAGGGTTTCCGTCACCTCCACGGCGAAAAAATACCCTTTGCTCAATTCCTTGTGGAAAATCCTGCTGCTTTTGCTCGGACTTCCCTATTTCGCGGCCTCGGCGGCAGCCAATTTCCCCGTTTGGCTCAGCACCCTGATCATCAGAGGCAGGCTGAAGGATCCCGCCTTTGGCAATACCGTCAGCTTTGGCGTTGAGTTTGTGCTTTTCCCCATCATTTTCATTGTCGGCACGGTGCTGATGTTCTGTAAGTTGCCATGGCTTTGGGCCTTGGGCGGCACCGTGTTGCTCCATTTCTCCTATGTCTTTTTCGTCGATTACTGCGAGCTGCTCCGCCGCTGTGTCTCGGATGTGCGCTGGAGTTTCAAGAGAAAGCTTAAGAGGCAATTTAAGGAACTGAATCTGAACAAGTTGTTTTAACAATAAACCAATATATACCATGTCACAACGTTGGATCATCCCCGACATTCACGGATGCGCAAAAACCCTCAAGGTGCTGTTGGAAAACCAACTCAGGATTACCAAACATGACCAAATCTACTTTTTGGGCGACTACATCGACCGCGGCCCCGACGGGAAGGGTGTCATCGACTATCTCATGCAGCTGCAAAACGAGGAATACGAGGTGCATTTCCTGAAAGGCAACCACGAGGACATGTGCGTGAAGGCCTTCGAGGCCGACCAGAAGAAGAAGCTCTTCGGCGGGAAGCACTTGGAACAGAAGGAATGGGAGGCCGTGGGAGCCAAAAACACCTTGGAAAGCTTCGGCGTGAAACATCCGCGCGAGATTCCGCAGCTCTACATCGACTGGATGAACGCCTGCCTGCCCTACATCGAGCTGGAGGAATACATCATCGTCCATGCTGGCATGAACTTCAAGATAGACAACCCCTTTGAGGACACACGAAGCATGATGTGGACACGTAATTTCAAGGTGGATTTCAGCAAGTCGCGCGGCAAGAAAATCGTCCACGGACACATCCCCGTCGATTACAGCTTTATGACTTTGGTCATCGAGAACAACGAAGCCTATGATTTTGTCGCTTTGGACAATGGCGTATTCGTCACCGACAAGCCAGGCATGGGCAATTTGATGGCTTTCAATCCCGATACGAAACAGCTTGTGGCGCAGTCGAACATGGATTTTTGATTTTTATCGAAAACGGATTTCGCGGATTTTCACAGACTCGCCGTTCCAGCGAATTTGCAATTCGCTGGTGCCGAGTAGGGGGATTTGCAATCTGTTGAAAAACACGAATTTCCACGAATATACCACGAATTTCCATAAATAATTACCTCGTCCCGACGACCGCTGCATTCTTGAACTGCTTCACCTTGCCATCGAAGTTGAATATCTCGGTGACGACGACGTAAACGCCAACGGGAACGCGGTTGCCGTTGTTGTCCAAGCCGTTCCAAATTGCGCTGCCCTCCTGCCCCACCAGCTCGCCTTTCACCAAATGGCGCACCATCTGCCCAGCCACGTTGAAGATATAGGTGTTCATCGTGTAGCCCGCCTCGTCAAAATGATAATTGATGAAGCAGGCGTCGTCGTAGCCGTCTCCGTCGGGCGAGAACACGTCAGGGCTGATACTGATTTCGTCGGCGGAAGGCTCGGCGTTTTGCATCATCGAGTTGGGTTGCCCTGGCGTGCCGAAATGCACTCGCTCGGCGGCGGAATGCCAGTTGTCGGTCGCCATCGAAGGCTGCCCGAAGCTGACTCGCTCCAACGAAACGCCTTTGGTGACTTTGAGCAGCGGATAGTGCATCTTCTCGGAGAAACACATCTGGTCGATGGTTGTGCCGTCCTTGCCCATCAAAATGGCCGTTCCGCCTGCGTTGGCATAGCTCGGAAACGAGGCCATCTGAACGTAATTGTCTGTCGGGCAGTCGTATTGCTGCCCTACGATTTCGCTGTCGGCGGAAAGAAGGACATAAGTCTGGGGCAGGAAAAGTCGGCTGTCTGCTGAAACTTCTTTCAGGGTCGTATCGGCGGGATTGGGGAAGCTCTCCCTGACGACACCGAGCATCAAAGTGCTGAGGTTGAAGGTCTTGTCTGTCGGGTTGTAGAGTTCCACATAGTCCACGCCTGGCGAAATCGGGTCGAAAAGGATTTCGTTGATGAGGATTTCGCCTGCCGCAATCTCGTTCGGGATGCCGAAATGCACGCGGCTATCGGCACTGATGGGCGTACCAATGCAATTTTCCACACTGTTGATCATCAAGGTGTAAACAACCCCTTCCTCAAAGCTATGGTCGAACACCAGCTCCACGAAGGTGGCATCCATGGGGTTGATGTTGGCCTCTTGCGGATGGCTGCCCAACTCGTCAACAAGGTAGCGTTGCGGCTCCGTCAGGCTCGCGGGGTTCATCTGCTGGTCGAACCAAAGCTGCACGATGTAGTTGGAAAACATGCTGATACGTTCCACCATGGGTGCGGTGTTGTTCTCGCCGTTCACTGAGTTGAGCCGACCTGGCGTGCCGCCCGAGGCATCCATTGAGGCGGTCCAGTTGGCGGCACCGGCGCAGGGGTTCTGTGGGTCGGTTTGCTCCACCGACCAACCGCCGTCTTTTTTGTCGGGGTCGTGATACCAAGTGTTGCTGAAGTTCACGCGCGAGATCAGGCGGCCTTCCTTGCTGTAGAGGTACATGGCCGAGGAAGTGTTGCCCACCGAGAAGCTGCTGAAGCCGATGCAGTCGCCGTAATCTTTCAGTTCTTGAACCGCATCGCGATGACACAGAATAAGATAGCCGTGCGGCGGAAGAACGTGGCTGCCGAAGGTGTTGTCGTTAGAGCCGATTTGTATCTGCCAGTCTTTCAGGTCGATGCCGAACTCGGTGGTGTTGTAAAGTTCCACGTATTCCCATTCGGGCAAGCCAACAACAGGTGTCGGGTCGGCCATGATTTCGTTGATGACCACGTCGTATTCCAAGGCTTCATAGACCGAGAATGCCATTGTTGTTGGCTCCATCGCGTTGTTCCATAGGTCTTTGATGTTGCTGACGGTCAAAGTATAGTTCACGCCGTTGCCGATTTCGCGCTCCAATTCCAGCACCACGATGACCAGATTATCGCCAAAATCGACTAAAGCAGGCTGGCCCAAACCGTTGTCGATGAAATAGTTGGTGGGATTAAGTGCTGTCGTCTCATCAAGAGCCTCATCGAACGACAATTGCAGATGGGTCAGGTCGAGCACCTCGCAAGACAGAAGTTGGGGTGGGTCGTGGTCGACGATGCGCGGCCCGACATAGACATCATCGAAATACACTTTCTTGGCATTGCTGGCCGTGAAAGAGGAATGAAGGCCAAAGAAACCACCTCTACCGTAGGTGTCGTCAACACCTTGTGCCTCAATGACATAAATACCGGAATTGTCATGGCAAGTCTGAAGTTTCCAGTTGCCCTCGCGGTCGCAGTTCACCTTGACGGCCACTGCAAACGATGACGCGATGGCTCCCTCAGCGCCGCGAAGAACGCTTTGCTGGCCGTCGGCACCCTTGCGGAACAGCTCGATGGCGTCGCTGCTGCCGCCTTCGCCGAAGCGCAGGAAATAGCCTTGCACAGCTTGCGACAAATCGGCATTGTCGGCGCAGAGCCAAACATCCGTGAAGTTGTTTCCCGAGGGGCTGAAGGCCTCGCGAATCCAGAACTGCCATTCCATCGACTCAAACTCCGCGAAAGGCACCGAAAGATAGGCCGTGCCCGCTTCCTCGGTGTTGAGTTGAAGCTGTAAGTTGCTGTTTATGATAAACTTGCCAACCGTTCCCGACCAAGTGGGGTTTTGGGTGAAGTCGCCGTCGGCGAAGTCGTCCGTCACTTGCGCGAGGAGCGACAAAGGGAGCAGCAGCAGGAAAAGGAGGAGTTTTTTCATATTGTAGGGATTTGGACGACTGCAAAATTACAAATTTTCACCAAGCTTGCTAAAACTTATGGTTTTTTCCCTAAATTTGCCCCGAAATAAACCACCCAAAGTCTAATCAAACAAAAAACAACTATGACAACAGCGCAACAGGCGCAATGACGGATGCGAACCGCTGACTTCATTGTTTTCCCATCCCGCAAGCATTTTGACGAAAAAACTTTGTTTTCTTCTCGCTCCAAAGAAAAATACCCTATATTTGCACCCGATAATTCAACCCAAATCATCACTAAACAAACCGCGTATGACATAACCCTCCCGACTCCGAAACAATTGAAGATATAGCGTTTGCTTAAAGGCTTGTGTTTTAGAGAACTTCCACATATTTGAAACACTACAGGCGATAAGCCGATGCCTATGTGTTTTTGCACATAGGTTTCACTGAAATAGTTGTAGTGTTTAGGCTGTGGAAGGCCCTCTAAAACCGACTAGAGAAAGACAAAGTGAGCCTATGTTTTTTTGTTGCCCGCCAAGGGGATGAGGATAAAAAAGAGCGAAAACACAAACTTTTAAATACCTAAACCTATGAACAAGAAGATTTTACTTCGGAAAAGGCTGAAGCGAGCCGCCTTGCTCGTCCTGCTGCTGATGGCAGGATTGGGCCAATCACTCGCGCAGGAATACCATTATGATTGGGATCCCAGTGCTTATGCAACCATGATGTCCATTACGGGCGTTGTCCAAATCGAAGGCGTAGAGCAATTCTCTACGGATTTGGAAATCGGTGCTTTCTGCGGCGACGAGTGCCGTGGACGCGAAAGAGCCAACGATGTGTTCTTTGCAATGCTTAACCACTACTACGTGTTCATGACCATCGGGGGCGACAACGGCGACCAACTCACCTTCCGCCTTTACGATCATGCCCTTGGGGAAGAAGTTAACGTGACCTGCTCCAATATGACTTTTGTAGTCGATGGGACGATTGGAGACCCCGGTAGTCCTTATGTGTTCGATTTCGTAGATGAAACCACCCAAACCACCCAATTCGTCCAAGGCTGGAACTGGTGGTCGTCATACATAGAGATGGGCAACAATGGCTTTGCCATGCTCCAAGAGGGTCTTGGCACTAATGGCCAGATGATTAAGTCGATGAGCAACGGCTATGCGTCGTATTTGTCGGGTTTCGGTTGGTATGGCTCGCATACCAGCATCAACAACGAAAGCACCTACCAAATTCGCACCAACGCGGCCTGCACCGTAGAGATGACGGGCACTGCCGCCAACCCGGAAGACCATCCAATTTCGCTGACTCCAGGCTGGAACTGGATAGGCTTCCCATCGCCTTACGCGATGAGCGTCGACGAGGCATTCTCGAATTTCACGCCTTCAAACAATGACATGATTAAGGCACAGGAGTGTTTTGCCTTCTACTACACTGGCTACGGCTGGATGGGAACGCTTAAGACGATTGAGCCTGGCATGGGCTTGTTGTACAAGTCGAACAGTGCCAATAGTATTACGTTTGCCTATCCCACTCTTAATGAACCGTCGTCGGGTGGGGAAAACATCACCGCCGCCACGAACCACTGGGTGCCGAACATGCACCTTTATGAAAGCAACATGATTGTCACGGGCGTGGTGAACTTGAACAGCGAAGAACTCCAATCCGACCAATACGAGGTGGGTGCTTTCGTGGATGGCGAATGCCGTGGAAGCGCCAGGCCGATGTACGTTGAGGCTTTGGACCAGTATGTGGTCTTCCTGACTATCGCAGGTGGCTATGACAATAACGGTAACGAAGTGATTTTCAAGCTGTATGACTATGAGAACGATGCGGAATTTACGATGAACGAAAGCTTGTCGTTTGAGGTGAATGGCGTCGTCGGTCTTCCTTCTGATGATGCGTATGAGTTTGGCTTCAGCAGCATAGTGGATATCACTTGCTGGGCGGATCCTTATGAAGGTGGCACTGTCACTGGCGCAGGTTCATATGCCATTGGATCGACCTGCACCCTCACTGCCACAGCTGCCAACGCTGGTTATGAATTCCTATATTGGGCCGATGCGGATGGCAACTTTATTGATGTAGAAAATCCGTACACCTTCACCGTAACTGAGGATGCCGTTTTCGTGGCTGTCTTTTCCGCCAACATTTATTTCATCACGGCTATTGCCAGTCCCTCTTCAGGCGGCACTGTTACTGGCACAGGAAGTTACACTTACGGACAACTATGCACCTTAGTTGCCACACCAGACACAGGCTTCCACTTCGTCAACTGGACGAAAAACGGCACGGTGGTCTCCACCGAGCTGGTTTACACCTTCACGGTCACTGAGAATTGCGATTTGGTGGCGCAGTTTGAGGAGTCAATTATTACCCAAACTACAGACTTCACCCAGGGCTGGAACTGGTGGAGCACCTATGTCGAGGCTGATGATTTGTTCGACCAACTGAAGACCGGCCTTGGCGACAACGCACAGCAAATCAAGTCGAGCACCTCGTTTGTCAACTATTTCAGTGGTATGTGGATAGGCGGCCTGAACAGCATCAACAACGAGTCGTGCTACCTCATCAACGCCAACAATGCCTGCACGTTTGAGATGGCGGGCAATCAAGCCATGCCATCCAACCACCCCATCACCATCAACCCGAACTGGAACTGGATTGGCTATCCTTCGGCTTACGAAATGAGCACCGTAGATGCTTTGTCAAATTTCACGCCTTCAAATGGTGATGTCATCAAAGGGCAGGAGTGCTTTGCTGTTTACAATGCTGGAATGTGGCTTGGCACCTTGAATACGCTTGAGCCAGGCATGGGACTGATGTACAAGTCGAACAGTGGCCAAAGCATTACAATGGTCTATGCAGAAGGTGAAGGAGGGGGAGACCCGAACATCACGGCAGAGAACAACCACTGGGTGCCGAACTACCACGCCTATGAATACAATATGAACGTTGTGGGCATTATGACCTTGGACGGCATGGAACTCCAATCCGACCAGTACGAGGTGGGCGCGTTCGTCGGCGACGAATGCCGTGGCAGCGTCAAGCCCATCTATGTTGATGCCTTGGACCAATATGTGGTGTTCTTGACTATTGCAGGTGGCAATGACAATAACGGTGACGAAGTGACCTTCAAACTGTATGACTATGAGAACGATGCGGAATTTACGATGAATGAAACTTTGTCCTTTGAGGTGAATGGCATCGTCGGTCTTCCTTCTGATGATGCGTATGAGTTTGAATTTAGCAGCATAGTGGATATCACTTGCACGGTTTATCCCGGTGAAGATGCTGGTACCGTCACAGGAACAGGGAGTTATACGGTGGGTGAGACTTGCACCCTTACCGCAACGGCCAACGAGGGTTATCACTTTGCCAGTTGGGTGCTTGATGACGAAGTGGTCTCCACTGCTGAAACCTACTCTTTCACTGTGACAGAAGATGCCGACTATGTGGCCAACTTCGAGCTGAATGTTTATGAAATCACCGCCTCGGCGAACCCAGAAGGAGCTACTTCGTACTTCTATGTTGATTCCCCTGATAACGGTTATTATTGGGATTCTTGGGAAGGTTCGGCTATCAGCGGAGTATATGGCAGTTATTTTGCAATTGAAGCAATTATAGATTGGGAATGGTATGAAATGGGCTATCGTTTCATCAACTGGACGAAAGACGGCGAGGTGGTGTCGGAAGATCAATGGTATGAGTTCACCGTCACGGAATCGGCGCATTATGTGGCCAACTTCGAGCGGATTGTCTTCGATATAACCCTCAACACCGAACCAGCCGAAGGGGGCTATGCCTGGGTAGCAGGATCTGTCCAGTTGGGAGAGGAATGCTACCTGTGGGCGGTGGCGTATACCGGCTACGCCTTCGAGAACTGGACGGAGAACGGCGAGGTGGTCTCGACCGACAACCCGTATGTCTTCACCGTTACAGGCGATCGCGAGCTTGTGGCCCACTTTGTCCTTACGCCGCTCAGCATCACAGCTACGCCCAACTTCGACGAACGAGGCACAGTGAGCGGTGCGGGCGAGTATTACCTCTACGACACCGTCACCCTGACGGCCACGCCCAACGAAGGCCACCGCTTCGTGCATTGGGTGAATTGGATGGGAGACGGCTATGAGGTATCGGCGGAGCCTACCTACAGCTTCACGGTGAACGGGCCGAGGGACTTGGTGGCCGTGTTCACGGCGCACGAGGACGACATCATCGTCTTTGCCGACCTGAATGTGAAGGACATCTGCGTCGCCAATTGGGACACCGACGGCGACTTTGAAATCACCTACGACGAAGCCGCTGCCGTGACAGACTTGGGGAATGCCTTCCAATCCACGGAAATCACCACGTTTGACGAGTTGCAATACTTCACGGGACTGACCTATATTGGAGGAAATGCCTTCAGTGGCTGCACAGGCCTCACTTCCATCACCTTCCCGGAGACCCTGACCACGATTGGTGCCGAGGCGTTCCGTGGTTGCAGCGCATTGCGCGGCGCAATCACGCTGCCCGAATCGCTGGAGTCGGTAGGTGGCTACGCCTTCTACGGCTGCGACGAAATCACCACCGTCAACTACAACGCCATCAACTGCGCGGAGGTGGGCAACGCCGGCCAGCCGGCCTTCTACGACTGCGCCTCGCTCGCCCATATTAATATAGGTGAGAACGTGCAGAGCATACCCAACTACGCCTTCAAGCGTTGCTCGACGGTGGAAGACATCAGCTCAGCCGCTGTGGTGCCGCCTACCATCGGTGCCAGCACCTTCGCCACCGTGTCGCGTAGCATCCCTGTCAGCGTGCCTTACGGCTCGGGAGAGGCTTATCGCAGCGCACCGTATTGGGAGGAGTTCTTCAACATCACCGAGGACTACTCGCCCTCGCAGTACACCTGCCATTATAATGTGGACATCCACCAGTTTGAGCAAAGCATGACCGCCGTGGGCGTCATTCAAATCGACGGCGTGGAGCAAGCTACTGACGCCCTCGAAATCGGCGCCTTTGTCGGCGACGAGTGCCGTGGCCGCCAGCTGCTGGCCTACTATCCGCAAGTGGACCGCTACCTCGTGTTCCTCACCCTCTACGGCGAGGACGGCGACGAGTTCAGCTTCCGCCTCTACGACCACGAGGTCGGCATGGAAAGCGCCAAGGGCTGCACCACCCACCTAACCTTCGTAGCAAACGATGTTATCGGCACCTTGACCAATCCCCATCCGTTCAACTTCGTGGACATGCAGCAGACGCAACTCGCCGCCGGATGGAACTGGTGGAGCGCCTACGTCGAGCTTGAAGGCATCGACGGCCTCGGAATGCTGGAGGAAAGCCTCGGCACCAATGGCGAGATGGTGAAGTCGCAAAGCGACGGCTACAGCTCCTACCTTGAAGGCACGGGCTGGTACGGCTCGCTCACGGCCATCAACAACGAGAGCACCTATCTCGTTAAAGTGGCCGAGGACTGCGAAGTGAGCCTTGAGGCCGCTTTCGCCAACCCCGCCGACCACCCCGTCACGCTCAGCAATGGCTGGAACTGGATGGGCTATCCTACCGCCACGGCGATGAACCTCAGCACGGCTCTGGACGGCTTCGAAGCCTCCGACGACGACCTGCTGAAGGCACAAGAGGGCTTCGCGATGTATTACACCGGCTTGGGCTGGATTGGCTCGCTGCGCACCCTCATGCCCGGCATGGGCCTGATGTACAAGTCGAACAACGGCCAAAGCGTCACCTTTACCTATCCCACCGCCACGCGTCAGGAGGGAACGGACGAAAATATCACGATTCAAGCCAACTATTGGGCCACCAACGCCAAAGCCTATCCTCACAACATGAACATCGTGGCCGTCGTCGAGCTTGACGGCGAGGAGCTCCAGGGCGAGAACTACGAGATAGCCGCCTTCGCCAACGGCGAGGTGCGCGGCAGCGCGAGACTGCTCTACATCGAACCGCTGAACCGTTACCTGGCCTTCCTGACCGTGGCCGGCGACGAAGCCACCGAACTGCATTTCGGCCTCTACAACGCCGAAACCGGCACTGTAGAGAGGCAATGCCTTGCGTCTCTCCAATACGAAACCAATGCCATCGTCGGCAGCCTCACCGAGCCTTACGTCGTCAGTTTCCGTGGCACTACGGGCGTGGACGAGTTTGGCAGCCGCATCAGCATGTATCCTAACCCCGTGGCCAGCGGACAAACCGTCAGCATCAACCTGCCCGCCGACAACATGGGCAAGGTCACTGTTGAGGTGGTCAATGCTCTGGGTGCAGTACTCTCGTCGGAGACCATGTCGGCATCGTCCGTCACGATCAAGGTTCCCGAGACGGCTGGTGTCTATATGCTGCGCATCAGTTCGGAAGACAATGGAATCTGCTTCAAGAAGCTGGTTGTCAGATAATTGGAAAAGCGTTTGTCGGCAAGGGGAACGGGGATTGCCCTCGTTCCCTCAGCCGGCAAGGGCTTGTGAATCATTGCAAAAACACCAAAACAGACAAGAGCAATGAAGAGAATTACCTTAATCACGATGTTGCTGGCCTTCGCCATCCAAGCGAGTGCATACCATTGGGAAGTGAACCCGCACCAGTGGGCTTACTCGATGACGGTGGCGGGTGTCGTTGCGCTTGACGGCGTTGAGCAGACGACGGCCAGCCTGGAGGTCGGCGCGTTTTGCGGCGAGGAGTGCCGAGGGCGCGAAATGCCGATCTACGTTCCCGAACTGGACCGCTACCTGCTGTTTCTCGACCTTTACGGCGAGAATGGCGACACGCTCAGTTTCCGCATCTATGACCACGACCTCGGCGAGGCGCTTGACCTGACTTGCCCCAACACAATGGTTTTCAGCGAGAACGGAGCCTTTGGCACCTTAATGGTTCCCTACGTGTTTGACTTTTTGAGCTCATACGCCATCACTGCGACCGCCAATCCCGAAGCGGGCGGCACGGTGGATGGCGCAGGCACTTACCTCCACGGAGAGACAGCCATCTTGACCGCCACGGCTAACACGGGCTATACCTTTATTAATTGGACGAAGGATGGTGAGGAGGTCTCGACTGAGGCCACCTACACCTTCACCGTGACGGAAGCTTCAACTTTCGTGGCGAACTTCGAGCTTACCGCCATTACCCAGACAGTGACCCTCAGCGCAGGCTGGAACTGGTGGAGCGGCTGCATCGAGCTTGACGGCAACAGCCTCCAAAGCCTTGAAGACGGTCTCGGCACCAACGGCCTGATGATCAAGTCGCAGAACGACGGCTACGCCTCCTATTTGGCGGGCTTCGGCTGGTACGGTTCGCTGTCGGGTGTCAACAACGAGTCGATGTACCAGGTGAGGGCTGCCGCAGGCTGCACGCTGGAGCTGACGGGGCCAGCCGTCCGTCCCGCCGACCATCCCATCACGCTGGTCACCGGCTGGAACTGGATTGGCTATCCCTCGACTGTGAGCATTGGCATTGCCGAGGCCTTGTCGGGCATCACGCCTCAGAACGGCGACATGCTGAAGTCGCAGAACGACGGCTACGCCTCGTATCTGGAAGGCTTCGGTTGGTACGGCTCGCTCAACACCTTGCAGCCCGGCATGGGCCTGATGTACAAGTCGAACAACGCCAGCACGGTCACGCTCGTCTATTCCGGCAATGGGACAAGGACCGACCTCATGGCCAACCAAACGACAGACAATAACCATTGGCAACCCAACTTGAACGCCTATCCCGACAACATGAGCGTGATGGCCGTCATTGAGCTTGACGGCGAGGAACTTGCCAGCGAGCGCTACGAGCTGGCTACCTTCGCCAACGGAGAGTGCCGCGGCAGCGCGAGGCTGCTCTACGTTGAACCTCTCAACCGCTACATGGCCTTCCTGACCGTGGCGGGAGACGAGGATGCCGAACTGTATTTCGGCCTCTATGACACCGAGACGGGTGCCGTAGAGACGCAAAATTTTGCGTCCCTGCAATACGAAACGAATGCCGTCGTGGGCAGCTTCGCCGAGCCTTACATCGTCAGTTTCCGCAGCACGACGGGCGTGGACGAATGGGCTGGCAACCTGCAAGTCTTCCCGAATCCTGTGAAGAGAGGCCAAGCCGTCAGCCTCAGCCTTTCGGCTGAAGGAATCGGCGAGGTTCAGGTGGAAATCGTCAATGCCCTTGGCATGGTGGTGGAGACGTACGGACGTGCGTCTCTACAGGGAATCACCGCCCCGACGATGGCTGGCGTTTACACGCTGAGAATCACCGTGGAAGGCAATGGAACCGTCTTTAGGAAACTGGTGGTGAAAGAATAAGCACTCCGCATTCAAAAAATTCCTACTTTTGCACCATGATTGGCAGAAAAAATCATGGTGCTTTTTTTGTCGGCATGGTGCTTGCGGCCTTGCTGCTGCAACGTTGCGCCAATGCCGTGGCTCCCACGGGCGGGCCTAAAGACGAAAGGCCGCCAGTGGTGGTCGAAGCCGTACCCGAAAACCGCAGCACCGACTTCGGCGGACGAAGGATAGAAATCACCTTCGATGAATACATCACCCTCGAAAACGCCAACCAGAACGTGCTCATCTCGCCGCCTTTGGCCACCAAGCCCGACATCAAGCTACACAATAAGACGCTGGTTATCAAGTTTAAGGAATCACTACAGCCCAACACGACCTACACCATCGATTTCGGCGAGTCCATCAAGGACCTGCACGAGGGCAACCTGTTCAAGGACTATGTTTACACTTTCTCCACAGGGCAGTGGGTGGACACGCTCTCCATTGCGGGCAAGGTGCTTTATGCGGAGGACAAGAAACCCGTCGAAAACACCTATGTTTCCTTGTATTCCGCCGACTGCGACAGCCTTGACTCGCTACCCATGACCGTCGCACCCAACTACATCACCAAGACCGACAAGGAAGGCCGTTTCCGCTTCTCGGGCCTGGCCGACAAGAAATACCTTGTTTTTGCCCTCAAAGACGTGAACTCCAATCTCTATTTCGACCTGCCCAACGAGGAAGTGGCGTTTTTGGACACCCTCGTTCCATCCTCCTATCCTTGGTCGCCGCCACCCGCGCAGCCTGTGGATTCCTTGGCTCTTGACAGCCTCGTTTCGGCTACGGATTCCCTTGTCGTCATGCCCGCAGACAGCCTCACAGCCCTGCCAAAGGATTCATTGCTTGATTTGCCGCAAGTTATTGTCCCTCAGCGTGTTTTCGACCAAAACGCGCTCAACCTCACCTTGTATATGTTCACCGAAGTGGACTCCACGCAGGTGCTGTTGGAAAAGAAGCTCGTCGAGGATGGTTTGCTGCGCTTCGTGTTCCGCCATCCGGCCAAGGACGCAGTCATCATGACCCCCGAGATGCTGCCCGACACCTTCAACCTCGTGACGATGCCCTCGGCCGATTTCGACACGGTGTGGTGGTACTTCACACCCAAGGTCAAGGACAGCCTTTGGGTATGTATCAAGCTCGACACGATTATCAGCGACTCATCGCGCTACAGCTTGAAATTCAAGGAACAAGGCCAACGCCGGGGGCAGCAGCCCGAGAAATTGAAAGTGAGCAACAACATCATCGGGCAAGGCGGCTTGATTCAAGGCGACAGCTTGATATTCAAGTTCTCCGAGCCGATAGTCCGCTACGAGATGAGCGACTCGGCCCTCTTCAAGCGCGATACCGTTTCCATTTTCGACAGGCTTGACTTCGAACCTGCCGACGAATACGGCCTGCGATACCGCCTCAAAGCAGGGATTGAGGACGGGGCCAACTATCATATCGACATCCCCGACTCGGTGTTTTTCGGCATACGAGGGCGGACCAACGGTCCCATCAAGGTTGACTTCCACCGCCTGAAAGACGATGAATATGGCAACATCTACATCACCGTCAGTCCACCAAAGGGCATGAAACAGGTCGTGGTGCAACTTACCGATGAGAGTTCTAAAGTTGTTCAGCAACAAGTGATTACAAAAAAACGCGAGGTGATGTTCGAGCATCTCATGCCCGCCAAATACAAACTCCGTGCCATCCTTGATGCCGATGGCAACGGCAAGTGGAGCACGGGCAACTACCATTGGCGCACCTTGCCCGAAACCATCCTCGAATACGAGACCCCGCTTGACCTGAAAGCCGGCTGGGACATTGACCTTGAGGATGCTTGGGAGCTATGACACCTTATGCGGTTCGTTCCGCGCCAGCACATCAATCATATCCTCGGTTTTGGCACAGCGTCGCCTTTCCATGGAAAGTGTTATACATATAACTCCGTAAATCCAAACCGCACCCCGTCAAACAGCCCTCGGTCGCTGATCTTCAACTCTGGGATGACCAGCAGCGACATGAAAGACAAGGTCATAAATGGTGCATAAAGAGTTGAACCCAAGCGTTTTGCCAAGGCATCGACATTTTCGTAGGCGGCGGCCACTTCGTAGCCGTCCTCGTTGCTCATCAGTCCGGCCACGGGCAACGGCACGGCCATCATTTCGGTGTTGCAATAGGCTGTCACGCCGCCCTTGTGCTCGATGAGCAAGTTGATGGCATGAAGGATGTCGTTGTCCGTAACGCCCACGGCCACAAGGTTATGGCTGTCGTGGGCCACGCTCGAAGCCAGCGCACCTCGTTTCAAGCCGAAGCCTTTGATGAAAGCCACAACAGGCGTATAGGGCTGGTAGCGGTTGACGACCACCATTTTCAAGATGTCGCGCTCCACATCGCTGACGATGCCTCCGTTCTCTACCTTGGGTTCGGCGGGGAAACACTTGGTAATCAACTGACCATCAAAGCATTCTATCACCTTGATCCTTCTTCCTTCATCAGAGACGAAGAGGTCTTGAGCATACAAGTAGGGGCGTTCGAAAAAGTTGGGTTTGGAGGTTTCCTTGTACTTGATGTTTGATACACCGTTTTCGGCCACCAACACACCTTTTATATAGGTTTGCCGTGCCACGGGATGCCTTAGGTCGTCCACCACGATGAAGTCGGCATCGTCGCCAGGCTGGAGCAGTCCGACGTCGAGCTTGTAGTGACGGACGGCGTTCAGCGATGCGGCTTTCAGCACGTCAAACACGTTGTAACCCAATTCGATGGAACGACACACCAATTCTTCGATATGGCCTTTCACCAATTCATCGGGGTGTTTGTCGTCGGAGCAGAACATCAGTTTGTCGGGATGGGTTTCCATCAGTGGAATCAAGGCTTTGAAGTTCTTGGCCGCGCTGCCTTCGCGGATGAGGATTTTCATGCCGAGGCCAATCTTTTCCAAAGCGCCATCCATTCTGAAGCACTCATGGTCGGTGCTGATGCCCATGCCGACATACTTCCGCAAGGCTTCGCCCGTGACTGCCGGCGCGTGTCCGTCGATGGGCTTGCCGTATTTCTTCGCGGCTGCAATCTTGGCCATGATTTCAGGGTCGCCGTTGATGACGCCTGGGTAGTTCATCATCTCGGAGAGGTAATGGATGTCGGGCGAGGCGAGCAGGCTTTCCACGGTCTTTGCGTCAAGGGTGGCGCCAGCCGTCTCGAAAGGTGTGGACGGAACGCAGCTTGGCGCACCGAAGAAGAACTTGAACGGCACCTTCCTGCCGTTGGAAATCATGTAGTTGACACCGTCAACACCAAGCACGTTGGCGATTTCGTGCGGGTCGCTGACGGTGGCCACCGTGCCGTGGCAGGTCGCCAACCTTGCAAACTCCGACGGCACGAGCATCGAGCTTTCGATGTGTACATGCGCATCGACGAAACCTGGCATGATGAAGCGCGTGTTGCCCACGGGCTGTTCTTCAATCCGACTGATTTTGCCATCCCTAACGACGACCACACCCGAGATAATCCTTGAATTGACGAGGTCCACAATCTGACCTCCGATAGTGAAGTTGTTGTCCATGACAAGTGGTTTTTGTGCTGCAAAAATAATAAAAACCCCGCCACGGGATCCGCAGCGGGGAAAAAGCTTATGATGATGAAAAGAACAATTACTCTTCTTCTTTCTGGCTCTCTTCGTACTCCTTCAGCAGGCGGTTCTGAACGTCGGTGGGCACTTGCTGATATTCAGCGTATTTCATCGTGAAAGTGCCACGGCCGGAGGTCAGCGAGCTGAGGGTGGTCGAATAGCGATCCATCTCGGCCAACGGCACCTTGGCGTGGATGGTCTGGTAGTTGTGGTCGCTGTCCATTCCCATGACGATGGCGCGGCGGCCTTGCAGGTCGGTCATCACCGAACCCATGAGGTCAGCAGGCATGCGCACGTCAAGGTCGTAGATGGGTTCCATGATCTTCGGGCCGGCGTTCTTAAAGGCGGCGCTGAAGGCCATGCGACCGGCAATCTTGAAGGCCATTTCGTTGGAATCGACCGGATGCATCTTGCCATCGTAGATATAGACAATGATGTCGCGGGCATACGAACCCGTCAGCGGACCCTGCTCCAAACGCTCGTTGACGCCCTTCAGGATGGCGGGCATGAAGCGGGCATCGATGGCGCCGCCGACGACGCAGTTGGCGAAGATGAGCTTGCCGCCCCAAGGAAGTTCGTATTCTTGCTTGTCGCGCACCTGCAGTTCGCTCGGGTCGGTGTAGCCCTCGAAGTAAGGGGCCAGTTGCATGTGCACCTCACCGAACTGGCCGCTGCCGCCCGACTGCTTCTTGTGGCGGTAGCTTGCGTTGGCGCTCTTGGTGATGGTCTCGCGATACGGAATCTTGGGAGTCATGGTCTCGATGGCAATCTTATAGATGTTGTCGAAGTACCATTTCAGGGTGTTGAAGTGGTATTCGCCTTGGCATTGCAGGATGTTCTGGCGCAATTCGCGCGACATGCCGCTGATCACTGTCGGGTCGGTCTTGTGCATGTCGTTAAGGATGCTGCCGAGTTTTTCGTCTTCCTGCGAGTTTTGGGCCTTGATGGCGATGGTGAAGATTGGAGTCGGGAAGGGAATCTCCTCGAAGATGGCTTCAGCGGCCTTGGCATCGGCCAAGGTGTCGCCGATGCGACCGTCCTTCAGCTTGATGGTGCAGATGATGTCGCCGGCGTTGGCCTTCTCGACTTCCTCGCGGTTTTTGCCCTTGAAGACGAGTAGCTGTGACAAGCGTTCCTTGTTGCCCGTGCGCGGGTTGATGAGGTCTTGGCTCTTGACGACGGAGCCGCCATAGACGCGCATCCAGGCCACGTCGCCGAGGTTCTGCTCGGTGGTCACCTTGAAGATGAACAGGGCGGTCGGGTCGTCGTTGCTGTTGTGGAACTCCTGTCCGTTCTTGGCTTTGATGGCCGGCATGTCGGCGGGCGACGGGCAGGCGTTGACGAGGAAGTCCATCAAGCGGGTCACGCCCACGCCGCGTTTGGCAGCACCGCAAAGCACGGGGAACATCTCACGGTTGACGATGCCCAAGTGAATGCCGCGTTCCATGTCCTCTTCGCTCAGGGTCATCTCTTCGAAGAACTTCTCCATCAGGGCTTCTTCGCCTTCGGCGGCGTGTTCGATGAGGTTGTTGTGAAGCTCCTCGGCTTTGGCCATCTCGGCTGCGGGGATGTCCTGGATTTCGGGGGCGCCGTTGCCGTTCTTGAAGACGAGCATCTTCATCATGATCAAGTCGATGACGGCGTTGAAGTCCTCACCGGCATTGACGGGGTATTGGATGGGCGTCACCTTGTCGCCAAAGTATTCCTTCATTTGGTTGATGGTGTTGTCGAAGTTGGCGTTCGAGTGGTCGAGTTGGTTCATGAAGAACACGACTGGCTTATTCGTGTTGGCGGCATGGCGCCAGGCGTTCTCGGTGGTGGCTTCCACGCCCGACTGCGCGTTGATGGTGCAGACGGCCATGTCGGCTGCATAGAGGCAACTGACGATGTCGCCTGAGAAGTCGCTGAAACCAGGAGTGTCCAAGATGTTGATTTTCTTGTCGTTGTAGAGCGTGTACATCATGGAGGCATTCACCGAAATCTGGCGCTCCATTTCGATTTGGCGGTAGTCTGACACGGTGTTTTTCTCATCGGTGCTACCTTTTCTGTTGATGAGCTTGCCTTCGAAGAGCATGTTCTCGGCAAGGGTGGTCTTACCCGACTTTGCTGCGCCGATGAGGGCAACGTTGCGGATGTCTTTTGTCTGGAATTCCTTCATTTTATCTAATTAGCTAATTATTAAATATTTAATTTTCGCGAAAAATATAAGTGGGCGCAAAGGTACGAAAAAAAGCGTTTGCTCCACCTAATTAATTATAATTTTGCCATTGTGTCGTAGATTTTCTGCCAACGCACGTCGTCCATCTTGGCTCCAATCACCTCGATGATGTTTTTGGCCACGATTGCACCCATCATGCCGCATTTCTGCAACGGCTTGCCCTTGACAAGTCCGGCGAGGAAACCGGCTGCCCACATGTCGCCTGCGCCTGTGGTATCGACCACATCGGCTTTCAATGGCGGCACGCAGACGGCTTCCTCGCTACGTTGGACGAAAGCTCCCTTGGCCCCCACTTTCACCACGGCGATTCGGCAACGCTCGGCGAGGAAGTGCAAGGCGGCTTCGGGTTCCATACTTGTCAAGGCCCTGGCTTCCTGTTCGTTGGCAAAAACGATGTCGATGTATTCATCGATAAGCTCCATCAGGAAGTCGCGGCTTTCCTCGACGACGTTGTAGCTGGCCAAGTCGATGGCGATGGCCAACCCTTGCGCCTTGGCTGTGCTGATGGCTTTCTTCAGCATTTTGGGATTGGCCACCAAGTAGCCTTCCACATAGAAAAAGTCCCAGCCATCGAAAAGTTCGGGAAAGATGTCGTCGGGGCGCATTTCGGCAGCGGCTCCGAGGCAGGTGGCGAAGGTGCGCTCGCCATCGGGCGTGACAAGAGCCTGCACGCGGCCTGAAGGCGTGTCACTCTTCAGCAGCAGGGGCTTCACGTGGCTTTCGCTCATCTGTTTCTCGAAAAATCGTCCAACCTCGTCGTTTCCGACTTTGCTGAGGAAGCCGGTCTCAATGCCGAGTTTCGACAATCCGCTCATGGTATTGGCGGCCGATCCTCCCGAGGCCATTTGACTGCCGATGTGGGCTAGCTTTTCCCCTATTTTGACGGAGGTTTGGGCATCGACATAGGTCATGCTTCCTTTGGGGAGGTTGAGTTCGTTGAGGAGGTTTTCGTCGGGGATTTGCGTTAGGATATCGACCAAGGCGCTTCCGATTCCAAGGATTCGTTTCATAGGGAATTCAAAGATTAATGGTTAAGATTCAGGATTAACAAAGACTGTGCAAAGGTAGTAAATAATTAGATTCCATTCCCGCTGAGCGGGAATCCTTATCCTATTGTTGATTTTTTTACTTGATTATCAAGTTAATACAATAATTTTGACAAATTTTTTCGGAAAAAGATTGTCAGTTTCGGAAAAAGCCGTATCTTTGCAGCCGCAAATCGAAAGATTTAGCGTAGGTAAATCAGACAAGTTCTGTGACAAAGTGCAGCCTCCTTAGCTCAGTTGGTTAGAGCATCTGACTGTTAATCAGGGGGTCTCAGGTTCAAGTCCTGAAGGGGGCGCAATTTTTATGTTTCATGTTATTAATTTTTTGCCAGATAATTTCTCCCCGATTTTATCTGGTTTTTTTGTATGGCATAGCCATACGCAAGGCGCATTGGCTTGGTTGGCCGCTTCTTGGCTTTCGCCCCTTTGGGGGTTGTACATTGTGAGCCTATCGGGGTGCTGCCGTAGGTCGCGACCTATGGTTACTCAAGTTTGACCCCTTTGGTGTCGGTTGAAAATCAATGGAATAGCGTCTTGAAAATCAATTTGATGTCACCCCCAAAACTCCAATGCTCCAGATAATCGAGGTTGATTCTGACCTTGTCGGGCCAGATGACGGTGTCGTTGTAGGCCTTCGGGTCGGCCTGCTGGGCGAGGAGTTGCTCTTCGTTGCGGTATTTGATGCTGGCCGGTCCGGTGATGCCCGGGCGGAGTTGCAGCAGGCGGCGGTCGTCGCCCTGCAATAGGTCGGCATAGCCTGGCACGTCGGGACGTGGCCCGACGAGGCTCATCTGACCGATGAAGACATTGACCAATTCCGTGAGGCAGTCCACCTTGCTATGGCGCAACCAATGGCCTATTCGGGTGACGCGTGGGTCGGTGGCAGTGGTGATGCTGTCGCCTTCTGATTGGTGGATCATGGTGCGAAACTTACAGATCCTGAAAGGTTTGCCTCCCTTTCCAATGCGTTTTTGCATGAAAAACACAGGCCCTTTCGAATCGATTTTAATGAGGATGGCGATAACCAAAAGGGGCAAAAACAGCACGACAAGCCCCGCGAGTGCCGCTATACGGTCGAAGCACCATTTGAAGAAGAACCCTATTTTGTGATTATTTTTCGCCACGCTGCATGGCCTCCAAATTGAGAATTGCCTTAACACGCCGCAAAGATATGGTTTTTCTGAATGGGTACAACATATTTACCGCAATCTTCATCCACCATTTGTAATGCACGGCCAAGCGACAATACGATTTGCGGAAATGGAATTTTTCTTCCAAAAACGGTTGAATGTTAGAATGTTCCGTTATGCTTCGCGTGCCGCTAGTGACATAGCGCAATCCTTTTTCCTGCAAATAATATTGGTTCATACTATAATAGAAACCATAATAGGGATAACTTGTGCTTTTTCGTTTGTACTTAGGTATGAATGCTATTGTTTCGTAGCCACATGCCTCTTTCCAAATACGATTGACACAAAACCCCACCAAATCTCCATTGTCTCTGTCAAAAGCACCCCAATAATCATATTGAGACGACTCGAATAATGCCATCATCTCATTGAAAACATCAGGATTCATGGCATAATCCATCACTGCATAATCATCGTAAGTCGCTTTCAAAATAGGATAGCCAAGGTCTTTTGTCAATTGTGCATCAACGAGTTTGAACTCAAAATGCTCCAACGACCTTTTGACTTTCTTTCGGGTGTTGCTCGACAGTTCTTCCAAGCCTCCGAAGCTGTCTTTGATAAGATTCCAAAAACAAGTTTGGTTTTGACAATCGAAATCATAGGTGTTACGCACCAAAACACCACCCTGCTTAAGGAAAGACATCCATTCCTTTTTTTCCAATAAGGTTTCCTCATGTGGAGCCCCATCAAAACGCCAAGCCTTGTGGTATTTGAAATAAGAAGTCACTTCAATCCCTCAATCCAAACCTTGATCTGTTGTTCGTCGCGGAGCTTGCAAACCAAGAGCGAATGGTCGCGGTAGGCCACGAGGTAGTCCTCCAAGCCTTCCACCACGGCTTCGGTGCCCTCCTCTATATTAATAATGGTGTTCTTGTTGCCGACCGAAACCACCTTGCCGCGTTTGGCGTTGCCGTTTTCGTCTTTCTTGGCGTGGGTGAAGAGCGAGCCCCAGGTGCCGATGTCGCTCCAGCCGAAGTCGGCGGGAATGGTGAAGGTGTCGGGCGACTTCTCCATTACGCCGTAGTCGATGCTGATGTTGGGGCTTTCCGTGAAATGCGCGTCGATGAAGCTTTGCTCGTCGGGCGTGCCGAAATTATACTTGCCTTTCTCGAACACTTCAACCATTTCGGGCAGGTATTGTTTGAAGGCCTGCATGATGCCGTCCAAGGTCCAGAGGAAGATGCCGCTGTTCCAGAGGTAGTTGCCTTCACTCACGAATTTTACTGCGGTGTCGTAGTCGGGTTTTTCCTTGAACATCTCGACTTTCTCTATTCCGCATTCTGCATTCTGCATTCCGCATTGAATGTAGCCATACCCCGTTTCCGGTCGGCTCGGCTTGATGCCGATGGTCATCAAGGCCTGTGGGTTTTGGGTCAAAAAGTTGAATCCCAAGCGGATGATGCGCTGGAACTCCGTTTCGTTGGTCACCAAGTGGTCGGCGGGCGTGACGACGATGTTGGCATCCTTGCAGCGGCTTTGGATGTGGTAGGCCGCGTAGGCGATGCAGGGAGCGGTGTTTCTTCGTGTCGGCTCGCAAAGCACCTGGTCGGGCTTGAGCATGGGCAGGTGTTCCAAGACCAATTGCTTGTAGGCCTTGTTGGTCACCACGAGGAAGTTCTCGTCGGGGATGACGGGGCTGAAACGCTCATATGTGCTGCGGATGAAACTTTTTCCAGTGCCGAGAATGTCGAGGAATTGCTTGGGATAGTTGTCCTTGCTGAGAGGCCAAAAGCGGCTACCGATGCCGCCGGCCATGATGATGCAGTAATTGTCCATAAAGTAAGTTTACTTGTCTAACGCCGAAAACACGCTATTATTGCTCTTGAACTCGGGAACAATAATCTTCATCTGGGCCACGATCTTCATCGGGTCGCAGGTGTCGAGCTCGGCATGGAGCTTCTCGAGCATGGTGTCCACTTCGTCGGCCTTGTATTTCCTGACCACGGCATGCATGATTTTCTCGTGGTCGGTCTTGATGGTGTTTTCCTCGTTGGCCAAAACCTCCTCGTAGAGCTTTTCGCCCGGGCGCAGCCCTGTCTCGATGATTTCCACGTCGGGGCGGTGGGCCAGTTGGCGCATCTTTTCGGCCAAGTCCCAAATCTTGACTTTCTCGCCCATGTCGAAGACGAAGATGTCGCCGCCTTCGCCGATGGAGCCGGCCTCAAGCACGAGGCTGCATGCCTCTGGGATGGTCATGAAATAGCGGGTGATTCGCTTGTCGGTGACGGTGATGGGGCCGCCTTTCGCGATTTGTTTTCGGAACAGCGGCACCACTGAGCCGTTGCTGCCCAACACGTTGCCGAAGCGTGTGGTGATGAACTTGGTTTGCCCTTGGCGGCTCTGGGTGTAGATCTCGGCGATGCGCTTCGTGGCACCCATGACGTTGGTCGGGTTGACGGCCTTGTCTGTGGAAATCATGACGAACTTCTCCACACCGTATTCCATGGCCAAGTCGGCCACGAGCTTGGTGCCAAACACATTCACGAAGACGGCCTCGTAGGCGTTCTCCTCCATGAAAGGCACGTGCTTGTAGGCGGCGGCGTGGAACACGACTTGCGGGCGGTATTCCTCAAACACTTCACGCATACGTAATGGATCTTTCACGTTGGTGATGACGAAGGCCATGCGGTCGCGCAAGTCCTTGAATTCGGGCGCGTTGTTCATCTCGAACTGGAAGTCGTACATCGGCGACTCGGCTTGGTCAAGCATGACGAGCTCGGTGGGGTTGTAATGCATCACCTGGCGGCAAATCTCGCTGCCTATGGAGCCTGCCGCACCCGTGACGAGGACGACCTTGTCCTTGATTTCGCGGCTTACGTTCTCCTTGCCGAGGGTGATGGGCTTTCGACCCAGCAGGTCCTCGATCTTGATGTCCTCGATTTGGTTTTCCTTCAGCGTTCCGTCCACCCATTGGCTGAAATTGGGGATGGATTTCACGCTGAGGTTGAGAGCCAGTCCCTTCTCGATGAGCTCCTTGCGGCGGTCATCGTTGAGGCTTGGGATGGCCAGAATCATGACCTTGATATCGTATTTCCGGATGAAGTCTTCCGTCAATGCGATGGAAGGCGAGTACACCTTTACGGTGTTGATTTGGATGCCCATGCGGTGCGGGTCGTCGTCGGTGAAGGCTATCACTTTGTATAGCGACGCGGTGTCTTGGCTCAGGGTGCGTAGCAGCATGGTTCCGCCGTCGCCAGCGCCGTAAATAAGCGTGTTTAGCCTTGAAGATGAGTTTTTGTAGATTTCGTTGTACAAACGCCTGATGGTGAGCCTCATGATGACCATCAAGACCATTGTGATGAGGTAATGGTAGATGATGATGGCGTAACGTGGGAAAATACCTGATGCCAAACCAGGGTTGAATTGGCTGAGGATCAACTTGCCAATGACAAGAAAAAAAACAGCTCCCGTACATGAATACAGGATCTTGCGCACGTCGTTGAAGCCCGAATAGCGCAACATCCCATCGTAGGTTTGTGTGATGAGAAATGCGACAAGATAGGTGATGGGGACAATCCAGATACGGCTCCAGTCGAAGCCCGAATCGGCGATGTCGCGGAAATAAAGCAGCAAAATGGCCACGACATACGCGAAAAGGACTATGACCATGTCGGCAAGGAGAATCCAATAGCGCGGCAAGGTATTGCTTTTATGTTTTCCAAAAATGAAATTGCAAAAGTTTAACAACATTTTATTCATGGACTCGGATGTTTATGATGCATACTACTCCAACTTATACTTGGTTTTAAAGTTGCAATATTAGTAATTTTTCCGAGATTCCGGCCTTGTGTTATCGTTTTTTTTTTTTTTGTTTTTAACTTATTGGTTTTTAAGCAATTAGTTGGCCGTTTTTTTTGTTCTGTAGTATGTTGTTCTGCCACAAGAGCGACTGTAGCCATGCCAACTTTTTCATTGGATTGGTTGTTTGTTGCCTTTTGTGATGGCGAAAGACGCGAGACAGTTAGACACGAGATGGCGTTTCGGCAAGCTCACGAACTTGGCAATTCAGCTCTGACGGAATGTTTAGTCATGAAAAAAGAAAACCACTACAACTTGTTGGTTTTCTTTTCGTTGTAATGGCTTTTCTGTTGCCCAACCAGGATTCGAACCTAGACTAACTGATCCAGAGTCAGTTGTGCTGCCATTACACCATTGGGCATCGTTTTGCGGCTGCAAAAATACGTTTTTTTTGAATGCTGCAAGAAAAAATGAGCATTTTTTTCAAAAAAATGTGGAGACGGTGTGCACTCCGCCTCCACTGAACAATGTTTTCAAGATGATTACGAATTACATTGTCGTTTTTTCTGTCTCCAAACGATTTACATCGTCTTCGCCCAAGTGTCCTTCAACGCGACGGTGCGATTGAATACCAAATGTCCTTCGGTGCTGTCTTTATCGACGGTGAAGTAGCCAATGCGCTGGAACTGGAAGTGGTCGAGCGGCTTGGCGTCGGCCAAGAATTCCTCGACGTAGCACACGGGTCTGACTTCCAACGATTTGGGATTCATCATTTCCTTCATGGCTTCGAGCGAGGTCTTGCCTTCGTTTTGCAAGCGGGCGAGTTCGTCGCGGGGGTTCTCCACCTTCCAGAGGCGGTCGTACATACGCACCTCGGCCTGCAGGCAACGCTCGCAGCTCACCCAATGGATGGTGCCTTTCACCTTGCGGTTGGCGCCAGGCATGCCACTCTTGGTGTAGGGGTCGTATTCGGCATAGACCTCCACCACCTCGCCGTTTTCGTCCTTCTTGCAGCCCGTGCATTTCACGATGTAGGCGTTCTTGAGGCGCACTTCGTTGCCCGGCGTCATGCGGAAATACTTTTTAGGAGCATCTTCCATGAAGTCCTCTTTCTCGATCCAAAGCTCGCGGCCAAAAGCGATTTTATGGCCACCTGCGCTCTCGTCCTCGGGGTTGTTGATGGCTTCCATCTCCTCGATTTGTCCTTCGGGATAATTGGTGATGACCAGCTTCACCGGGTTGACAACGGCGGCCACGCGGGTGGCGGTGGCGTTAAGGTCTTCGCGGATGGAGCTCTCCATCAGGGCGAAGTCGTTCAGGGCATCGTAGGTCGTGTAGCCAATCTTGTCGATGAACTTGTGGATGGCGCCTGGCGTGTAGCCACGGCGACGGAAGCCGCAAATCGTGGGCATGCGCGGGTCGTCCCAGCCGCTCACCAAGCCCTCGTTGACGAGGACGAGCAGGTTACGCTTGCTCAAAAGGATATAATTGAGGTTCAGCTTGTTGAACTCGGTCTGGCGCGGACGGTTATCATCCATGTTGTCGCCCTCGCCACGGATTTCCTTGAGCCAATCGATGAAGAGGTCGTAGAGCGGACGGTGCACCACAAATTCCAAGGTGCAAAGCGAGTGCGTGACGCCCTCGAAGTAGTCGCTCTCGCCGTGGGCGAAGTCGTACATCGGGTAGGCGTGCCATTTGGTGCCGGTGCGGTGGTGCGGCGTGTCGACGACGCGATAGATGATCGGGTCGCGGAAGTGCATGTTCGGGTTGGCCATGTCGATCTTGGCGCGGAGCACCATCTTGCCCTCGCCAATCTCGCCGTTGTTCATCTTGTTGAACAAGTCGAGCGACTCCTCGATGGGGCGGTTGCGATAAGGGCTTTCCACGCCAGGTTGCGTTGGCGTGCCTTTCTGCGCGGCAATCTCCTCGGAGCTTTGCTCGTCGATGTAGGCCTTACCTCTTTTAATTAACTCTATGGCGAAATCCCAGAGTTGCTGGAAGTAATCGGAGGCGTAGTATTCGTTACCCCACTGGTAGCCCAGCCACTGGATGTCCTCTTTGATGGCGTCGACGTACTCCATGTTCTCCTTGGTGGGGTTGGTGTCGTCGAAGCGCAGGTTGCACACGCCGCCGTGCTTTGCGGCGATGCCAAAGTCGAGGCAGATGGCCTTGGCGTGGCCGATGTGGAGGTATCCGTTAGGCTCCGGGGGGAAGCGTGTCTGCACGCGTCCGCCGTTCTTGCCGTTGGCGAGGTCTTCTTCCACCTTCGCTTCAATGAAATTGAGCGACTTCTTTTCCTTTTCCCCGTCAATGGGGGTTGGGGTGATTCCTTTTACTTCTTCTGGGTTTGTCATAAGTCGGTTGAATTAGAAATAAATTGCAAAAATAGTAAAATGTTTGGCTTGGCGTTGAAAAAAGTGTTTTGTAAGAAGTGACCGGTAGCGCCGTTTCTGTCATTCTTTCCGTTTCGTGTCCATCAAAATCGTCACCGGCCCGTCGTTGAGCAGTTCCACGGCCATCATCGCGCCGAATTCGCCGCTTTGAACGTCACGGCTTGAGACCTCGGCAAGGGTTTTCAGGAACGACTCATAAAGTGGAATGGCCTGCTCGGGACGGGCGGCACGGATGAAGCTCGGTCGGTTGCCTTTCTTGGTCAGGGCGTGAAGGGTGAACTGACTCACCACGAGAAACGAGCCGCCCACTTGGTTGATGTCCAAGTTCATGGCATCGTTCTCATCGCTGAAAATGCGGAGCTTGGTGAGCTTCTGGCAAAGCCAGTCCACGTCCTCTTGCGTGTCAGCTTCCTCAATGCCGAGCAAAACCAACATTCCCAAGCCGATTTCCGACTTCACCTTGCCGTCAATCGTGACGGATGCGTGCGTAACTCGTTGTGCTACAATGCGCATAACCTTAATGCATTAGTTTGAAAATCATCTCTCTATACAAATCCTTTTCGTTCACCTCGCCGATTTCGTATCCTTTCGACTTCATGTCGAACTCACGGAGGATGGAGATATTGCGGATGCAGGCTTGCGGCGGGATGTTGCGGGCAGCGGTCAAGTAGTCCTTTACGAAAAACGGGTTGACGCCGAGCACGCTCGCCAAGTTGCCCTGCGACTTGTCCTGCGTGCAGTGCAGCTTCAGGATTTTCGCATAATAGCTGTAAAGGTTGATGGCCGTCACCAACAGTGGGTTCTCCTTGGTGTTGTCGCCGAAATAGTTCACGATGCGGTTGGCTTTCAACACGTCACGACAGCCTAAGGCGTTCTGCAACTCGAAAACGTTGAAATCCTTCGAGATGCCGATGTTGCGCTCCACGTCGGCATCGTCGATGGCCTTGTTTTTGGGCAAAGAAATCATCAACTTCTTCAATTCGTTGGCGATTTTGTGGAGGTCGGTGCCAAGGTAGTCGGCCAGCATCTGCATCGCCTTGGGCGTGATGGAATAGCCTTCGCCTTTCAGATAGCCTTGAATCCAACTCGGTATGTTGTTGTCGTATAGTTTCTTCGACTCGAAGTAAACGCCTTTCTTGTCGAGCTTTTTGGCGAAAGTCTTGCGTTTGTCGAGTTTCTTGTATTTATAGACGAAAACGAGCAGCGTGGTCTCGGGAATCGTGTCCAGGTATTTCTCAAACTCTTCGAGGTTCTTCACGTCTTGCGCCTCTTTGACGATGACCACCATGCGCTCGCCCATCATCGGGAACGAGCGGGCGTGGTTGGCGATGGTCTCCACATCCACGTCGCGGCCATAGAGCACGATTTGGTTGAAGGCACGGTCGGCCTCGTCTAAGGCTCCGTTCTCGATGGTGTCGGCAATCATGTCGATGAAATACGGTTCTTCGCCCGTCAGGAAATAGACCGGCGCGAACTGCTTCTTGTGGATCTCGGCAAGGATTTGGTCGTAGGTTTTCATGGCTGTTAAATTTGACACGGGACACGGGACTGCGGGACACGGGACAGGTTCTGTCGAAGGACTCGCGTCCCGCGTCTCGAAGTCTCGCGTCAGAATTTCAGGTGCTTGACGGTGATACCATTATTAATAAGCTGCCTAAGCGAGTCGATGCCGATGCGCAGGTGTTCGCCCACGAAGTTCTTGCTGACTTGCTTGTCGCTTTCCTCCGTCTTGACGCCTTCGGGTACCATCGGGTTGTCAGATACGAGCAGCAAGGCTCCCGTCGGGATTTCGTTGTGGAAGCCCACTGAAAAGATGGTTGCGGTCTCCATATCGACGCCCATGCAGCGGATTTTGCGCAGGTAGTCCTTGAACTCCTCGTCGTGTTCCCACACGCGGCGGTTGGTGGTATAGACTGTACCCGTCCAATAGTCACGACCATAATCGCGGATGGTGGTGGAGATGGCTTTTTCGAGGCTGAAGGCCGGCAGGGCAGGCACTTCGGGCGGGAAGTAGTCGTTTGAGGTACCCTCGCCCCTGATGGCTGCGATGGGCAGAATCAAGTCGCCCACCTTGTTTTTCTTTTTGACTCCGCCGCATTTGCCGAGAAACAAGACGGCCTTGGGCTTCACGGCACTCAGCAGGTCCATGATGGTGGCGGCGTTGGCGCTGCCCATGCTAAAATTGATGATGGTGATTTCGCCGTCGGTGGCGCAGGGCATCGAGCGGTCGCGCCCGACGACTTCCACGCCCTGCCATTCGGCGAAGCGATCCACGTAATTCTGGAAGTTGGTCAGCAGGATGTATTTCCCGAACTGGTCCAACGGCAAGCCCGTGTAGCGCGGCAGCCAGTTTTCCACTATTTCTTGCTTGGTTTTCATTTGCTTTCGAATAATTGTGCAAAAATAAGCATTTTTCTTTTGGATGGGAGAATCGGGTTTGGGGAAAAAATGCGCGTTGCGTTTTCACCACGCAGTGGCTAACGAAAAATAGTCTATCTTTGCACCGTTATTTCTTACATATGGCAGAGCAGATCATACAGATAGAAAACGTTGATCCTAAGGAGCTTCACGGTCCAAACGACAAATATCTCGACTTGGTGAAGGGCATGTTTCCCAAGCTGAAAATCATCGCACGCGGCGATTTTGTGAAGGTGATGGGCGACGAGGACGAAATGGAGTGTTTCATCAGCCGATATGAGACGCTGGTGATGCAGTTGGAGCGTTTCGGCAAAATCACGGCGCAGACCATCGAGGATGTGATGAGGGCGGCCACCGACACCGAACTGCAACAGAAGATGTCGGAAAGCGACGTGCTTGTCTTTGGGCGCAGTGGCGTTCCCATCAAGGCCATCACTGCCAACCAAAAACGCATGGTGACGGCCTCGGAACAGAAAGACTTGGTTTTCGCCATAGGTCCAGCCGGAACGGGAAAGACCTATACCGCCGTGGCTTTGGCCGTCAGAGCGTTGAAAGCCAGGCAGGTAAGGAGAATCATTTTGACACGTCCCGCCGTCGAAGCCGACGAGCACCTCGGTTTCCTCCCCGGCGACCTGAAAGACAAGCTCGACCCGTATCTTCAACCGCTTTACGATGCCTTGCGCGACATGATACCTTCCTCGAAATTGGAGGGTTATCTTGAAGACCACACCATCGAGATTGCGCCATTGGCCTTCATGCGTGGCCGCACTTTGGACCATGCCTTCGTCATCCTCGACGAGGCCCAAAACGCCACCCGAAGCCAGCTGAAGATGTTCCTCACCCGCATGGGACGCTCGGCCAAGTTCATCGTCACCGGCGACATCACCCAAATCGACCTGCCGCCCCACACGCCTTCAGGATTGCCGCAGGCCATGGAGGTCTTGAAGGACGTGCGCGGCATCGAGTTCATCTATTTGGACGACAAGGACGTGGTCAGGCATCGCCTCGTGACCGACATCGTGAATGCTTACAAGCGGCATCACGAGGAGGAGAAAAATTTTTGACGCAATTTTTTTCAGAAAACGGCTTTGAAAAAGAAAATATTTGTACTTTTGCAGCCCGTTAGATAAAAGACAATTGTTAATCATTTAAGGAATAAGGAATAAGAGTCATGTCAAAAGTATGTCAAATCACCGGTAAAAAGGTTATGCACGGTAACAACGTATCCCACTCCAACAAGAAGACGAGGAGGACGTTCGATCCGAATCTGAAAATCAAGAAGTTCTATGTTCCGGAATGGGACGAGTGGGTGGTGCTGAAGGTCTCGGCTGCCGGTTTGCGCACCATCGACAAGAAGGGTATTTACCAAGCCCTTATGGACGCTTCTGAAAAGGGCAACCTTCAACGTTGGTAATCCCTTGAACAGACGAAAATATAGCTGCTGTGCCTTGCGCGGCGGCTTTTTTTGTTTGGCAACGCCTCAAAAACGTGCTCTCAGATAATAATTCCCCCCTTTTGTCAGTTATCCTTTCATGCGTCAGAAACTTCTTGTCATCATAATGTTGTTGCTCGCCTCAACTGTCTTACGCGCCCAGCAGTTGCCCATAGCCACCGTTTACGGAAAGGTGACCGACGAACACAACCACCCTATTGAAATGGCCACCGTGGTGGTTCTTGACTTGCTTGTAGGCCAAACCACCGACAGCAGAGGCACTTACGAGCTGTCGGTGCTTTCTGACACGACCTTGGTCATCAGTTTCTCCTTCGTCGGCTACGAGCAGAAACAAGTTCCGGTGCGTCTGAAAAAAGGCGAGAAGCGGAAAATCGATGTCACCCTGAAACCAACAGCCACCGACCTGCCCGACGTCATCATCAGCGACCGCGCCACCGATGCCTCCAGCCTTACTCGCCTTAATGCCAAGCAAGCCACCTTGCTTCCATCGATGGGAGGTGGCGTGGAGACGTTGGTTAAAACCTTGCCTGGCGTCGTGTCGAACAACGAGTTGAGTTCGCAATATCGCGTGCGTGGGGGCAACTTCGACGAAAACCTGATTTATGTGAATGGCATCGAAATCTACCGCCCGTTTCTTGTCGGTTCGGGACAGCAGGAAGGCTTGAGCTTCGTCAATTCGCAGTTGGTCAGCAACATCGAGTTTTCCGCAGGCGGTTTCGCAGCGGAATATGGCGACAAGATGTCGTCGGTCCTTGATGTGACCTACAAGCGTCCCCGAGAAACGGCTGGGTCGCTGAACGTGAGCTTGTTGGGTGCCGAAGCCCATGTGGAAGGCACGATTGGTAAGGACAAGTTCAGCTATCTGCTCGGGGCACGCTACAAAAACACCAGCCTTGCCCTTGGCCTGATGGATACCAAGGGCGACTATCGGCCAGTCTTCACAGATGTGCAGGCCCTGCTCAATTACAGCCTCGGCCCCAAATGGGACTTGTCGTTCTTGGGCTACTATTCCAAAAACCGATACATGTTGGTGCCCCAAAGCGCGAAGACCAACACAGGCACTATTAATATGGCCCTTCAGCTCAATGTCTATTTCGAAGGACAGGAAATCGACGACTACACTACGGGCCTGGGTGCTTTGACGCTGTCGTACAAGCCAAATAACAACCTGAACCTGAAGTGGATAGCTTCGGCATATTCGGCATTCGAGACTGAGAATTACGACGTGCAAGGCCAGTATTTCTTCGGGCAACGCAACACATCTTTCGGCTCCGATAGCTTCGGCGAGGTGATCGAAAACCATGAGGTTGGAACACAAATCAAACATGCCCGCAATTCGTTTTACGCCCAGGTGTACAACTTTGACCATAAGGGGCTGTATGCCTTCGATCCTTGTTTGCTGAAGTGGGGCGTCCGTTTCCAGCATCAGGAAATCGACGACATTGTGGATGAGTGGCAGGTGATGGATTCGGCGGGCTACAACTTGCCGCAGCCGCCTGATATCGTGGGTGTTTATCCGGACATTTTGCCCGAAATAGGGATGGATTTCACTCACAAGTCGCGCAACAGGCTTTCCATTAATAACGTGGACGGTTATGTCCAGAACTCATGGACCATCCAAAAAGAGAAAGGCGAGATGGTGATTACGGGCGGCGTGCGCGCCAACTATTGGGGCTACAACAGGAAAGTGTATGTCAGTCCACGTGCTGGAATCGCCTACAAGCCTGAGAATGAGAAGCGTGAGGTGGTGTATCGTCTTTCCGGTGGCGTGTATAACCAGACCCCTTTTTATCGTGAGATCCGCAATTTGGAGGGCACCTTATATAAAGATGCCACGGCTCAGCGGTCGTATCAGGTAGTGGTAGGCAACGACTTCAAGTTCCGCGCATGGAACCGGCCTTTCATCCTTACCACGGAGGCCTATTTCAAGTATTTCACCCATGTGATTCCCTATGACGTTGACAACGTGCGTATCCGTTATTACGCCGACCAGTCGGCGCGGGCTTACGCCACAGGCCTCGATTTGAAGGTGAACGGCGAGTTCGTGAAGGGCATCGACAGTTGGGCAAGCCTTTCCATCATGAACACGAAGGAAGACATTCGCGGCGACTATTGCCTGCTCGGAGTGAACGGCGACACGCTCCCATTCTATTACCACAACGATGCGGATGTGGCCGACACGCTCGCTCTTGGCTGGCACGTGCGCCCATCCAACCAGTTGGTCAGTTTCTCGCTCTTTTTCCAGGACTACATTCCCTTTGCCCCCACTTGGCGTGTCAACATGACATTGAATTTTGGCACGGGATTCCCCGTCAACGCCAATAATTCCGACTTCTACGCACCCTATCGCAACTATCCGCCCTACCGCCGCGTCGATATTGGCTTCAGCAAGCAACTGATCCACGAGGGCAGCAGCTTCAGCAAGGGCAATCCGCTGCGCTACATAAAGAACATGTACGTCAGCGTGGACGTGTTCAACCTGCTCAATATCAACAACACGGTTTCATACCTTTGGGTCAAGTACATCGACAACAGATACTACAGCGTGAACAACTACCTGACGCCGAGATATGTAAATGTTAAGTTGGTGATGGAGTTTTGAATCTATTTTTGCACAGAATATCAAACCTACAAGAAAAATGAACAAATTTTTTACCACATTATCACTGGCTCTTACGATGGCCATCACCCTGCCCACGCAAGCGCAGGAAAAGAAGCTGTTCACCCCTGCCGACGCTTCCTACAACAACCGCAGCCTCTATGCCCAACGCCCCAACCAACTGAAATGGGTGGGCGACACCGACATCCTCATGAAGGTGAAGGGCTATGAAATCGTCACGATGAACCCTGGCAGGGACAAGGAAACCTCTTTCCTGACCCTCGACGAGCTGAACGGCTACGCCAACGCAGCAGGCATCGACAGCCTGCGCCGCATCCCGCAACTGACTTGGCTCAACGACAATCAAGCTTGTTTTTATGCTTTAGGCAAGGATGGCATTGCCCTCAACCGCCTCGACCTCAAGAAGAAAGAAATCAAAACCATGACTTGGGTTCCGCAAAGTGCTGATAACCAAAGTCTTTGCAAGGAGACGATGCGGATTGCCTACACGATCGGCAACAACCTCTATGTTGCCGACGGCGACAAGCAAATCCAAATCACCAACAATCCTGAGGGCGTGGTGGCCGGCCAAAGCGTGCACCGCAACGAGTTCGCCATCGACGGCGGCATCTTCTGGTCGCCCGACGGCAAGCAAATAGCCTACTACAGCATGGACGAGCGCATGGTGACCGACTATCCTTTGGTCGACATCACCGAGCGCATCGCTACGGCCAAGCCCATCAAATACCCCATGGCGGGTATGACGAGCCACGAGGTGACGCTGCACATCTACACCATCGCCACAGGCAAGGAAATCGTTGTCAAGACAGGCGAACCTGCCGAGCAATACCTTACCGCCATCACCTGGAATCCCGACAACAAGCGCATCTATGTCGGAGTGCTGAATCGCGAACAGAACTATCTGAAATTCAATGAGTACAATGCCATTACGGGTGACTTCGTCCAGACCATCTTCGAGGACTGCGACGAGCAGTATGTGGAGCCGCAAGGCCCTGCCTACTTCCTGCCCGACAACACTGACCAATTTATCTGGAAAGCCCAGCGCGACGGATACTACCACCTATATTTATATACCATCAGCAAGGGCACGGTGCGCCAACTCACCAAAGGCGACTTCGTCATCACCGACTTCAACGGCTTCTCGAAAGACGGCAGCAAGATCTATTACCGCAGCACCGAGGTCAGCCCGCTCGAACGCCATTGCTACATGATGGACCTCAAGAGCGGCAAGGTCACCAAACTCACCAAGGAACACGGCACGCACGACGTGACGCCTTCCGCCAGCGGCAAGCATTTCCTTGATGTTTACAGCAGTACCGAAGTGCCGCTCAACGTGGACTTGCAGGACAAAAACGGCAAGTTCGTCAGCCGTTTGCACAAGGCCGAAAACCCGCTGAAAGACTACAACATCGGCGAAACCACTCTCGGCACGCTGAAAGCCGAAGACGGGCAGACGCTCTACACCCGCCTCATCAAGCCCTACAACTTCGACGCCTCGAAGAAATATCCCGTCATCGTCTATGTCTATGGCGGTCCCCACGCACAGTTGATCACCGACACTTGGACGGCTGGCGCGGGCATCTACCTGAACTACTTGGCCCAAGAAGGCTTCCTCGTCTTTACGCTTGACAATCGTGGCTCCGCCGACCGTGGCGAGGCCTTCGAGCAGTGCATCCACCGCCAATGTGGCCAACTCGAGATGCGCGACCAGATGACGGGCATCGAATGGCTGAAGACTTTGCCTTACGTCGATGCCGACCGCATCGGCAGCGATGGTTGGAGCTATGGTGGCTTCATGTCCACTTCGCTGAAAATCAACCACCCTGAAACGTTCAAGGTGAGCGTGGCTGGCGGTCCAGTGCTGGATTGGAAGTATTACGAAATCATGTACGGCGAGCGTTACATGGACACGCCCCAAGAGAACCCCGAAGGCTATGAGCTGACCAGCCTCGAGAATAAGACCGACAAGTTGGAAGGCAAGCTCCTGATGATCCACTGCACCACCGACCCTGTGGTGATGTGGCAGCACAGCCTCGTCTTCGTCGAGAACTGCATCCACAACGGCAAGCAGCTCGACTACTTCGTCTATCCCGGCCACGACCACAACGTCTATGGCATGGACAGGGCGCACTTGATTACCAAGATCACGCAGTATTTCAAGGATAATTTGTAATTCAACCACAATTGTCGAATCCATGGCGAAAAAGAAGAAAATCGAGAATAAACTCAGTACGTTCACCAGCGTCATCCTTGGTATTTTTGCCGATGAGCCTTTCCGACCGAAGAACTACAAACAGGTCTGCAAGATTATGGGAATCAAGGACTTGGCAGGGAAGGACGTGGTTTACAAACTCCTTATCGAACTGAAAGACAAAGGCTTGCTGACGGAAAACAAGCCTTTCAGCTACGTGATGAGTCCCGAAGGCATGGAGCAGTTCCGCCCCAAGATGCGCTACGTGGAAGGCACTGTTGAGATGAAATCGACGGGCAAGGCCTACGTCATCCTCGACGACGGCGAGAGCGAAGACATCTTCATCGCGGCCAACAACACTTACAAAGCCCTTCACGGCGACCGCGTGCGCGTGGCCATGTTCCCCAAGCGCAACAATAGCAAGCCCGAAGGCGAGATTGTGGAAATCCTTGAACGTCGGCACACCGACTTCGTCGGCATCCTCAACATCTCACGTGGGTATGTCTATGTACGCCCTGATGTGGAGTGGATGCCAGTTGACATCTTCATCCCGCGTGGCGACTTGCATCGCGCCAAGAATGGCGACAAGGTTATCGTGCACCTCATCGATTGGCCCGACGGATCGGGCAATCCTTTCGGCGAAATCACAAAGGTGTTAGGCAAGCCTGGTGAAAACGACGTGGAAATGGAATCCATTTTGGCTGCCCACGAATATCCGATAGAGTTCCCGAAAGAGGTTGAGAGGGAGGCGAACAAGATACCCACCAAAATCAGCAAGGATGAAATCAAGCGTCGCCGCGACTTCCGAAAGGTGTTCACCATCACCATCGACCCCGCCGACGCGAAGGACTTTGACGATGCCATCTCGTTGCAAAAGCTGCCCAACGGCCATTGGGAGGTTGGCGTGCACATTGCCGACGTGTCGCACTACGTCCGTCCCGGCTCCGCCATCGACCAAGAGGCCTTGGAACGCGGCACCTCCGTCTATCTCGTCGATCGCACCATCCCCATGTTGCCCGAAAAGCTTTGCAACAACGTCTGCTCGCTTCGTCCCGACGAGGAGAAACTGACCTTCAGCGTGGTATTCGAGATGGACGACGAGGCCAAGGTTTACAACCGTTGGATCGGCAAGACCGTCATCAAGTCGTTTCGCCGCTATACCTACGAGGAAGTGCAAGCCATGATTGAAGGCGGCGATGGAGATTATAAGGTTGAAATATTGACTTTCAACAGCTTGGCGACCAAACTCCGCGAAAAACGCATGGAAGCCGGCAGCATCAATTTCCATTCCGAGGAGGTGAAGTTCGTCCTTGACGAGAACAAGAAACCCATCGATACATACGTCCGCGTGCAAAACGAGAGCCACGAACTTATCGAAGACTTCATGCTGTTGGCCAACCGCACTGTGGCAGAGACCTTCGGCAAGCCCGAAAGCCGTTGGCACAACCACACCTTTGTCTATCGCGTCCACGACGAGCCCAACCCCGAGAAACTCAACAAGTTCGTGTTGCTCATTTCGCGACTTGGCTATTCGATGAACCTCAGCAATCGAAGCAACTTGGTGCATTCGTACAACAAACTGTTCAAGGACGTGGAAGGCAAGGGCGAGAAGAACCTCATCGAGACTGTTGCCGTGCGCACCATGGCCAAGGCCGTCTATTCTACCGACAACATCGGACACTATGGCCTCGCCTTCGACTACTACACGCACTTCACTTCGCCAATCCGCCGCTATCCCGACTTGATGGTGCACCGCTTGATAGAAAAGTACCTCATGGAAGGGCAAGGCTCGGCCGACAAGAAACACTACGAAGACATGTGCAAGCACGCCAGCGAAATGGAGAAGCAAGCCGAGGAAATGGAACGCCAGAGCATCAAGTACAAACAAGCCGAGTATTTGCAAGACAAGATCGGACAAGTGTTTGAAGGATTGGTGTCGGGCGTGAGCAAATGGGGCGTTTTCGTAGAGCTAAAAGGCAACAAGTGCGAGGGCATGGTGCGCTACGAAGACCTGCCCGACGACTATTACTATTTGGACGACGACAACTTCCGCGTGGTCGGACAGGAGACGGGTCGCGTGATCCAACTTGGCGATGAGGTGCGCGTGGTCGTCAAGGCGGTGGACCTGTTCAAGCACAGGATGGACTTCGAAATGTTGGCGGACAAACCCTCGCCGACCAAAAAGAAAAAGCGTTTACGCTGACAAATGTCAACGTCAGCGCAAAACTACGTATTTTTGTAAATCCTATCAAAATAATTTGTTATGAAAAAAGAGTTCAAAGTTTTGAAAATCATGTTTTTTACCCTCCTGATGCTTGGGTTTGCGGGCTGCAAGAAAGAGAAAATCACCTTGTCGCGCTACGAGCTTTGGTTCCCTTCGGAGGCCAGTGTGCAGGACATCCAACTGACCGCCAACTGCGACTGGACCGTCAGCATCGACGATGGTGCCGACTGGTACACCATAAGGAGAAGCTACGACAAGACGGTTATGACAGAGAACGGATACACGACCGTCTCCGTCATCGACACGACACAGATTCTGACTGGTGGAAGCGGGGACATGAGGATTGCCGTCGTAGTGGATCCATTGGAAGGCGCGTCGGAGCGCTCTTCAAATTTCACCATCACCTCAGCCAAGGGGAAAGTGCAGTTGCGGGTAAGCATTTCGCAAAACACGACACAACCCGTTGAATTGCAGAGTATAACGAATATGGTTTTCGGCGTGATGAATGTGGCTCACTGGAATGTCGATTATTTTGGCGAAGTCATCGAAGACTCATATCGGGAGCTTGAATTTGACCCCACCGACACCACCACGGGCTATTTCATGTACTTCTTGGAAGAAGGACAGGGCGTTCAGCGGGACAATACCCACGACAGCACCTTGTATTTCCTGTTCACTTACAATTATGACCCTGCGGCCCGAAACCTGCATATCGAGTTTGAAACCGTTTCCGACACGATACCTGAGGTTTACGACGCACCCGTTCTCACCGCGACCGTGGATTTGTTTCATTTTTGCCATGAATACAAGCCCAACTTCTGGGAGCGTGCCGACATGAAGAAAGTGGGCAACATCACGACGCAGCGGAAGGAATTCCTCTATCGCAACGCCAAAAAGCGCAAAGGAGGCGATCCTATTTTCATGTTTTGAATACCTGATGTGGAGAGACGGTGCTTGCATCGTCTCTACTTGTTTGTGTAATGGGCAAGAATCTCCTCCGCCATATCTCCCTTTTCGGTGTCGGCGTTTATCTGCTGGCACTCGTTGTCGTCAGCGTGGCCTTCCGCAACTATGCATTGCAGGCCAAATGGATGCTTTGGGGCGTGGGCGAGGTGCTGTTTTTCTTCGTGCCGACCTCCGTTTTCTATCCCCGATGGAAAAACGACGAAGCAAAACGCTTCAAGTGGAAAGTCTTCTTGGTGGCTTTCGTCATACGAGGCTTGTATGCCTTCCTGATGTGTTATTACTATTATTACCAGACAGGCGTCGCCTTCGAATACGGAGCCGCCGACAGCTTGGGCTACCATAAGACGGCGGTTTATCTGTCGCATTGCGTGCGTGACGGCTACATCAAGTATGTTTTCCAATACCTCAATGCCTACACGATGGGCTTCTCCGACCAATGCTATACGCTTTGGCTCACCTTGGTTTACACCATTTTCGGTCCCAGCTTGCTGACGCCCAGGCTGTTTAAGGCCTTGATGAGCGCGTATCTTTGCCTCGCGATTTACCGTTTGGGTTCTAGGACTTTCGGCGAGCGCACGGGACGCTTGGCCGCCGTGATGTGTGTCTTCGCGCCCATTTTGGTGCAAATCTGCGGGATGCACACCAAGGAAATGGAGATGACATTCCTTTCCATCCTCGCCCTTGAGCGCATAGACCACCTTGTCCGAAGCAAGAAATACACGCTGTGGAACATTCTCTGCCCCATCATGTTAACGGCTCTCTCCTTTGGTTTCCGAACCATTGTCGGGATGTGCTTGTTTTTCGCTTTCGTTGTGTTCGTCCTCCTGTCGGCCAACGACTTGGTAGGCAAGAAAACCAAAATCATCACCATTGGATCGACGGTGGTTTTGTTTTTAGTCTTTTTGTTTACTCCCATCGGCCGGGAGATGAAAATCATCTATAAGCTGAAGTTCGAGGACTTGAGCTATCGGACAGAGAAATATGAGGCCGACGGGTTGAAATACGGTGAATTGGCAAACAGTTGGATTCTGGCTCCAGGCGCTTTTGTGCTGCCACTCGCGCCCATGGTTGAAGAAGCACCCGACCACAACAAGATGATTCATGGAAGCACTTATGTGAAGAACTTGTTGGCCTTTTTTGCCATGCTGTCCATCCTTGCAGTGATAAGGCAGAAGAAATGGCGCGACTTCGCGTTGCTTGGCACTTATGAACTGTCCTATCTGACGCTCATCATGTTCTCGTTTGCTGCCAATTCGGAACGTTACCACGAGCCAGCCATACCATTGTTATTATTAATGGCCGCCTATGCCATGACACACCTGCGCCGCAAGGACTTGACGCTTTTCTACGTCTATTGCGGGCTGCTGTTCGTGGCCCTGTTCGTCTGGAACTGGCTGAAACTCTCCGCACGGGGGCTGGTCTGACGATTGCGGGATTGCCTTCAACACCAAACGTGCAGGGGGCGCCGCCTGCCTGATGTCTGTCGTCCCTACTGGACTGGTTTCCACCATTAACTATCAACTGTCAACTTTTGATTGCCAGCTGCGCGAAGCGCCCGTACCAATCTTCGCCAAAACGGCGTATCATCGGTTCGCGAAGGAACCTCCACAGCGGGATGCCTTCCTTTTCGCCCTTGCGCTTGGCGGGCACGCAGACGCTCCACTCGTGATAGAGGATATGCGTGAAGCCGTCTTTTTCGACCAAACGGATAGGGTAGAGGTGGCATGAAATCGGCTTCCAGAAGTCGCACTTGCCCTCAAGATAAGCCTTTTCGATGGCGCAAAGCGCGGTGCCGTTCTCGTGGAAATAGACGAAAGCGCACTCCTCGCCGTTCACCAAGGGCGTGACGAGTTCGCCCGTTTCGTCGTAATCGTACACATCGTTGTCTTCCACCACTTTGATGCCTTCAGGGCGCATATAGGGCTTGATGGCTTCGAGGTTGTCTTCAATTTGCTCTATTTCAGAGGCTTCGAGAGGCGCGCCGGCATCGCCAGCCACACAGCACCAGCCTTTGCAGCGCGGCAGGCAGCAACAAAACTGGGCATTCAGGAATTCGTCGGTGACGACGACATTGTCGAGGATAATCATGGCGCAAAATTAATTTTTTTCCGAAAAACCATTGCCATGAAAAATAAAAGTTGTAACTTTGTAGCGCAAAGTACTTTTAAAACTATGGAAAACAAGGAAGCTCTCAATACACTGAACGACATCAAGGACATGATGGAGCGTTCATCCAAATTCAAGGCTATCAGTGGCTTGTCGATTGTCATCGTGGGCATTTTGGCCTCGGTGGTGTCGACTTACATTTATTTCTTCTTGGGCGATTATCACATTAATACCCCTTCCAAATGGCGGATAACGATCATCGTGGCGCTTTGCCTGTTGGTGGTAGCTTTCCTCACCGTGTTCGTCATGGCTTATGCCAAAGCCCGTCGTCATCAGCTGCGCTTCACTATGGATGCTACGATGCGTCGGCTGCTGGTCAATTTCTTCGTGCCGATGCTTGCTGGCGGATTGCTTTGCCTGGCCTTGCTGCTGCAGCAACACTATGGCCTTGTCTCCTCTATAACGTTGATTTTCTATGGCTTGGCGCTCATCAACGCCAGCCATTTTAGTTATCCCACTTTGCGTTATTTGGGCTATGCCGAGTTGGCCTTGGGCCTCATCGACTGCTTCTTGGTCGATTACGCCTTGCTGACGTGGTTCATCGGCTTCGGGGTGCTGCACATCTTTTTCGGAATCGTCTTCATGCTGAAATATGAAAGGAGCAAGTGAGCCATGGTTGCCAATTTGGACGGTTTGAACAAGGCCTTTGAGAGCAAGATACGGCTCGGTATCATGTCGGTGCTGATGGCTAACGAGTCGGTCGACTTCACCACGTTGAAGTCGCTGCTCGAACTCACCGACGGCAACCTGGCCAGCCATGCCCGCAGCCTTGAGGAGCTGGGCTACATCCGTTGCGAGAAGCGCTTCATCGGCCGCAAACCCAATACGAGTTACGCCATCACCGATTTGGGGAGGGCTGCCTTCTCTGCACATATTCAAGCACTTGCCTCATTCATCAATAGCCAACAATAGAACTCCTTTTTTTTGATGCTTTAACTTTGAAATTCAAAGTACTTTTTAAATATAATCCTTAAAAACTAAACATCATGACAACAGAAGAAAACATGGAAGTCTTGGGTACCCAAAATGCGGAAACCCAAAACATGGAAAACAAGAGACAAAACGAAAAGAAAGCCCGTCCGGGTTTGAAACTTTTGCTCATCGCGGGGATATGTGTGGCGTTTCTCATCCCGCAACTCCTTTTGAGGAATCTGGTTTCGGAGCGCAAAAGCACAGAAAGCATCGCCGAAGGCGAGGTCTTCGAGAAATGGGCTGGGCCGCAAACCGTCACAGGGCCATTAATCAAGGTCTATTATTCCGAGGAGAAAGACAACAAAAAAGAAACCCACACCAAGATTGTGTTGCCTGAGCAACTGGATGTGAAAGGCGATGTGAAGACCAAACACTTGAAACGCGGCATCTACGACTTCACCGTGTATGAAACCGCTCTTGACCTTACCGGTCAGTTCAAATTGCCGAAAGACTTCGAGAAAATGCAGAAAGGGCATGAATGGTGTTTCGGGAAAGCCAAGATCATCGTTGGCCTGCCCAACTTGCGCGGCTTGAGCGACAATGTGGTGCTCAAATTTGGTGGGATAACCTACGACATGGTTGCTGAAACAGGTAACTTGAAGGGCCTGTCTTGCGAGGTGGACCTTTCGCGAGTCTTGGAAGGCGAAGCCATCGATTTTTCGTTGGTTTTACCTTTCAAAGGGGCAGGAGACCTTATGTTTGCGCCCGTCGGACAGACCACGACGGTCAATCTGACTTCGGATTGCACGACACCGAGTTTCACGGGCTATTACCTGCCCGACGAGCGTCAGGTGACCGACACGGGCTTCCAGGCCGAATGGAAAGTGTTGGCCATCAACCGCGACTATCCACAAGTTCTCAACGATTCTTTTTTGGCGAGTTATGAGTATGGTAGGTCGGAATTCGAAAATTCGACTTTCGGCGTGGAACTGAAAGTGCCCGTAGAGCAATACCTCCAAACCGACCGCGCCATCAAGTATGCCTTTCTCATCATTCTCCTCACTTTCGCCGCTGTGTTTTTCGTAGAAATGCGCAAGGCCAAGCCTATCCATCCCGTACAATACCTGCTCATCGGCATCGCACTCATCGTATTCTACACCTTGCTGCTGTCGTTCTCCGAGCATATCAATTTCGGGTTTTCCTATCTCATTGCCTGTGTGATGACCATCGGGATGATTGTGGTCTTCATGGCCTCGGTGACGAAAGACAAAAAGACCGCCTTGGGCATCGGTCTTTTGCTGGCTGTGCTCTATGCTTTTGTCTATGTCTTGCTACAATTGGAGAGCTATGCCCTGCTGGTGGGAAGTGTCGGCCTCTTCATTATTTTGGGAATTGCCATGTTTGCGACACAAAAGATTGATTGGTACAAGAAAAAAGACTAATTTTGCAGCGATTTTGGCTACTGGCCATTAGCTTCTGGCTACTGGCAGCTACCAATATAGAGGAGATTGCGGATCAAGTCCGCAATGACGCTGTCGGTTGAAGCTGCCAGGGACCAAGAGCCAGAAGCCAGCTGCAAATTCTTGAATCTTTCTTTAAATATTAAATCTTAAATTAAAGACAACATGGCATTTAACCTCAGAAACAGAAACTTCCTGAAGCTTTTGGACTTCACTCCGGAAGAGATCAAGTTCTTCCTGAAACTGGCCGCCGACCTGAAGGCCGCCAAGTATGCAGGCACCGAACAACCCCACCTCACGGGCAAGAACATCGCCCTGATCTTCGAAAAGACCTCGACCCGCACCCGCTGCGCCTTCGAAGTGGCCGCCAAGGACCAAGGTGCTCACGTCACCTACCTCGGCCCCACCGGCTCGCAAATCGGCATCAAGGAATCGATGGCTGACACCGCCCGCGTCTTAGGTCGCATGTTCGATGGTATCGAGTATCGTGGCTTCGGCCAAGACATCGTTGAAGAACTGGCCAAATACGCCGGCGTGCCGGTGTGGAACGGCCTGACCAACGAGTTCCATCCCACCCAGATTCTCGCCGACTTCCTCACCATGCAGGAACACAGCGACAAACCCCTCAACCAAGTGACCTTCGCCTACTGCGGTGACGCCCGCTTCAACATGGGCAACTCACTGATGGTGGGTGGCGCCAAGATGGGCATGGACGTGCGTATCGTGGCTCCCAAGGCACTGCAACCCAACCAGGAACTCATCGACACCTGCATGGCCATCGCCAAGGAAACGGGTGCCAAGGTGACCGTGACCGACAACGTTGAAGAAGGCGTCAAGGGTTGCGACTTCCTCTACACCGACGTTTGGGTATCGATGGGCGAACCCGCCGAGGTCTGGAAACAACGCATCGACCTGCTCATGCCTTACCAGGTGAACCAGAAGATGATGGACATGACCGGCAACCCAAACTGCAAGTTCATGCACTGCCTGCCGGCTTACCACAACCTCGAAACCAAGGTGGGCCGCGACGTGCACGAGCAATTCGGCTTGGACGGCATCGAGGTGACCGAAGAGGTCTTCGAAGGCAAGAACAGCATCGTCTTCGACGAGGCCGAGAACCGCATGCACACCATCAAGGCCGTCATGGTGGCCACGTTGGGCGACTAAACGATACTTATCGACAATATCGAAACGAAGAAAGGAATCCTACGGGGTTCCTTTCTTGGTTTTTCACAAACGAAGCCCCCCTTTTTCCTTGACTTTTCCGCAAAAAGCCTTATCTTTGCAGCCGAAAACAACACGGCAAACCATGAGTACAACTGCATTGACAAAACTCCTTGACTTATTGACAAGCACGCTGACACCGGCCAATATGCAATGGCTCGCCGAACAAGTGAAATAACAATATATATCAACCCTTAACCCCCAAAACAACGATGACAAACAACGACATCAACACCATGCCAGCCATCGCTGGGGTGGTTTTTGGGGCCGTTTTGTTTGCAGATTTTGGAAAATGTGTATCTTTGCAGGCGGAAATGATGGAAAGGCATAAACATGGTAAGAAACGAGAAATCCAAGCATCAAAATAACAAGCATCAGAATGTGGCGAATGTCGAACAGAAATCGGAACAAAAGTCAGGTGGAGCTTGGAAGGAGAATCTTGGCAAATATCTTATTGACATTTCCAAGTATATTGTGACGGGTGTCATCATTGCCTCCATCTTCAAGGATCTTGACGACAAATACGTGATCTATATTTTGAGTGCCTTCGTGGCACTTATCGCTTTGATAGTAGGATTGATACTAACCAACAAAAAGAAATAAGAAAGGAAACCGACCATGGGAGCTTACATCATGTTATCAATTATCGGAGTACCCTGCTTGCTGTTCCTTCTCTACTGCCTCACCCCAAAGGGGAAGCGGTGGTTGCATCAGAACAACTTGCTCTAAGCATTGGTTCTCCATAAGAAACCTATAAACTCATCAAACTCATTACAACGATGACAAACAACGACATCAACACCCTGCCAGCCATCGCTGGGGTGGTTTTTGGGTCGTTTTGTTTGCAGATATGGGAAAATGAGTATCCTTGCGAGCGACAAACACTTAAAAACAAGAATCATGACTATGTTTGCAGACACATTGGAAGAAGCCGTCAGACGCAAGATATGATACTGTTGACAAGATTTACCTTCCTAGATGATAAAGTATTAGAAATCAATTATCAACACCTTAACCCCCAAAACAACGATGACAAACAACGACATCAACACCATGCAAGCCATCGCTGCAATACCCGACCCCACTATTTTGATTGGGTTGGTAAATAATTGTAAATCAATCATTTACAAAACAATCAAAGCTCTGAAGGGGCGATTCGATGTCAACCACGGGTGCAACCCGTGCGACAGAAGAACACAGGCCAACCACCGCCACATCCCCTGCGCAACGCGAACCTTCCTCCTCGCCTTCCTCCTCGCCCTGCTCGCGCCCGCTGCGGCGTGGGCGCAATCCTTCGGTGGAGGCAGCGGCATCGAGACCGACCCCTACATCATCTCCACCACCAACTATTTCAATCAATTGCCACCAATGTGAACAATGGGACAAACTATAGGCAAACCTATTTCCGGTTGGATGCCGACCTCGACTTTTCAGGCATAGCCTTCAATCCCGTCGGGCATTATTTCTATAACCACATACGAAGTTTCAGTGGCGTTTTCGACGGCAACGGGCATTCCATCAGCAATGTGAACTATTCTGGCGGCGATTCCTATAACGGCCAGGGTGTGGGGCTTTTTGGCCGTGTGGAAGGCGGCACCATCAAGAACCTTACCCTTGCCGGAAACAGCACCATTGCCGGATACAACCATGTGGGCGGCATTGTGGGAATACTATACGTTTGCGCACAACGTGACGACGTTCACGGGCACGAATGTGGCCACGGAAGTCTACCGAATGAACGGGACGAAGGACAATCTGATGGTCAGCACCATCAGCGCATCCGACCCGCTGAAGCCCGGCGAGGGTTTCTTCGTGAAGGCCACAGGCAACGGGGCTTCCATCACCTTCAATGCCCAAACGCGAGGCGAGGTTAAGGCCACTGAGCTTGCCGAAGTGCCGACCATTACGTTGAACCTCACCCAAAACGGCCTCCTCGTCGGCCGCTTCATCCTGAAGCGCGACGGCGAACCGTTGGAGAAATTCAGCCTGAACGAGAACGCCACGCGCATCTATGCCACGCATGGCGGGAAAGATTTCGCCGTGGCCACCGTTGGTGACATTTGTAGAGACGTTGCGCGCAA
>JAFSJF010000038.1 GCA_017439405.1 Bacteroidales bacterium
CCGAAGTTGCCATCAAAAGGCTTCGCTTCGGCGGTAAACAGCCTCGATTCCAAAGGCAAGTGAAACGGCGAAATGGAGTAGCCGTTCCGAATCCAGTCCGCATCGTATTCGAACATCAAACGGCCTTCGTGGTTCAAGGCCAATCTCCCGACTTTGCGTGGGCCCAAGGTTACTTCTACAATCTTTTCATTCATTGCGTTTTCCTCGCTTTCTGTTTTTTCGGTTTGCATCAAGAGCCTCGTCCAAGGTGGCGTATTTGTGTGTGGCAAACACTTGGTCGAAATCGTTCAGTGCGTCCAAGGCGTAAGCAATGTGGAGTAATCCGTCCAATGAAATCTTGCCCGTCCGTTCAAAGCGGCGGTAGGACGCCAAAGGCACTCCCGAGCGTGCCGACAAGCCTTGCTGAGTCAGGTTCATCTCCAGGCGCCGAGCTTTTGCCCGTTCAGCCAACGCTTTCGCCTTGCCTTCTGGTGATACAATATCAAATGATAATATATTATTAATTACATCCATATACAACTATCAAATGCTTAAATATTAGCACTTGCAAAGTTACAACTTTTTTGGGGAAAGGATGCATTAATTCAAAAAAAGACAGTGAAAACAATTTTCCTACTCCACCCGCACCTGATACAACGCCTTCCAAAACCTATTCGTGGTTCCTGAATCTCCGCTCCAGTTCCTCCATGCTTGCCATCAGTTCGGCGAAGGTGGGCTTGGGGCCGTAGATCATGGCTCCAGTCATCAGTTCGTAATCATATTGCCAGTTGTCGCGACATTCCTTTGGCGGAACAAGTTGTATGCGGTCGCGGATATCGGGCGTATAGTCAACACCATTCATACTCGTCAATGTGGCTCGATGGTGCCTGATGGTTTCCCACAAAGTGTCGTCTTTGATGGCCTCGTCCATAATGCCTCGTTTCATCATTATGTGAAGGTCGTAGATATGTCGTGAGCGGCGGTGTGCCTCTGTCGTGTTGCTGACCGAAAACAACTCGTGAAGCAAAAACGCTTTCTCCAAAAAGGTCTTTTCGGCCACTGCGGTTCTGACTTGATTGTTCGCAATAGTAGTGTTGATATTCGGCAAGGCGTTTTCAACCATACTACGGATTTGCTTGTTTTCTGCTGGTTCAAGCAATGAACGCGCTCCGGCTTCTATTTTGATGATTGGCGCAATGTAATCCAGTTTGTCTTCAAATATCGATTGATAACGGACGAAGATAGTCCGAGGTTCAGGATAGGTTGACTCGCCTTCGCCGTCAGGTTGGGCATCAATCTGGCACAGGTCTTTCAACGGCGTTTGGATAATGGCATCTTGTAATTGTTGGCAAAGGTTTTCCCTGACGAAAACAGATGATGCCTTGCGAAGTTTCTTGACCCCTTTTTTCGTCAAGTCGCCGTCGAGATTGAACAGGTTCCTGTCTATTGCCATATCGATGTCTTCAGAGAAACGGCTGATGAGTCCCCAAACTTTGCTGATGGACGTTCCTCCTTTGAAGACAAGACTATCGGCGCAAGGAAGCCCAAACAAGACTTGAAGCACGGCTGTAACCCACAAGTCTTTTTCAACGGCTTGCTTGGGCAATGACAAGCGGATGGCGGCTTGTTCGATAACGATTCGTTGCTCGTTCAACGGCAATGAGAAATAGTTATTTTTCATAGAGCGATTTGATGATTGACGACACCCAAGCAGGCATCAGTTTGTAGTCTTGTTTGACGGTTTGGCTTTTGTCTTTTGCAAGCAGTTCCTTAGTGTGGGCAAGGATTTCTTCCGTGATGTTTTCTTTTCCAAGGCTTCTGAAGGCAAAAGTGATGAGCATAGCCAACTGGGAGTTGAACGCCAAGTTTTTTGGCGCGGTATGTTTGAATTCGATGGTTGCCCCGTTGTATAAAGTGAGTTTTCTGTTGCTGCCATCTGTCAAGTATTGGATGTTCATTGGAATTTGGGTGGAAAAACCGAGCCTGTTGAGCGCATATAAACCTGTTGGGACAATACGGGCCTTGTCGCGTTTGGCAATGCTTTCGGCAATGGTTTCCAATGTAGGGTACAGCACTCCTAATCCTAATTTTCTGTCGATTTTCGGGTAGTAATAGAAACCTCGACTGATGCGGATAAGAACACCTTCTTTGGCCAATCTTTCCAATGCTTTATTGACCGTTTTTTGCTCTCCAAAACGTACAAAATCAGAGGAAAAAATTGCGTTACCCCTGCCGCATTTTTTGATATTGTTAAGTATCTTGTTTTCAATAGATTGAATATCCATAACGTGGGTAATTTTGTCGCAAAAATACATTATTTTTCCGACAAAACACACCTTGTGGCCATTTTTTTCATTCCACCCTCACCTGATACAACGCCTTCCTTTTATTAATCCCCGTCGGGTAGATGAAATACAAAACGCCATCGTGGATTCTCATATTCTGCGCAAAAGGATAGCCGCTGAGGTCCATCACGGAGGTGACGGTGCCGGTTTTCAGGTCGATGCGCTTCAGGGTGTAAATGCCGTCGGTGACGAAGAAGGTGTAGAACTCCTTTCGTGCTGCATCCATCATCATTTTCTGCTTCCAGCGACGGTCGGGTACCATCTTGCCGTTCCATTTGCGGTACTCATGGAATGTTAAAGGATAACGCTCCAGTTCGTTGCCCGCAGCGTCAAAGACAAGGGTTTCGTGGTCGGTATAGGCGAAGAGGTAGAACTTGTTGTCGCAGGTGTAAATTGGGTTATAAATCGGGTCGGCGACCCAAAAATTGTTGTCGAAACTTCTTGTGCCTGTGTGCAACAGTAGCCAGATGTCGTCTCTCCCCTCCTCGTCCACAATGTAATGGAGCAGATAAGGCTCCTTGTCGCTGCCGAGAATATTGCAGTAATAGGCCATTTCCTTGTTGAAATAGAAGTAACGCCCCGTGATGTAAACACTATCGATGGCAGCTACAATGCCGGAGAACTTATCGTAGAAAGCCTTGCGCGACATGGAATGGTAGAAGTTCATCATCATTTTCTTCCCATTTTCTAACTCCATGAACCCGACCAAGCTGGCTTGGTAGTCGTTGATAGCGTAAATGTCGCCGAATGCGTCCTTGTTGAGGTACTTGTAACGCGACGAAATCGGCAATTCATGCAAGGTATCCATGTCGAAAGAGAGGTGGAGTAGGGCGGAATTGCGGCGGCGGTAGGCAATCAGATAAATGCCGTCCTCGCGGATGGTGTAATCAATGACGGTCATCACCGGGTTGTCGAAAGCGATGTGTGGTGCGTTGGCTGTAATTTCCACTTCAAGCAACTCATGGCTCTTTGTTTTCATCCTGATAGTCAGGTTTTTGCCGTTGATGTCTTTTTCCTTGATGGTGTAATAGGTCGGCTCAAAGACCATGTGAGCAAAACGGAGTTTCTGTCCAGCCTTGGCAAAGCCGTAAGTGAAACGCCCTTGCTCGTCGGTCACCGAAACGAGCAAAGAATCATGCACATACACGCTCACGTTCTCGATGGCTTTGCCGTTTTCGTCCTTGCAGTAGCCTTGCACGATGGCGCGTTCTTGAGCCGAAGTAAAATGCATGAAGCCGAAAAGCAATAGGAGCAACAGCGTTTTTTTCATGGCAATGAAGTTTTTATGCCGACAAAAACAGGATAGAAGAAGGCAATAGCAAATCACTTTTTCTTGAATATCCCGCCCAAAATCGATCGGACAATCGTGTTGCCGATGTTGCGGCCAATGGTGGTGGCCGTCGTGTTGAGGGTCTTCTCGATGGCTTTTTGTCCCGCCGACTTCTTCTTTCGTGCGGTGGTCGTCTTTTTCCCGCTTGAGGATTTGGCCTTTTCTTTTTCCTTGGCTTCTTTCTCCTTGCGTTTGGCCTCGGCTTCGGCCTCTTTCTGGAGGCGTTTTTCCTCTTGTTTTTGTTGTTCGACGAGGACTTCGTATGCACTCTCGCGGTCGAAGCTCTTGTCATACACGCCATAGAGTCGTGATTTGCGAATCAAGTCACGGCGCTGGTCGTCGGAGATGGCCCCGATTTGGCTCAGCGGGAACAGAATCTTGGCGCGTTCCACGATGGAGGGTGCTCCTTTTTCATCAAGCAAGGAGACCAAAGCCTCGCCTGTGCCGAGTTCGAGGATGGCGGCCTCGGTGTTGAAGTTCGGGTTGGCGCGGAAGGTTTGCGCGGCGGCTTTCACGGCCTTTTGCTCCTTGGGCGTATAGGCCCGCAGCCCATGCAGAATTCGGTTACCCAATTGGCCTGCAATGGCGTCTGGGATGTCGTCGGGGCTTTGTGTGACGAAATACACGCCAACACCTTTGGAACGCACAAGTCGGATGACTTGCTCAATCTTGTCAACCAAGGCCTTGGAAGTGTCCTTGAAGAGCATGTGGGCCTCATCGAAGAAGAAGATGAGCTTGGGCAAAGGCAAATCGCCGACTTCAGGCAGTTGGGTATATAGCTCGCTCAACAACCAGAGCAAGAAAGTGGAATAGAGTTTTGGATTCAGCATCAACTTGTCTGCGGCCAACACGTTCATCACGCCGCGACCACCTTCGGTCTGGAGCAAGTCGAACACGTTGAACGAAGGTTCGCCGAAAAACAATTCCGCCCCTTCGGCTTCAAGAGCCAGCAGCGCACGTTGGATGGCTCCGACGCTCATTGATGTGATGGTGCCGTAGGTGGTGGTGAACTCCTTGGCATTCTTGGCCACATAGTCGAGCATGAGGCGCAGGTCCTTCATGTCGATGAGCAGCAAGCCCCTGTCGTCGGCAATCTTGAATACAATATTCATGATGCCCGTCTGGGTCTCGTTTAATCCCAAAAGGCGCGAAAGCAGTTGCGGCCCCATGTCGGAGATGGTGGCACGCAACGGATGGCCTTGTTCGCCAAACACGTCGAAGAAGCGTGTCGGGCAGCCGTGGAAGTTCGGGTTCTCTATGCCGAACTCGGGACAGCGTTTCTCGATGAAGCCGCTCATCTTTCCTGCCTGACTGATGCCCGAAAGGTCGCCTTTCATGTCGGCCATGAAACAAGGCACGCCCGCTTGGCTGAAGGACTCGGCCAGCACTTGCAGGGTGACGGTCTTACCCGTGCCTGTGGCACCGGCAATCAGGCCGTGGCGGTTGGCCATCTTGCCAATCATATTAATAGGTCCGTTTTCGCAATGCGCGATGTAGAGTTGGTGGTCGTCGGTATACATATTGTTGAAGTGTTGATTGTTTAACTGTTGAATTGTTTGTTTTTGACGCGAGACTGCGGGACGCAAGACGCGAGACAAGACTCACTATTGTAATTATGGATTGATTTTGAAGCGGATGTATTTGATTGTCAGGCCTTGTTCGAGCCACATTTGCTCATAGAAGGTGCGGATGGTCTTCACTTCGAGATTGTCGTCGTTGGCATAGAGGTCATCTGAAGCATACAGCAATGGAAGTCCCTGTTTCCCAACCACATCGTGCAGCGTAAACTCATACATGATGGGGCTGTCTGTCTTGAGGTTGAGGATGCCGTCTTGTCGGACGATCTTGCGGTAGCGGTCGAGGAATTCGGGCGACGTGAGGCGGTGTCTCGCGTTGCGCACGCCTTCGCCCGGATGCGGGTCGGGGAAAGTGACCCAAATCTCGGCAACTTCGTCCTTGGCGAAGAAATGCTCGATCTGGTCGATGCGGGCGCGTAGGAAAGCCACGTTCTTCAAGCCTTCCTCGTTGCTCTGTTTCAGGCCGCGCCAGATGCGCGCGCCTTTAATATCGACACCTATATAATTCATCTCGGGATGCACCCGAGCCAAACCTACCGTATATTCGCCCTTGCCGCAGCCCAATTCGAGCACGATAGGGTTTTCGTTGTGGAAAAAATCCTCATGCCACTTGCCTTGCAGTGGAAAACCTTCGCCCATGATGCGCTCGTAGCTGTATTCGAACAGGTTGGGGTAGGTCTTGTTCTCGGCGAATTTGGCTAATTTGTTCTTTTTTGACATATATTCCGTTTTTATCGGCAAGGGTTACACCCCTTTGCCGTTTTTAACGGCAGGGGTTCCGCTACGCTTCACCGCCTGCCTGATATCGTATCGCCCCTACGGAGCTGGTTTTCACTTCAGTATCCATGCCTTATCGTCATCCTTCGACCTGATTTCGCGCAAAGCGGCCGTAGCCTCTTCTTCTGTGGCATAACGCCCGAAGGCAACGAACCACTTGCTGCCGCGCCTTTCAACGAAGGATGCTTCGTATCCTTTGTCTTTCAACGTGTTAGCCAGACGAATGGCATTCTCCTCTTGCGAGAAGCAGCCAGCTATGATGCGTATGTTGGCCTCTGGTTTCACGGGTTCAGGCTCTTGCCCGACCGCCGCTTGCTGTTCCCCCACAGGTGCAATTCCATCTACCTCAGCGGACGGCTCGTTGAGCGTATCGCTTTCAACGACCTCGGGCAAGACTTCCACCGTTTTCCATGTCCTGACAATGCTTGGACAAGTGACCTTCCATGGCTCAATCTCAGACGGTTTCTCCTTCTGTTCCAGCCACTTCCATTGCTTGAAGTCGAACAGCTTGAAGTAATGAAAGCCGAATCCAACCCCACCGGCCATCACCAGCAAAACCAACAATATCCAAAGCCAACCATAATGCTTGTCACGATGCCGGTCGTGTTGCTCATCTTCCTCATGCACAGCCTTTTCATCAACAGTGACAGGGGTGTTTTTGTCTCGTTGCCGCTCCTCGATCTCGGCCTTGATTTCGTCCTTCGACTTCGACTGAACGACCGGTATGGGAGAAAAGTCACTCAATCCAAATGCGTCAGCGTTGTAATTCAGTGTGTTGTCTTGTTCAAAGACAAGGTCATCAGCCCAATCGTAATACAGTCTCCCAATATCCTTCATGACCACTTTCCTGCCTGCCTTCAGGCTGTTGAAACAGTCGGAGACGAACATGGTCAGCAGGCGTTTGGCTTCATCTTCAGGGATGTCGTTCTTCTCAGATATATAACGGATTACCAAGTCATTGTCCTCACGCAAATTGGAATCAAACGTGATTTCGCCCGATGGCATGGCAAAATAGTTCGCCACAGGGTTCACCTTCGCCGATACGGGCTTCTTGACGAATGCCCCTAAGCCAGGAACCACCACAGTGTCGCGCAAAAACAAAAGGTCTGATATGGCCTCTGCGATCGTTATCATCTTGGTTCAAAAGGATGGTTTTGAGCGAATTGTTCGGCTTTTTCGATATCTGTTGGGATGTCAATCGGCAAGTTATCCTTTTGCGTGATGCCCATGCGGATGTTCAATCCGTTTTCGAGCCAGCGTAATTGCTCCAAGGATTCAGAAATCTCGAGGCTTGTGGGCTGCATGTCAGCGATTTGGCACAAGGTTTCGGTTTTGTAGGCGTATATGCCGATGTGCTTGTGGAAAACGCCGTTTTTCAGCCATTCCCCATGGTCGAGGTTACGCATGAATGGAATCGGGTTACGACTGAAATACAGTGCATTGCCATCGCAATCCATCACCACTTTGACCGTGTTGGGACTGAACAACTCGCTTTCGTCCTCAATGCGCTTGGCTAAGGAAGCCAGCTGCGTGTCGGCACGGCTTATCAAACCGATGATTTGGTCAATCTGCCCAGGGTCGATGAAAGGTTCGTCGCCCTGTATGTTGACCACGGCATCGTATTGTTCCTCTATCGAGTACAGGACTTCCCTACAACGGTCTGTTCCGCTGCGATGGTTGGGGTCGGTCAGCACATATCGTCCGCCAAAACCCAACACTTCCTCGGCGATGCGCATGTCGTCCGTGGCTACCACGACGGCATCCAACCTCGATTTCCAGGCTTGTTCCCAAACGCGATGGATCATCGTCTTTCCCTTGATCATCGACAATGGCTTGCCAGGGAAGCGTGTAGAAGCATAGCGCGAGGGTATGATTCCTATAACTTTCATTTTCAGTAATTTAATATTGTCATTAATGGGCGTTTTCTAGAACAATCCGTTGAGCGAACCTTCAATGCGATCAATGATGGTACTCAAGTCCTCGGGGTTTTCAAGCTCAAGGTTGTCGGTATCGACGATGAGCAGTTTGCCATCTTTATAGTTGTTGATCCACTCCTCGTAGCGCTCGTTGAGGTTAGTCAGGTAGCTGATGCTTATCGACTGCTCAAACTCACGGTTGCGCTTGGCAATGTGGCGGATCAAAGTAGGCACCGAGGCGCGAAGATAGATCAGCAAGTCGGGCGGCTGAAGAAACTTGGTCATCAACTCGAAAAGCGACTTATAGTTCTCAAAGTCACGGGTTTCCATCAGCCCCATTGAGTAGAGGTTGGCCGCAAAGATGTTGGCATCCTCGTAGATGGTGCGGTCTTGGATGACGTCCTTGCCGCTGTTGCGGATTTCCATCACTTGGCGGAAACGGCTGTTGAGGAAGAAAATCTGGATGTTGAACGACCAGCGTTGCATATCCTCATAAAAGCTGTCCAAATAGGGGTTGTGCTCAACTTCCTCATAATGAGGAGTCCAGTTGAAGTGCTTCGCCAAGAGACCCGTGAGCGTGGTCTTTCCCGAGCCGATATTGCCTGCTATTGCGATGTGCATGATGCGTAGTTTTTTTTGCGTTGTGAATGAAGTGGCTAAATTAAGCAAAAGTCGGCAATGCGTACGAAAAATTTTGCATATAATTTATAAGACATTGAAAATCTGCTATTTCGGCGCTTTTCTCAACAAATAAACCCCAAGCACGCAGAAAATCATGTTGGGAATCCAGACGGCCAGGGCGGGCGAGAGGCTGCCAGAGATGGCGAACGACTTTGAGATTTGCATGAAGAGGATGTAGGAAAAGGCGATAGTGATGCCGATGCCGAGGTGCAGGCCAATGCCTCCCCTCACCTTCCGGCTCGACAAGGCCGCTCCGATGAGCGTGAGTATGATGATGGCGGCTGGGTCGGCCATGCGGCGGTGCATCTCCACCTCGTAGGCCTTCACGCCCTCGGCACCTTTCTGCTTCATTTCAGCGATATGGGCGCGAAGCTCAAAGTAGTTCATCTCCTCAAAATCCTCCTTCATCTTGTAGAGGTCGGTGGGGAGCAGGTTCAACACCGTGTCGAGATTCCGGCCTTGCACCAACCTTTCGTCGTCGCCGTCGATGTATCGGATGGCATACGGGTCGAGACGCCAATCGAAAGTCCCCGTGGTGTCCTTATAGAGAACATCCGACAAAGCCTTGAATTTCAGCTCGCTGCCCTCATATTTCTCCCATGAGAACTTGTAGCCGTATTCCTTGGAAATGTTGTAGCTCTCCACATAAACATACTCATCCTTGCCGACTTGGATGTGAATATCGCGCCCTGCACTATGGGTGAGACGCTCCATGTATTCGTCCTTGAAACGTCGTCGGATCTCATTGGTTTTGGGTATCAGGAAGTTGCCGAAATACAACGACATGACCATGATGGTGACGGCGGCCAAAATGTAGGGGTAAAGAAAGCGCCAAAAACTGATGCCGCTGCTCAAGATGGCCACCACTTCAGTATGAGATGCCATCTTGGAAGTGAAAAAAACCACGGCGATGAAGGCGAACAAATGGATGAACAAGTTGATGTAATACGGGATGGAAGTGATGTAATAGTCCACCAGCACCCGCTGCCACGGCGCGTCATGCTTCAGGAAACTGTTGAGGTTCTCCGACAAGTCGAAAATGATGACAATCACGATAAGCATCGAGATGGCAAAGAAAAACGTGCCGATGAACTTCTTGAATATGTAGAGGTCTAACTTCTTCATTCAGTGTGTTTTTTTGACGCGGGACTTCGGGACGCGAAACTTCGGGACTTAGAGTCGCCTTGTGACTTTGGGCAACATAGAGTCACGCCAGTTGGTGAAGTCGCCTTCCACGATGTGCCTCCGTGCCTCGCGGACGAGCCACAGGTAGAAGCCGATGTTGTGCAGGCTGGCAATCATGGGGCCGAGGATCTCGCCCGCAACGAACAGATGACGCACATAGGCCCGCGAATATTGTGCATCGACGAAAGTTTCGCCATCGGGGTCGAGGGGCGAAAAGTCGGCCTTCCACTTCTCGTTCCTCAGGTTGATGATGCCTTCAGAGGTGAAAACCATGCCATTGCGACCATTTCGGGTTGGCATGACGCAGTCGAACATATCGACGCCACGCGAGATGCCCTCCAAGATATTGGCCGGCGTGCCTACACCCATCAGGTAACGCGGCTTGTCTTTCGGTAAGATGCTGTTAACCAACTCTATCATCTCGTACATTTTCTCGGTCGGCTCGCCCACGGCCAATCCACCGATGGCATTGCCGTCGGCGTTTTTCGAGGCGACGTATTCCGCCGACCTTTCGCGCAGGTCGCGATAGACGCAGCCTTGCACGATGGGGAACAGAGCCTGTTCGTAGCCGTATTTCTGCTCGGTTGCCGCAAAACGGTCGCAGCAGCGGTCGAGCCAGCGATGGGTCAATTCCATGCTCTTTTTGGCATAGTTGTAGTCAGCCGTGCCAGGCGTGCATTCGTCGAAGGCCATCATGATGTCGGCCCCGATGCTGCGCTGGATGTCCATCACTTTTTCGGGCGTGAAAAGGTGCCTCGAGCCGTCGATATGCGACTGGAACGTCACGCCTTCCTCCTTCATTTTCCTGATTCCCGTCAGTGAAAACACCTGAAAGCCACCGCTATCCGTAAGGATTGGCCTGTCCCAGCCGTTGAACTTGTGGAGGCCTCCGGCAGCTTCAAGCACATCGAGGCCCGGACGCAGATATAGATGATAGGTGTTGCCCAAGATGATTTGCGCCTTGACCTCTTCGCGCACATCGCGGATGTGGCAAGCCTTCACCGTGCCCGCCGTCCCGACTGGCATGAAAATCGGGGTCTCAATCGGGCCATGGTCAGTATTGAAAACGCCAGCACGGGCCGCGCTTTTGGGGTCGTTTGCCGTAATGTCGAATTTCATTCCCGCTCTAATTTTGCGCAAAAGTAAGAATTTTTTTCCTAACTTTGCGACACTAAAAACAAACCATACCGTGCATATCGAGTTTTTTTACAACCAATTCAGTTTCATTGTTTTAGTTTGCTTCATCATCGCCCTACTCATCCAACTTTTTTACCATTGGGGCGTTTTTTCGAAAGTGGCTTTCTTCAAATCGAAGCCTTGGCAAAAGGAGGGCACGGCGTTGGAACCCGTCTCCGTAGTCATCTGCGCCCGCGACGCCTACGAATACCTCACCGAACTCATTCCCGCCCTACTCCATCAAGACTATCCTGATTTTGAGATCGTTATCGTCAACGACTGCTCCGACGACGAGACCGAGGAATACCTGAAAGACCTCGCCCGCAAGGAGCCGAGAATCAAGCCCGTGCAGCTCAAGCAGCACCTCAATTTTTTCAGCGGCAAGAAGTTCCCTCTCTCGATGGGCATCAAGTCGGCCAAAAACGACCTGCTCGTCCTCACCGAATGCAACTGCATGCCTTCCAACGACTTATGGCTACGCAGCGTGGTGGAGTGCTACAACGGCAAGACCGAAATCGTCATCGGCTACAGCCCATACATGCAAAGAAAAGGCAGCCTGAACCGCCTCATGCGCTTCGATGCCTTGCAGCAGGGCTTGCTTTACCTCTCGGCGGCCCTGAAAAGACATCCCTACATGGGTGTAGGCAGCAACCTTTCATACCGCAAGGAGCTGTTCTACAGAAACAAGGGTTTCATTTCGCATTACACCACCTCTGTTGGCGACGACGACCTCTTCATCGGCCAAGCCGCCAACAAGAAGAACACCGAGGTCCTGATTGACGCCGACGATGCCATACGCACCACCCCACCTCGCAGCTTCAGGCTTTGGATGCGGCAAAAGAGCAGCCGCTATTCCACCATCCCGAAATACAGCGCGAGGGCCAGGATTTCACTAAGCTTGTTCTATCTGTCGCAGTTCGTTTTCTACGCCGCTTTCGTCGCCTTGCTGTGCCTGAAGCCCGCCTTTTCCCTTTCCTTTGGGGCAGTTTTCTACATCCCCATCCTCATCTTCTTTTTCCTGCTTCGCTTTGGAACCCAGCTCTTTGTCTATCACAAAGCCTCAAGGCGCTTGGGCGAGCGGGGCTTGCTCCCTGGGTTGCTGGTCTATGACCTGCTGTTCGCCCTCCTTTCGCCTCTCCTTAGATTGATGGGGCGGATGAATGTCGGGGTGGAATGAATCGAAGGATTAGACCTCGAAAACGCCGTGCTCAGGAATTGCAAATTCCCTATTCAACGCTTGCGAATTTCAAATTCGCAAGAACGGGGATACTTAGTTGAGCAAGCCTTCTATTATCGATACCATGTCCTTGGCTTTGGGAATCATAGGAAGGACTTCGTCCTCGGTGGTCTCAAAAAGGCAGGTGTAGTCGCTTTTCTCACGCATGTTCTCCAAACGGGCAAAAAAGCTGCCATATTCCACATCAATCAAGCCTTCCTTGACAAAATGCTTGCTGAAAAGCACGGAAACTCCCTGATGCGATGCGGCATGAAGTCCATTTTTAATCAGCAAGGCCGTGATGGCATGAAAAACCGCATAATACACACGGTTGGCCAATGTGTCCCAAAGCTTTGCGTTTTCAAGAATTGGGAACTGGTCTATCAATCGGTGGGCTTTTTCGATTTCAAACTCCACCATGATTTTTCTTTCTTCGTCGCTGAGGCTCATACCAGTACAATTTTATCGTGTTCTACATTGTGGTAAAACGGGGAAAACGACATTGTTTTCCATTTGTCCATCGTGTAAAGATGAGCGGAAACAGGCACTCCGTAATCATATCCCAATGAAATGAAGGGATAGGAATAGGTGTCGAAATCGGAAAACTCCTCTTTGTCCTTGTTCAATAGGATGAGCAAGTCCCAATCGGAATCGGGCCTGAAATCGCCACGGGCACGCGACCCATAGAGATACAAATGCCCGTCGGAAGGAATAATCTCCCTGCCAAGTCGTTGGATTTGGTTCAATATGTCGTTTGATGCCATGTCTTTACAATTTGATACTGCAAAAATACATTAATTCCATAACATGGCCAAAATACCATAAAAACCTTGCAAAAATAACGCCATCCGCCCAGCTCCTCCAAGGTTTCCATAGAGAAGATGGGCGGATGTGTCATGTTCGGGAATTGCAAATTCCCTTCTCACAGCTTGCGAATTGCAAATTCGCAAGAACGGGGAACGGGGTTATTCAACAGAGTGAACCAAGCGCACCGAGTACCCGTGGTAGAGGCTGCTCGCGTCGAGCGCGTCGAGGCTGGAGTCGTAGAAGCACACGTTGTACGCGGAGTCGCTGCCCATGTACGAACTCGACCAGTAGTAGCCGATGGAACCGTCGACCAAAGTCCCATAGCGGTCGCCCGCGGCAGGCAGGAAGAGAGCTCCGTTGACCTCAAGCACATTGGACCAATCCTCGGCGGTAATGATGTTGGTGTTGTAGCGAGTGCCGCTACTATTTGTTTTGTTCAGTGTATAGGTGGAGGCTGTCCAGTCGTTGGGCAGGAGGATGACACCGCTCACGCCGTTCACCTTAGCCTTGGCATAGCGGATGCCGCTGGTGGTGCTGCGGGTGTCGATGACATAGCCCCACTCGTCATCGGTCAAGGTGCGCCAGCCGCTGTTTTCAGTGTTGCCGCCGTTGCTGATGGCGTTGTAGCCCCAGTCGGCTTGGCCGGTTTGATCATACAGGCTGTAGGGTTCACTGCCGTAGACGTAGTAGTCCTCGTTATTTTCGCTGGTGCTCCAAGGCTGGTAGCAAACTGCACCATGGTTGTAGCCGCTCGTACCCCATCCGAAGAGGCTTACCACATCTTGGTCGGCATAATCATCGCCAACTTCTTGATCTTCGGTTTCCACCATATCATACTGGTGCTCCATGAAGCTCCAGTCTTGCGATGATTTGGTGTACTGCAAGTTGCCTTGCGAAAAACGAAAGGCTTGCGAGGCAGATACGGAGAATTCACCGCGCAGACTGCCCGTGTTGTATGAGGCAACGGACAAGGCTATCGGCGTTTCCGTATTTCCGTCAGCGCAATAGAACCTGCCACCAACGATGCCGTAGTTGAAGACGTTGTTGCAAGTGCCTGTGGTGCGCTTCGAGATGAAAGTGATGTCGGTCGCGAGTTCCTCCGTGCCGTCGGTGTGGTTCGGCAGGAGCATCACGTAGCAAGGGCTGGTCGCGCCATCGGCCACCGTGCCGGCGCAGATGAGGTTCTGGCCTTCGGCGTTGGTCTTGCTGTAGCTCGGGGTGTTCGTGCTGAAGTCGAGGGTCAGTTGGTTGTTGATGTTGTCGCCGAAGAAGTACACCGCCTCGCCTGTCTCGGCCATGCCCGCGAGGTCGAAATAGGCCATCGCGACAAGGGTCTGCATCGTGGCTTGCGCCGTAACTGTCTCGCCTTCGGTCACTTCCACGCCGGTTTGCGTGCCGTAGCCCACATGATAGTCGCCGAGGTTGGCCAAAGTGCCGTCCTGATTGGAGAAGTCCATCGTGAACGAGGTGGCGCCGTTGCCGATGGTCTGCGTGTTGCCCACATAGTAGTAGTGGAAGTCGTAGGTGCCTCCTGTGATGGAGAGCGTGCCCGTGAAGGTGCTGCCGCCTCCGCTGCCGTTGGTCACATGGCCGACGCACTGGCCGTTAGTGACCACATAAATCTTGTCGTTCGCGCTCCAACTGATGGCTCCGTTTGGCCCAAACGAGGTCCTTGAGCCGTTGTTGGCCGTCAGCTCCATGCGGATGCCGTTTTCGGGCGTTTCGGTCGAGCCGCTTTCCTGTTTCTTGCATTGCGTGAACAATGCGAGCGTTGCCAAAACAAGGATGAAACTCAGCTTTTTCATTGCTTGTCCTCCTTTCTCTTTAGGGCCGCATAGCCTGCGCCAGCCGCCATGAGCAGCACCAAACCGCCACTGAGCGGGGCTTCCTCGGTCGGATTTTGGGCAATCATGCCGCCGCCTTGCCATTCCATGCCGCCGCCACGGTTACTTTCTGAGGCTTCAAAACCTCTGTCGAAAATGCCGCGCGAGCCGTCGCTTTGGGCGTTCATCGTCATCGGAAACAGCATGGTCGCCATTGCCATCGAAAGCACCAAGGCTTTCTTCTTCGTCTTTCGATTTCTCTTTGCTTTTTTAATTTTGCTTTTGTTTAGTTGTTGATTTTGTTTTAGTTAACCTTTTTGGCTTCCGTTCCAACACCGAACAAAAGGAGCGTGAGCTGCCTTGTTTTTTTCATCTCACTTGAAGGTCCTGGAAATCACCTGAATAAAAGGATGAGAAAACAGCCCACGCCAAACAGCGTGAAGCCATTATTCAACCTCCTTTTATTGTTTTTTGAGAGAATTTTCCAGGTTCTCAAGTGAAAGGAAGCAATAACGCTTCAATTATTCGAAATGTCTTGAACTAGCGAGCCAATTCGGCGGCAAAATAGGGATTTTTTGTGCAGCACAAACAAAAAAGCAAAAAAACGCGCAAATTCCCTTTTCCGGAAACGCAAAAAGGAGCTGCCAGTCGGCAGCTCCTTATGCGTTCGGAATGGTTTTTCCTTCCAGCTTACTTCGCGTATTGCACGGCTCTCGTCTCGCGGATGACCGTGATCTTGATTTGGCCAGGATAGGTCATCTCGGTCTGGATCTGCTTCGAGAGGTCGTAGGCGATGCGGTCGGCGTCTTGGTCGGTCACCTTGTCGGCGCCCACGATGACGCGCAGCTCGCGGCCTGCCTGAATGGCGTAGGTCTTCACCACGCCCGGATAGCTCATGGCCATCTCCTCCAGCTTGTTCAGGCGCTGGATGTAGGCTTCCACCACCTCGCGGCGGGCACCCGGGCGGGCACCCGAGATGGCGTCGCACACCTGCACGATGGGCGAAATCAGGTTGTCCATCTCGATCTCGTCGTGGTGCGCACCGATGGCGTTGCAGATGTCGGGCTTCTCCTTGAAGCGTTCCGCCACCTTCATGCCGAGTATGGCGTGAGGCAGCTCTTCCTCGTTCTCGGCCACCTTGCCGATGTCGTGGAGGAAACCGGCGCGTTTGGCGGCCTTCACGTTGAGGCCGAGTTCGGCGGCCATCGTCGCGCATAGCTTGGCGGTCTCGATGGAGTGTTGTAGCAGGTTCTGTCCGTAGGAAGTGCGGTATTTCATGCGACCCACCATCTTGATGATTTCCGGGTTCAGGTTATGGATGCCGAGGTCGATGGAGGTGCGCTTGCCGGTCTCGATAATCTCTTGTTCCACTTGCTTTTCCACCTTGTGGACCACTTCCTCGATGCGTGCGGGGTGGATGCGACCGTCGGTGACGAGCTTCTGCAAGGAGAGGCGTGCAATCTCGCGGCGGATGGGGTCGAAGCCGGAGATGAGGATGGCGTCGGGGCTGTCGTCGATGATGATTTCGACGCCGGTGAGCGACTCGAGGGCGCGGATGTTGCGGCCTTCGCGGCCGATGATGCGGCCCTTGATTTCGTCGTTCTCGATGTTGAACACGCTGACGGTGTTCTCCACCGCCGTCTCCGAAGCGGTGCGCTGGATGGTCTCCAGCACGATTTTCTTGGCCGTCTGCGCCGCGCTCATCTTGGCTTCCTCCGTGACTTCCTTCACATAGACCATGGCGTCGGCCTGGGCGTCTTCCTTGATGAGTTCGACGAGTTGCGCCTTGGCTTCCTTGGCCGAGAGACCTGAAATGGCTTCCAGTTTCTTCGCCTCCTCGCTGTAGATGCGGTCAAGGTCGGCCTTCTTCTTGTCGATGCTTTCCATTTGCGCATCAAGGCGTTGCTGTGCGGCTTGCACTTCCTTGGACTTGCGTTGCGCTTCTTCCATCTTCTTGTTGGCCTGTTCCTTCAGTTGGTTGATGCGGTTTTCGGCGCTGGCCAGCTCGCGCTTGCGGTCGTTGCAGGCCTTCTCGTGCTCGTCCTTCATCTGGAGGAATTTCTCCTTGGCCTGAAGGATGCGCTCCTTCTTGATGACTTCCGCTTTCTCCTTCGCTTCTTCGAGCAGGGCGGTCTCCTCTTTGGTGACGGCGTTTTTCAAGACGGTGGCCGTGATGAAATAGCCTATCGCGAGGCCCACGACCAAGGCCACTGCGACGATGATAACCAGTGTTGTTGTTGTGATGTTGAGTAATAACATTTTAAACTCTGTTTTTACCCGGCTCGCGAGGGAAGAAAAAAAAAGAAACTGCCTGCCCGTTGGAAGTGTGTAAACTCCAAAGGATACGCTTGTGGTCACCGCGTTGCGCAAACGTCCACCGGTGCCGAAGCACTTCCCCGAAGGGAATGAGGCCTGTTTTTGCAGTGCGCGAGTAAACCGATTGATGTGTTGATAATGTTGAGTTTACCAGATGCGTTGAACAGGCAGTTCCAACTCTTCAAAGAACCAAGTTCCGCAGAAAACCGCGGACTATGCTTGTGGGTTGCTCAGCAAGGCGTTCAGTTCGTTCAGCTTGCGTTCCAGATCTTGACCCTTGAAGGAAGCCTCAGACTCCATCTTGACCACGGAGGTGGCGAACTGCAGTGCCGTCATGGAGAGCAGGTCCTGTGCGTCCTTGTAGGCGTAGTGCTTCGCGTAGAACTTCACCCGCTCGTTGATGAGCGATGCGGCCTTCCTGACCCGTTCCTCGTCAGCACGGGCCACAGCCAAGCGGAAAGGCCTGTCCAAAAGGGTGATATTGATGGTAATCTCATCCATTTCGCTGACGTTCAAGTATCTGAGTTATTCCTTGCTATTCAAAATCGAAACGCATCGGTCAATTTCCCTCACCAAATCCTTAATGAGCTTCCTCCCTTCTTCTAATTCTCCCTCGTTGTCGAGTGCGTTAACAATTGTAATTTTGTTTATTTTATCCTTCAACTCCCCGGCGGACTGGCGCAAGGCCGTGTTTTCGCGCAGCAATGCCCCGTTTTCCTCCGCAAGCCGCTTGTTCTCCTTGGCCAATTGACTTTTTTCATCGATCAATTTCCTCAATTTCAGCTCAATATCGGATACTATGACGCTCAAGTCTGCCACGGCTCAATCGGTTCGGAATTGGGCCACAAAAATACGGATTTTACCGTTTGCAGAGCATGTTTTTCCAAATTTTTCCCCAAAAATGTCGCACATAGCGAAAAATGCGCTACTTTTATCGCTCAAAATCTCATCAACATGAACACCAAGCACACACTTATGATTGCCCTGACTGCACTTTTAGCCTCATGCGCACCGAAAGAAACCTCCATCACCCTCATCGAAACCACCGACACGCACGGGCGATACGACGAGTTCGCCAACGACGCCCTCGTCCTCAGGCAGATGAAGGCCGAATTGGGCGACCACCTGATCCTCCTCGACAACGGCGACGACCTGCAAGGCACCGTGTTCCAGTATTGCTCCAACCAAGACGCCGAGCATCCCAACTTGGTTTCCGAAGTTCTCAACTACTTCCCTTACGACGCGGTTTGCGTCGGCAACCACGACATCGAGGCAGGCCGCAAGGTGTTCGACCGCGTGTATTCCGAAGTGAAGATGCCCGTTCTGGCCGCCAATGTCATCGACGAGACTACGGGCGAGCCGTATTTCACACCTTATATAATTATGGGACGCGACGGGTTCAAAATCGCCGTTTTGGGCCTGCTGACACCCTATGTCGTCACTTGGGTTCCCGACCGCCTGCGTCCTGGCCTGCGCTTCGAGCAACTTGAAGCCGCTGCCGAGAAATGGGTGAAAACCATCCAAGAAAAGGAACATCCCGACCTGTTGGTAGGCCTGTTTCATTCGGGCTTCGAGCCTCAGGTACAGAACCTGCCGCCCGACCATCCGCTGGGTCGCGAAAACGCCACCAAGTGGGTGGCCGAAAACATCCCCGGCTTCGACATCATCTTCTACGGCCACGACCACCGCGCCCGCGCCGAGAAACTGACCAACCCCAATGGCCAACCAGTGTATGTGCTCAATTCAGGCAACCGCGCACAAGGCTTGGCCAAAGCCGAAGTGGCCCTCAAGAAAGGTCAAAAACCGACCATCAGCATCGAACTCATGCCCACCGACGACGAAGAGAAGGACGAGGCCTTCCTCGCCATGCTCCAACCCTACCTTGACCGCGCCGAGGAATACCAAAAGCGCGAAGTGGCCGAATTGCCCGTGACCATCCACTCTGACGATGCTTTCAAAGGCTCGTGCCTCTGGGTGGACGAAATCCACCGCTGCCAGCTTGAAACCGTCGAGGCCGAAGGTGTCCACGCCGACATTTCGATGGCCGCACCTCTGAGCGGCGGCAAGACCCTCGAGGCCGGACGACTCACCGTGCAGGATTTCTTCACTTGGTATCCCTTCGAGAACGCACTGGCTGTCATGGCCTTGACCGGAAAAGAGGTGAAAGCCTTCCTCGAATACGCCTACGAGATGAAAAGCCCCATATACAACTTCGACTCGGGCGCCGGCATCATCTACGAAGTGACCGACAAGAACCCGATGGGCGAAAGAATCAAGATAATCGGCATGGCCGACGGCACGCCCTTCGACATGGAGAAGACCTACAACGTGGTGATGAACTCCTACCGCTCGATGGGCGGCGGCAACCACCTCATCAACGGGGTGGGCTGGACGCAAGAGGACATCAAGAACCATGTCGTCTGGCAAAGCGACCGCGACCTCCGCTCCCTCTTCATCGACTGGGCCGCGAAGAAAGGCTTGCTCGATGATAAACCTTTGAACCATTGGATTATTAAATGACACGAGACTTCGCGACGCGGGACAATGACTCGCAGTCCCGTGTCCCGCTTTCCCGTGCCAAAACAACGACATGAGAGAAGAATTTCTATACTACCTTTGGGAGAACCGCCTGACTGACAAAGCCTTGCAAACCACCGAAGGCGAGACGGTCGAAGTGGTTTCGACAGGCTACCGCAACACCGATTCAGGTCCGGATTTCCTTGAAGCCAAAATCCAAATCGGCGACAAGCTGTGGGCGGGTCATGTGGAAATCCATGTGAAGGCCTCCGACTGGAACCGGCACGGGCACGAGGGCGACAAGGCCTATCAAAACGTCATCCTTCACGTCGTGTACGAAAACGACTCCAAAGCCACCAACATCCCAACTTTGGAACTGAAAGGCCATTTTGACGAGACTCTTTTCGCCAATTACCAACGGTTTGTCTCCTCCAAGGCATGGATTCCCTGCGCCAACTCCATCGCCCAAGTGCCGACTTTCACCCGCCTTTCTTGGCTCGACCGCATGGCCGTTGAACGCTTGGAAAGCAAAGCGCAGACAGTAACCAAACTCCTGGAAGCCAACCGATTCGACTGGGAAGACGCGCTGTATCAACTCCTGATGCGCTATTTCGGCCTGAAAGTGAACAACGAAGCCTTTGAGACATTGGCCAAAATGCTGCCTTTCAAAACTTTGCTGAAACATGCCGACAACCTCTTGCAGGTAGAAGCCATGCTGTTCGGCTGCGCGGGTTTCCTCGAAAGCGAGTTCTCTGAGGAATACCCGCAACTGCTGAAGCGCGAATTTTCGGTGATGAAGGCCAAGTTCAACCTCCTCGCCATGCCCGCCGAGCGCTGGAAGTTCATGCGGATGCGCCCGAGCAACTTCCCGACCATCCGCTTGGCACAGATGGCCCAGCTGATTCACATGAACGGCCCATTGTTCGCCAAAATCCGCGAAACGAAGACTGTGGAAGAGGTGAAAGCCTTGTTCGACGTGACGGCATCGGGGTATTGGGAAAGGCACTATCGGTTTGCAGGGCAGTCGTACCACAGCAGCCGAAATGACGACGTGCGGCTGCCACGATGTGACAGCCCTACAAAACCCAAACACCTTGGCAAAGACACAGCGAACATTTTGATTATCAACGCTGTGGTTCCATTGCTATTCAGTTATGGCAAGCTGCACAAGGACGAGACCTTTTGCGACACTGCCTTGCAGTTTTTGGAGGCGACCGCAGCCGAGGACAACGCCATCGTCCGGCGTTTCGCCCAATGCGGAATCGCAGCGCAAAACGCCATGCAGACACAATCCTTGCTGCACCTATATGACAAGTATTGCAAGCGGAAGGGTTGTTTGGATTGCAGGATGGGAAACGTCCTGATGAAGTGATTTACGGCATCTTTCAAGAAACGGCGTTTTTTTTCCTGTAATTTGCATAATTTGCGACATCATTCAAAAATGTTCTTAATTTTGCAGTCCAAATCCAAGTTAATCTTTTCAAATTTAACAGCACTATGAAGAAAACCTTACTTTTCGCGTTTGCCATCCTGTTTGCGACGGCAACCATGGCGCAAAACCGCGCGGTTTTGCTGCAAGAATCATTTGATGGCACCTCAATGCCCACCGGCTGGACCATCAGCGGACAACCTAACAACTGGTCGGTTTCGGGCACCAACAACGCTGGTGGCGAACCCAATGAGATGCACCTCACCTGGAGCCCGCAGTTCAACGGCATGACGCGCCTCGTCAGCCCTGCCGTCAACCTGACCGGCGTGAACAGTGTCATTTTCTCGTTCAAGCACGCCTTGGACAACTACTCGGGCAGCAACACTATCGGCATTGCCACCTCATCAGACGGCGGCACCACCTGGAACCAAGGTTGGAGCCAAGGCTACAGCACCAGCTCAAGCTGGTCTGTGAGCCAAGAAATCACCACGCCCGACATGGGCCTGGCCAACGTGCAGTTCTGCATCTTCTTCAACGGCAGCAGCTACAACATCAACGACTGGTTCTTCGACGACATCATGGTCTTCACCCTCGAAAACCTCGACCTCTCCCTCACCAATGCCACGCTGAACGACTTCGTCGGTAGCGGCGAACAACAGTTCGGCATCGGTGTGTTCAACATGGGCGCCTCCACCGTGACCTCGATTGAAGCCACCTACGCAGTGGAAGGCTGGGTGCCTGTCACCGAGACCTTCGACGTCAACATCCCTTCGTTGGGCACCTCGACCTTGAATTTCACCACGCCCACGACGTTAGCCCCTGGTTCGTACAACGTGGACTACACCATCAACTTGGTCAACGGACAAGAAGACGACAACGCCGACAACAACACGCTTTCCAAGTCGGTCAGTGTGGCCCTCGGAACCGCCTATCGTTACCCGATGATCGAGCACTTCTCGTCATCGACATGCGGCCCCTGCGTGCAACCCAACACGTTGATGCACACCTTCTGCAACAACAACGAGGGGCTCTACACCTACACCAAATACCAGATGAACTGGCCCGGCAACGGCGACCCATACTACACTGAAGAAGGTGGTGTGCGCCGCAACTACTATTCGGTGAACGCCGTCCCAATGGCTTTCATGGATGGTACCAGCCTGAACTTCAACGGAGTGCAGAACCAATTCAACCAACACGCCGAATGGCCTGCCTTCTTCGACATCGCCGGTTCGTTTGCCGTTGAGGGCAACACCATCAGCGTGAAGGCCGACATCATGCCTTACGTCGATGCCAACGCCCGTGTGTTCATCTCCGTCAACGAAAAGGAGACCCACGGCAATGTGGGCAGCAACGGTGAGACCTCGTTCCACCACATCTTCATGAAGATGTTGACCAGCACGTCGGGCGAGAACATCGACTTTGCCACTGGCGAAATCCAACACTTTGAGTACACGCAAGACCTGTCGTCGACCAACGTCGAGGAAATGAGCGACCTCGAAGTGGCCATCTGGATCCAAAACCAAGGCTCGAAGGAGGTTTACAACAGCCACTATGCCTACGAATACACCGAAATCCATCCTTATCCCGTCGAGAACCTGACGCTGACCGAAGCTCCTGCCCCCACCAAAGGCCTGTTTGTGGCTTCGTGGGACGCTCCCGCCAACGGCAATCCCATCGGATACGATGTGTATGTCAACAACGAGCTGATGGCCGAAAACATCACCGAAACCGAGTATTCGTTTGACGGTGAGTCGGGCGACTTCTACACCGTAGGTGTGGTAGCCAAGTATGAAAGCGACATGAGCTCGGTGAAGGTCATGACCACCGTGTCGGGCGCTTTGCAAGACATGGGTTTGATGATTCCTGGATCGCCATACGTTTACCTGACTGTCGAAGAACCCGAGGCCGATGTTTATGTGACCAACGGCAATTACGCTTCGTATTTGCCAATCGAGGTTACTTCCATCACCGAAGTCAATCCTGATGGTGTCGAGTATCTAATCATAGAACCCGAAATGGAATTGCCGTATTCGCTGGATGTTGATGAAAACCTCCATTTCTTCGTCGCTCCCAACACAGCCATGGGCAGAAGCGTGGCAGAAACAATGGTTAAAGTGGAGTCTGACGGCGGTGACGTGTTCTTCAACGTTTACATCGACGGCGAGCTGCTTACCATCACAGAGGTTTCATCGACGGCCAAAGTCTATCCCAATCCCGCCAACAGCCAAGTGCGCGTCGAGTCGGCCAACGGCATCGAGAGCGTGAAAGTGTTCGACATGCTCGGCACCTTGGTACAAACCGTTGCCGCCAATGGCAAGAGCGTCAATGTCAACACCAACAGCCTGAGCAACGGCGTGTATTTCTTCAACATTCGCCAGAGCGACGGTTCCGTCAGCAACCAGCGTGTGGTGGTGAACCACTAATCGTTGGTCGCAATACATGAAAAAAAAGGATGGCCTGTTGACCATCCTTTTTTTCTTATCAATCCACCCATACGGGGATCGGCACCTTCATGAATCTACAGCGATGAACGACACTTTGTCATATTGGTGCTGTTCTCTACGCCTGAAAAGCCCGTCATAATACGATTTTTTTGTATGTTTGCAACCCAAATCAAAACCCTTATCCATTATGATTATCTTGGAAAAACCATACGTCTCGGCGCCGTTGGTGGCTTACCTCGAGGAAAAACAGATTCCCGTCCTCCACAACGACATGGCCAACCAACTCACCGCCGAAGGCCGTCGCCTTAACCTATTGGAAGACAAGCAGTTTGTCGAGAAATACAATCAAACGAAACAGCTCTATGCCGTTTCGGAAAACGCCTTGGTGTGGCTTTATGCCCAACTGCCCGAGTCGGAGCTGGTGAAGAAAGTCAAGATCCTGAAAGACAAGGCCGCCTTCCGCCGCATCTGCCAGCAAATCTATCCCGACTTCTATTATAAAGAGGTGGAAATGAAAGCCTTGCGCAGCCTCAACCCCAACGAGTTGCCTTTGCCGCTCGTGCTGAAACCCGCCGTGGGATTCCTCAGCGTGGGCGTTTACATCGTCCGCAGCAAGGAAGAATGGCAGGCCGCCTTGGACGACATCGACCAGAACTTTGCCAAGCAATGCGCCGTGTTCCCAGAGACCGTGGTGCGCAGCGAAATGTTTGTGCTTGAGCAGTTTATCGAAGGCGAGGAATATGCCGTGGATGCCTATTATGACGCCGAGGGCAAGCCCAACATCATCAACATATTCCACCATATCTTCAAGAACGAGACCGACGTCAGCGACCGCCTCTACTGCATGAGCAAGCAGATCTTCGAGAGCAACTACCCCGCTTTCAACCAGTTCTGCATCGACTTGAACAGTGTGCTTGGACTGAAGAACTTCCCAATGCACGTTGAGTTCCGAGTGGACAAGAACACGGGTCGCGCCATCCCGATTGAGGTGAATCCGCTGCGTTTTGCCGGCATGTGCCTCAACGACCTGACGCGCCACACCTGCCACCTGCTGCCCGTGCAGTGCTATTTCGAGGGCATCCGCCCCGACTACGCCACCATGTGGAACGGCATCGAGAACGACGTGTTCAGCTTTGTGGTGCTCGACAAGCCCTACGACACCAACCGCGCCCTCGACTTCGAGCGCATCCGCCGGCACTTCCACGGCGTGCTTGAGACCCGCGACATCAAGAACCCCGCCATGAGCGTTTGGGGATTCCTCTTCACGCAGACCGCCCCTGAACACAAGGCGGAATTGCAGGAGATTCTGCATTCCACTTTGGAGGAGTTTATGGTATAGTTTGTCCCACTGTGTACGCGGGGATTGAAATCGCCCGCTTGATTTCTTGTCGCCCTTTCAGGGCTTTGCTCCGACGCTTCGCGTCATAGACTAACGTCGAATCGAAGATTTGCGAGGCATGAAGCCATCCAGAAAAAATCAAAATGTTGGCTAAAAGGTGGTAAATCCACTTCATTTCCCGCTCTTTCGGCGGTTGCACTCGCGGCAAAGCAGCTGGCAGTTTTCGGCCACGGTGCGGCCGCCATCGCGCCACGGCGTGATGTGGTCGGCCTCCATCTGGGCTTAGTTCGAAGTGCTGGCCGCCGATATGGTTTGTTGTTTGAGGCTAAGAAACGATTTTTCTTTGATTTTCAGAAAAACACTACCTTTGCACAAAATATTTCACGATGAAAAACACCATTTTTGCCACCATCATCCTTGCCACACCGATCTTCGCAGCCTGCGAGGAAGAACAAAAACAACAATTCACCACACAAAACCTGAATTTATATGGAAAATAGTTAGGGTTTTCGAAAAGTTGCGGAATAAATCAGCAAAAAGTTGCGGAATAAATCAGCAAAAAGTTGCGGAATAACTTGTGTATGTCATTTATTCTTAATACTTTTGACGCCATAAAACCATTGAAATGGCAAAGACGACAAATTATAAGAAACGCATTGCGGATATACTATTGGAACGCAGGCTTCAAGGGAAAGGAGCCGTTCTGATAGAAGGCCCAAAATGGTGCGGAAAGACCACCACTGCAAAGCAATTTGCCAAAAGCCTGTTGGATTTGGGCGACAGCACGATTCTGTCCAACTCAGAAACGGCCTTGCAAGTCAACCCAAGCACTTTGCTGGCCGGAGACACACCACGATTGTTGGACGAATGGCAAAGCATTCCTGCCTTATGGGACATGGTACGCTCCGAAGTGGACAGGAGACAATCATTTGGGCAATTTATTCTCACAGGAAGCACTGTTCCTCCAAAGCAAGAAACAATACACCATAGCGGCACAGGAAGAATTGGGCGCATCAGCATGAGACCCATGTCGCTCTGGGAATCTGGCGAATCATCAGGCAAAGTGAGTTTGGCAGACTTGTTTGAAGGCAAGCCCCTTACACCTCAAGACAACACTTTGAGTTTACAAGACATTGCCTATTTGACTTGCCGTGGCGGTTGGCCCCAATCCACTTTGATTTCAGGTGAGATCGCTTTAGACGAAGCCCGAGATTATTTCGAAGCCATTTATAAGAACGACATTCACCGAATTGACAATGTGCGTAGAAGCAGCGAGCGCACCCGTTTGTTGATGCGCTCTTATGCCCGACATCAAGGAACCGCTGTCAGTTTCAACCGATTAAGTGAAGACATCAAGGAAAACGACAATAAATCCATCACATACGAAACAGTTTCCGAATACGTGGAGGCACTAAAGAAACTTTTTGTCATAGAAGACATGCCCGCTTGGAATCCAAACTTGAGAAGCAAGGCGGCCATTCAGTCTTCCGACACGCGATATTTCATTGACCCAAGCATTGCCACAAGTGCTTTGTCAATTGGGCCTAACGATTTGCTGAACGACCTTAAATCTTTTGGGTTGTTTTTTGAAGCCTTGGCTGTCAGGGATTTGCGCGTATATGCTGATGCACTTTCAGGCAATGTGTTCCATTTCCGCAATGCTGCTGGTTTGGAATGTGATGCGGTCATGCATCGGCGCAATGGGAGCTACGGCCTCATTGAAATCAAATTGGGCGGCCACGACTTGATAGAAAAAGGAGCCACGACCTTGAACGACCTAAAAGAGAAAATCGACCTCGACAAAATGCCAGCGCCCTCGTTCCTTATGGTGTTGACCGCAGTGGGCGACTATAGCTACCAGCGCCCTCAAGACGGCGTTTGGGTTGTACCTATCGGATGTTTGAAACCTTAATTGAATACTAATACCGCAACAAATATTACTTATTATGAAAAACACCTTATTAATAATCATCGCCACTTTTGCGCTGCTCTTTTCATCCTGCTCTGGAGAGCCAAAACAAAAAACCTTCACCGAGAAAGAAGCCTTGGAATTCCTCTACGCCTACATGCCGCTTGGCGACAGCGTGGACTACTCGGAAGACTATTACCGCGAATGCGTGCATTACGCTTTCCTAGCCAAGCAAGAGATGCCTTGGGGCAACAGCATCCCCGAGCGCGAATTCAAGCATTTCGTGGTGCCCGTGCGCGTCAACAACGAGAACCTCGACCGCTTCCGCGCCACTTATTACGAGGAACTGAAAGGCCGCGTGAAAGACCTGTCTCTTTACGATGCGGTCTTGGAAGTCAACCATTGGTGCCACGAGCATGTGAACTACAAGGGCAGCGACAGCCGCACCAGCGCCCCGATGGCGACCATCAAGACTTCGTGGGGACGCTGCGGCGAGGAGTCGACGCTGTTGGTGACCGCCCTGCGCACTGTCGGCATTCCGGCGCGACAAGTCTATACGCCCCGCTGGGCGCATTGCGACGACAACCACGCTTGGGTGGAGGCTTGGGTGGACGGCCAGTGGCATTTCCTTGGCGCCTGCGAGCCTGAACCCGTGCTCGACCTCGGCTGGTTCAACGAGCCCGCCTCGCGCACCTTGTTATTACATACCCGCGTCTTCGGCGACTACGACGGTCCCGAAGAGGTCATCAGCCGAACTCGTAACTATACGGAAATCAACGTTGTGGACAACTATGGCAAGACCGCCAAGACCACTTTCACCGTCGTGGACGAAAACGGAACGCCGCAAGCCAACCTGCCCGTGGAGTTCAAGATCTACAACTACGCCGAGTTTTGCACCGTCGTCACGAAAATGACAGATGAGAACGGCCAGACCTGGCTCACTTCGGGCTTGGGCACGATGATGGCTTACGCCGCCAAAGACGGGAAGTTTGGCTATCAAGTCTTCAAAGCAGGTGAGAATGAGAACGTTACCATCACCCTCGACCACGACAACAGCGCGACCGACAGCTTCGAGTTCGACATGGTGCCGCCCGCCCCAACCAGCATCTTGCCGGAAGTGACACCCGAAATGCGCACCGAAAACGACCGCCGCTGCAACGAAGAAGACGCCTTGCGCAACGCCTACATCAAGTCGTGCAAAGAAGCCCAGAATGAACTGATTGCCAACACGGGCAACAAGACCTTGTGCCGCATTTACGAAAAGACTTGGGGCAACTACCAGACCATCGCCGACTTTGTGGCCTACGCCCAAGGCAAAGGCCAGGAAACCAAGGCAGTGCAGCTACTCAGCAACATCACCGACAAGGACTTGCGCGACATCAGCTTTGAAGTCTTGCGAGACCATTTTGATTATGAATGCGGAATTATGAATGCGGAATGCGGAATTGAGGCAATGCCCGATACCGCTTCGCGCAATTCAGCATTCAGCATTCAGCATTCTGAATTTATTATTTCCCCGCGCATCAGCAACGAGATGATTGTGCCTTGGCGCAAGACCTTCACTGAGTTTTTCAGTGCAACGGAAGCCCAAAAATACCACGACAACCCGCACCTTTTGGTCGATTGGGTGAAACAAAACATCTTCGTGGACGACAATTTGGCCTTGCAGCGCATCCCGATTTCGCCGATGGGCGTTTTGGCCGCACGCAAAGCCGACCGCCATTCCCGCGACATCTTCTTCGTGGCCATGGCCCGCAGCTTGGGCATCGCGGCGCAAATAAACCCCGTGAACGGCAACGTGCAGTATTTTGACGGCCAACAATGGGTGAACGTGACATTCGAGGAAGAAAACGCAACCGCCTCTGGAACAGGCTATTTGGACATCCATCACCTGCCCATCGCCGCCGTCGCCGACCCGAAATACTACACGCATTTCAGCATCAAGAAGTGGGACGGCAACAGCTTCCGCCTTTTGGCCTACGACGCCAAAGACCCCGGCATCGACGACGGCATGATGCTCAGCGCCTTTGAAAAGCCCACGCCTTTGGACGAAGGCTTCTACATCCTCACCGCCGGCATCCGCTTGGACGATGGTACCGCCTTGACCCACAGCCAGTTCTTCACCATCAAGGCGGGCGAAACCACCAAAGTCAGCCTCGTCCTTCGCGACCCCGAAGCCAACTTCACCGTCATCGGCGACTTCTATTCCAACAACCGCTTCACCGAAGCCGAAACCGGCGAGGAATACAACTTCAAGCAGTTGATTGGCAACGAGTTCTACATTCTCGGCCTCCTCGACCAAGGCAGCGAGCCGACCACCCACGCCGTGCAAGATATTTCGGCCTTCAAGACAGACTTCGAGCGCAGCGGACTGCCGCTCATCTTCCTTTTCGCCGACCAAGAGAATTACGACAAGTTCAAGTTGAAGAATTTCAGCGAGTTACCGAATAATGTCACTTACGGCTTCTTCACACCCGAAATCCTTGGCGAAATCTGCGGCAACCTCAATTTGGACGAAGCCAAACTGCCCATCTTCATCATCGCCAACAACAACAGCGAGGTCGTCTTCGCCAAGCAAGGCTACACCATCGGTCTCGGCGAGCAGATGCTGAAGGTGATGGCGAAGGTGAAATAAGCATAAATTTTACTATATTTTATGGGAGTTTATTGCGGTTAATATAAACTTTACTATATTTGCAGCGTAATTCTCATAGACATGATCAAAAGATACTCTGACGCTGAAATCCTGCAATTGCTCGGTCTGCGATTCAAGCAATACCGTGTGGCATTGGGTCTCACGCAGGCGGAATTGTCGGCAAAAGCAGGCGTTTCAGTGATGACCATACACAAGTTCGAGACGGGTACGGCCAGAAACATTAATGCGACGACGCTGATTTCACTGATGCGCTATACTGGCCTCATTAAGAATCTGGATGGCTTGATTCCGGAAATACCAGAATCCCCATATTCCAAACTAAATGGGAAACAAAGAGTTAGACACCATGGCAGCAAGAAGCAATAGAGGCATTCAGACCCTTACCGTCTCCCTTTGGGGTGAGCCCATTGGCACGCTTCAATGGAATCCGCGCACGGGCAACAGCTTGTTTTGGTTTTCTCCGAAATACTTTGAAGAGGGATACGACATCGCGCCCATCACGCACCCCAAAGCCATGCAAAGCCCGGCCATCGCCATCTACGGACTCAAAGAACCCAAGATATACCATGGGCTTCCACCTTTTTTGGCGGACTCACTGCCCGACCGTTGGGGTAACGCCGTGTTCGACCAATGGTTCAAGGACGAGGGTCTGCATGAGAAAGACAAGACCCCGCTGACCAAACTCTCGTTCATCGGGAAACGGGCCATGGGTGCCTTGGAGTTTTATCCCGTCATCGACAGCGGATTCTACGACAACGATTTGGTTAAGATCGACCGCTTGTATGAGCAGGCCAAGCTGATTGAGGAACAACTTGCAGGCAAAAGCATCCCCGCAGCCGATCCGCTCACCCGACGTGCGTTGACGGCCATAGGGACCTCCGCCGGTGGCCGCCAGATGAAAGCCATCATCGCCATCGCTCCCGACGGAAGCATCCATTCGGGACAGACTGGGGCTAATCCCAAATACGAACATTGCCTAATCAAATTCAACTCGCCCGAACACGCGCTGTCGGAAACGGAGATGACCTATTATCAGATGGCCCGTCAGTGCGGTATCACCATGATGGAGAGCCGACTTATTGAGGTCGAAGGAATTCGCCACTTCTTGACACGCCGTTTCGACAGAAAAGACGGACAAAAATGCTTCATGCAGACCTTGGCCGCCGTTAATCCTGACGCACATAGTTACGAAGACCTCTTCCGCACCTGCCGCGAATTGGAAATACCGAAACCCGATATTGATGAGCTTTTCCGCAGGACAGTGTTCAACGTCCTCACAGGCAACACCGACGACCACGAGAAGAACTTCTCGTTCATGATGTCACAGAATGGGGAATGGCATCTGGCACCGGCCTACGACTTGACCTTCATCCGCGCCACCAACGGCATCGAAGCGGAAACGCGCCACTGCATGTCGATAGGCGGAAAGTATTCAGACATTGAAATCGACGACCTGCTGCGACTTGGCCGCGACAATTCCGTGAGAAACCCAGAGGATGTAATCGATGCTGTGCTGAAAGGTACCGCCAACTTTGAAGAACTGGCAGCCGCCAATGGCGTGGACAGTTTCCACATCGAGCTCATCTCGCGATGTTTCCGGGAACTACGGGGCTCCTCTCCAGAAATCCATCATTTCTCGTTCATTACGGAGGATGGTTTTGAAGTTTCCGACATTCGTTTTGAACGCACGACGAAAGGCAACATCCACCTCCTTGCCAACGTGAACGGCCGCAAGGAAAAGTTTATCATCACCGCAAAGAAAGAGGTCTTTCAGACCATCATGGAGGCAGGTTTCAACAGGATGCCCGACGAGAGAAAAAGGGAACTGGTGGAGACGTTTCTTTTGGCAAAGGTCAGGGGACGATTGGGTCAATGAACCCCGCAAGCGTACTCCCGAGTTTTGCCTTCAATACTCCAGCACCTCGATATCCCCGCCCGAACTGAAGATGATGAACTTGCGCCCATAGATGTTGACGATTTCGTAGTCGGCGCTGCGGGCCGAGCCTACAGCTGTAAGTTCAAAGGCGGTCTCATTGGGCAAGAGGGATTCTTGGCTGGGTTCGTTGGCGTTGGCTTTCGTGAAGATGTTGTCGAAAGCAAGACCGAAAACAAAGCCGGCAACCGTAAAGACTGCCAACAACAAGTAAATCCGCGTTTTTTTCATGGCTTTGTGATTTGAAATACGGTGTTACTCTATCAAAAACTGTTCCTTTGAGTATTCACTTTCATTCGTCTTTTCAAGTATGAAATGATTTAACTTTGTTTGAATAAGTAGATGAGCAAATTTAGTTTACATATAAGACGCGAGACTCGAAACCCTGACTTGTGACCATGACTATGACCACTGGCAAATTGTGGTTGAGCTTAACGGCTTTACAATGGCTAATCATTTGCCCAAAGTAAAGCCCGCAAGCTCTCGAACTCTGAGAACAGCTGTCATGGTCATAGTCAATGGTCATGGTCAAAAAACATGTAGGGGTCTTCTAAAAATAGATAAAATATTGATTATCAGACAATAAAACATGCAATGTGTCGTTATTAAGGAAACGGACAAAATATCAGCCATGAGAAAGTAGAAGACGACAGGGAACACTACATTGTTTGATAAGGAAGACACGGAACGCAAGTTGACGGAGATGGGCGACCCGCTGGAGCGTTTGGGCACAGTGGTGGACTTCGAGATGTTCCGTTTGGAGCTTGAGGACGTGCTGTTGCCGAAGGAGCGCAAGAGCAACGCCGGTGCGAAGCGCTACGACGTGGTGATGATGTTCAAGCTGATGGTGCTGCAGCGCTACTACAACCTGAGCGACGAGCAGGCGGAGTTCCAGATAGTGGACCGCACGTCGTTCCGCCGCTTCCTGGGCCTGTCATATGGCGACCGTGTGCCAGACGCTCGGACGATATGGCTGTTCCGCGAGCGTCTGGCCAAGAGCGGCAAGGTGGGCGACCTGTTCCAGAGGTTCGTGGACTACCTGAACGGCAAGGGGTTGATATTCAACGAGGGTCGCGTGGTTGACGCGAGCTTCGTGAGCGTCCCGAAGCAGCGGAACACGCCCGAAGAGAACAGGCGCATCAAGGCGGGCGATAGGAGTGCTCGCATGCCAAACCCGTCTTAAACTGACGGTTCAATTCGTCGATATACAGCTTCAAGTCCATGATTGAATCTTTATTGGTGTGCAAATATAGCGAAATAAGAGAATGTTACCCTCTCTTTTATGGTTTTCCAAGCCGAACTTACACAGAGTCCCACCGCACTTCTCCCCGACTTTTGTCCAAATCCATGTTTTTATACCCGCATTTGGACAAAAACCGAACAACTTTTGTCCAAATCCATGTTTTTATACCCGCATTTGGACAAAAACTGGGGTTTTCTGCTTCGTCTATTGGCTGAACTTTCCAACCTCGGCAAACAGGTCTTCCGCCGTAATCTGGCTGTGGACGAGTGACGAATGCAGCCCCTTCGCAAGCCCCAGCGGGGAAATGAACGTGTGTAGCACGCCTCGACTGATGCCCGTCGCCTCCATGAACAGGTTTTTCCGTTCCTGAAGGCGGGTCTCGTATGCCTTGGTGATGACAAACGGCGTTTCCGAAAACTTCATTTCCACGAGATGCACCATCTTATCGGCCCGCTTGATGACGAGATCGACTTGGGCTTTCTTCCGCTCGTCATCCTTTTGCGGCACGAAACGCCACGACGAGGCCTCGGTGGCCATTCCCGCAATGCCCAATCCGCGCTTGATTTGCGGCAGATGGCGCAGGCAAACCTCTTCAAAAGCGAACCCCTCCCACGACTCCACGCTGCGGTCGGTGAAATGGTGCTGCCAATACTGCTCGTCGCGCGAGCGGTTGTCCTCCACATAGCGGAGATAGAACAATGTGAAGAAATCGGACAAGCGGTAAAGCGTCTGCTTGTTCTTGTTGCCGAACTGGGCATACGAGACGATGAAATCGCAACGCTCAAGATTGGCAAGCATTTTCGAAAGCCCGCCGCCGCCATATCCCGTTTTCTTCTCGATTTCGCTTCGGGTGAAGCCCTCACGCTTGGTGGACAGGAGCTTCACGATGACAAGATAACGGTCGGCCTTGTTGAAAAGCGCGTTATACAGTTCGTCGAACTCGTCGCTCAAGTCGCCGCCACGCCGAAACACCAGTGAATCCACGTTTTGTGGCAGGCTCAGATAAGGCCGAAGCAAGCTCAAGTAATACGGGACACCGCCGAAAACCATATAGCATTGCAAAATCTGGTAGTCATCCCAATCGAAGCCGTGCTCATGGAGGTAGGCCCTGCATTCGTTCAGGTAAAACGGGCGCAAGTAGATGCGGTGGGTGATGCGATTGTGCAGCCCGCCTTGGTTGTCTTCCAACCGGTCTTTCATCCAAGCAGTGGCGCTTCCGCAGGCGATAAACACAATGTCGTCGCGGTTTTGCACCCAACTCGACCAAAAATATTCCAGCGCGTCCACAAACTCGCTCCCTTGGGTGTCGATCCAAGGCATTTCATCGAAGAAGACGACTTTCCGTTCTTCCTTGCAGCCTTCAAGATAGTTTTCCAAACACACAAAGGCCTCGTGCCAATCGGTCGGCGGCTGTAACGTCGAATCGCCCGAATAACGCACCAACGCTTCCCTAAAGTTCTGTAACTGAGCGTCTTTTTTCTGCTTGTGTGCGCCCACAAAATGAAAACTATAGCGGTCGTCGAAGAATTTCCGCACGAGGAAGGTCTTCCCAATGCGCCGCCTTCCATACAGGATGACCAATTCCGAGCGGTTGGAATCCATCGCCCAGCGCAGTTCTTCACATTCCCGCTCGCGACCTATGAGTTTGTCCGTGTTTTCCATCGGTTTTCCTTTTTTGCGCAAAAATACAACTTCTTTTTGATTAAAAAGCCTATTTTTGTCCAAATCCATACTTTTTTACCCACTTTTGGACAAAAACAGAACAACTTTTGTCCAAATCCATATTTTTATACCCACATTTGGACAAAAACCGGGGTTTTCCGTCCAAATCCTTGCACACGGTTTCAAAATGGCAAAGCCACAAAAAAAGTAGAGACGCACCGCAGCGCGTCCCTACCAACGAATCCTGAATGGGAAACCGCCTTACAGCTTGCGGGCGACTTCCTTCTCGGTGTAGCCTTCGATAATATCGCCGACCTTGATGTCGTTGAAGTTCTCGATGTTTAAGCCGCAGTCCATGCCGGCGCTCACTTCCTTCACGTCGTCCTTGTAGCGTTTCAGCGAGCCGAGCGTGCCCGTGTAAATCACGATGCCATCGCGGATGACGCGAATCTTCGTGTTGCGGGTGACCTTGCCGTCCAAGACCATGCAACCGGCAATGGTGCCGACCTTGCTGATCTTGAAGGTCTCGCGGATTTCGAGGTTGCAGGTGACCACCTCCTCGATTTCGGGAGCCAACATGCCTTCGATAGCGGCCTTGATTTCCTCGATGGCGGTATAGATGATGGAATAAAGACGAATGTCAATCTTCTCATTCTCAGCCATCTTACGCGCTTGCGCGGTGGGACGCACGTTGAAGCCCACGATGACGGCGTTGGAAGCCGAAGCCAACATCACGTCCGACTCGCTGATGGCACCCACCGACTTGTGGATCACGTTGACCTGCACCTCCTCGGTGGAGAGCTTCAGCAAACTGTCGGCCAAAGCCTCGACCGAGCCGTCCACGTCGGCCTTGACGATGATGTTCAGCTCCTTGAAGTCGCCGATGGCGATGCGGCGTCCGATCTCGTCCAAGGTGATGTGCGGGCTGGTGCGGCGCGTCTGTTCGCGCTGCAACTGTTCGCGGCGGTTGGCGATGGCCTTCACCTCGCGCTCGTCGGTCATCACGTTGAAGGCGTCGCCAGGCATGGGGGCACCGTTCAAGCCGAGGAGCAGCACCGGCGTTGACGGGCCTGCCGCCTTGACCGGCTTGTTGTGGTCGTCGAACATGGCCTTCACCTTGCCGTAGGTCGTGCCAGCCAACACCATGTCACCAACCTTCAAGGTACCGTTTTGCACGAGGATCTTGGCCACATAGCCGCGACCCTTGTCCAAGGCCGACTCAATGACCGTGCCCTTGGCCAGACGGTTCGGGTTGGCTTTCAGGTCGAGGAACTCGGCTTCGAGCAGTACTTTTTCAAGCAAGGCATCCACATTGAGACCAATCTTGGCCGCGATTTCCTGGTCTTGGTATTTGCCGCCCCAGCTTTCGACGAGGATGTTCATGTTGGCCAACTGCTCACGAATCTTGTCGGGGTTGGCGGTGGGTTTGTCTATCTTGTTCAAAGCGAACACGATAGGCACGCCAGCCGCCTGCGCGTGGTTGATGGCCTCAACAGTTTGCGGCATTACGCTGTCATCAGTGGCGATGACGATGATGGCCACGTCCGTGATCTTGGCTCCACGGGCACGCATGGCCGTGAATGCCTCGTGGCCGGGCGTGTCGAGGAAGGTGATTTTCTTGCCGCTCTCAGTAGTAACTTCATAAGCGCCAATGTGTTGCGTGATGCCGCCAGCTTCGCCGGCCACGACGTTGGTATTTCTGATATAGTCTAACAATTTAGTCTTACCGTGGTCCACATGACCCATGACGGTGACCACCGGTGCACGCGGCACGAGGTCTTCCTCGCGGTCTTTCTCATCCGTCTCGGCGATGGCTTCCTGCACATCGGCACTGACGAAATCGACTTGGAAGCCGAACTCTTCGGCCACCACGGTAAGGGCTTCTGCATCAAGGCGTTGGTTGATGGAAACGGGCATACCGAGGCTCATGCAAGTGCCAATTACCTTGACAACCGGCACGTTCATCATCGTGGCCAATTCGTTGGCCGTGACAAACTCCGTCACTTTCAGCACTTTCTGCTCGGCTTCATGGCGCATCATTTCCTCCATCATCGAGCCAGCCACGGCTTGTCGCTTCTCGCGGCGGTGCTTCGAGGTCTTCGACTTGCCCATCGGCGAGAGGCGGGCCAGCGTGTCCTTGATTTGCTTCGAGATTTCCTCATCGGTCAACTCAACTTTCTCATCGCGTTTGGGCTGTTTCCTGTTGTCCTTCTTGCTCGGTTTGGAGTTGTCTTTCTGGTTCTTCTTGGTAGCGTTGTCGCCTCCCTGCGGCTTTTGGCCTTTGCCTTGTTGTTGCTTGTTGTCGCCCTTCTTGGGACCTGGGTTCACGTTGGGGCCGGTCGGGTTTTCCGACGAGCCTTCCGGCTTGCCCTTGATGCGCTTGCGTTTCTTCTTCTCGGGTGTGGCCTTGGTGCGACGTTTCTCGTCGGGGAGTTCTATCTTGTCGAGGATTTTAGGGCCTTCAAGCTTTTGCACTTCCGTTTTGATGAACTTGGGTTCGGTGGGTTTGGCTGTTTTTTTCTCGACAGGCTTCTCTGTGGATTTGTCAGCCTTCTTTTCGGCAGGTTTGGCCTGTTGTGGCTGGGGCTTGGCCTCTTGCGTTTTGGCCTTAGGCTGCTGGGGTTGAGGCTGTTGTTGTTTCTTCCCGTCTTTTTGCTCTTTCTTTTGCCTTTCTTTCTGCTTCTTGGCAGAATGCGACTTCGGATTGAGGCTTTCGAGGTCTATCTTTCCCAATATCTTGAGGGGTGAATCGTCGCGTGCTGCCACCAACTCTGTGGAATCGCCTTGGGCCTTTTCCTCTGGAACGTTGGTTTGGCTTTGTGGTTCTTGCGGTTCCTCGACGGACGTCTCTGTCGGAGGCTCCTTGACGGTCTTTTTTTCGAGGGTCATCGTATTGGAACGGATGATCACTTCGTCGTGGTCGTCCTCCTCTTCGTTTTTTTGCGGTTGCAATGCCGAATCAACGGAAACAGTGCCACCCTTGTAAGAGATGTTGCCCAAGTTCTTGGCCACATTCTTCACTTCCTTCTCGCCCTGATACTCCTTCACGAGCAGTTCGTACATGTCTGCCGTGAGCTTCGCGTTAGGCGACGAATCCACCTGAAACCCCTTCTTTCCAAGGAATTCCCGGATGGTCGTCACACCCACGTTAAATTCTTTTGCCGCTTTCGACAATCGAATGGTGAAATTTGATTCTTCGGACATAGTTTCTCCTTTGTTTCTCGTTTATATTCAATGCCTTGGCATCATTCGGCATCTTGTTCAAACTCAGCTTTCAGTATGCGGAACACGTCATTGACGGTTTCCATGTCCAAGTCGGCTCGCTTGGCAACCTCCTCGGGAGTATAGGACAGGACATTCTTGGCCGTGTCGCAACCCATGCCCACCAAGGCATCGATGACCCACTGGTCGATTTCGTCGGCAAACTCTTGGAGGTCAACGTCTTCCTCATCGTTGTTGGCTTCACTGTTGCGATACACGTCGATTTCATAGCCTGTCAGCTTGCCGGCGAGCTTGATGTTGTAGCCTCCCTTGCCGATGGCGAGGCTGATCTGGTCGTTTTCCATATAGACGTTGGCCATCGTGTTGTCGTCGCTGAGGCGAATCTCGGTGATTTTGGCCGGGCTGAGTGCACGCTGGATGAAAAGTTTCGGGTTGCTGGTCCAGTTGATGACGTCGATGTTCTCGTTGCGCAGCTCGCGGACGATGCCGTGGATGCGCGAGCCTTTCATGCCCACGCAGGCGCCGACGGGGTCGATGCGGTCGTCGTAGCTCTCCACGGCGATCTTGGCCCTTTGGCCGGGTTCGCGGACAATCTTCTTCACCGTGATGAGGCCGTCATAGATTTCCGGCACTTCGGCTTCCAACAGGCGTTGGAGGAAGATTTCCGAAGTGCGCGAAAGGATGACCACCGGCGAGCCGTTGACGCTCTCCACGCTCTTCACGATGGCACGTACCGTATCGCCTTTCTTATAAAGGTCGTTCGGAATCTGTTCGGCCTTGGGCAAAGTCAGCTCAATACCCTCGTCGTCGGCCACGACGATTTCGCGCTTCCAAGCGTGAACCACCTCGGCCGTGACGATTTCGCCTACCTTGGCTTTATACTTTTGGAAAATGTTTTCCTTCTCATATTCAGACACTTTCGTTTGCAGATTCTGACGCAAGGCCAGAATGTCGCGGCGACCGAAGCTCTCGATGCGGAGCACCTCGCTCACGTCGTCGCCCACCTCGAAGTCCGGCTCGATCTTGATGGCGTCTGACAGCTTGATTTCGCGTGCGGGGTCTTTCAGTTCCCCGTCGTCAACGACAGTGCGGTTATGGTAAATCTCGAAGTCGCCCTTATCGACGTTCACGATGATGTCGATGAAGTCCTCGGTGTCGGTGTCGAACTTCTTGTTCAGCATTCCGCGAAACACATCCTCGATGATGCGCATCATGGCCTCGCGGTCGATGTTCTTGAATTCCTTGAACTCGGAAAAGGTTTCCACTAATTTGTAGTTGTCCATTTTTGTATGTTGATTGTTTATTGTTGAATCGTTGAATTGTTGAAGCGGGACGCGAGACGCGAGAAATTTTTAGAATACTATTACGGGTTTGATTTCCACTTTTTTGCGTTCCAATATCAGGTTAGGTTGTTCCTCCACAGGTTTCTTCTTCGAGGATTTCTTTGGCGCGGGCGCGATTTCCACTTTCCCGTCGTCGAAGCTGACGAGCTTGCCTTGCAGCTTGCCCTGTTCCTTGGTCTTCGCCTCCACATCCTTGCCGACGTATTTCTGCAATTGGCGGTCCATCTTCAAGGCACCCGACAGCCCCCATGAGAACACGGTCAGCTCATAGTCTTCAATGTCGCGGTCGAGCTTTTCGTTGATGTAGCGGCTCAATTCGGCGCAATGGTCGATGTTGACGTCCGTGTCGGAGTCGATGTAAACCTCGACCACGTTGTTGGGCTTCACCTTCACTTCCACAAGGAAGCGGTCGGAGCCGGCGAGGGCTTCTTCGCTGAGAGTTGCTATTTGTTCTTTTGTTATCATTTGATATTCAAAGATTTAAAATTCAAAATTCAAGATTATAACCTCAAACAAAAAGACCTGTTACTCAAAGTAGCAGGTCTTCCTTCTTCCACCTTAAGTTGTCGAGCAAGGATTCGAACCTTGACAGGCAGAACCAAAATCTGCAGTGCTGCCATTACACCACTCGACATCATTCGTTTCCGAATGCGGCTGCAAAAGTACAACTAATTTCAATATGCGCAAGCTTTTTTTTCATTTTTTTGAAAAAAAGTGGTTTTGGACACTATAAAAACGTTTTTGCCGTTTTTCATTCCAAGATAAGCCAAAAAACAGTATTTTTGCACGCTATATCCATTGATTCACCAACAACAAAACAAGTAATATGAAGAATCTCAGAACAATTATCGCCGTATTGCTCATCATGGCTTTCGGCTCAACTACTTTCGCCCAAGAAGGTAAAACCTTGAAAAGGAAGGTGGCCATCGGTCGTTTCACCAACGAAACCCAATATGGGAAAGGCATCTTCTACGACCGTGAGAACGACCCCATGCGCAAGCAGGCTATGGACATTCTCTCGTCGAAGCTGGCCGCCAGTGGCAAGTTCATCCTATTGGAACGCGACGACCTTGATGTCCTCGTGAAGGAGGCTGGTACAGAGATGCAGAAAACCGGTGCCGACTACATCATCCTCGGCTCCATCACGCAATTTGGCCGCAAGACCGAAGGCGACGAGCGCATTTTCAGTTCCACAAAGACCCAAACCGTTGAGGCTGCGGTGAATGTCCGCCTTGTCGATGTAGCTTCAGGCCTCATCATCTACTCCGACGAAGCCAAAGGCCAAGCCGAGACCTCATCGAAGACCACTTTGGGCATCGGCGGAACTGCCGGTTTCGATGCCACCCTGAGCGACAAAGCCATCTCGGCAGCCCTCACCCAACTTGTGGAAAACATCATCAACAAGTGTATGGACAAACCGTGGCGCGGCTACGTGCTGACCGTTGAAGACGGCGATTACGTCATCTCAGGCGGAGCATCGCAAGGCATTACCCCCGGCAGCAAGTTCAGCCTATATAAAAAAGGTAAGATGGTGAACAACCCGCAAACCGGTGCCAACGTCGAGCTTCCCGGCAAGAGATTGGGCCAAGTCACCGTGACCGCCAACTTCGGCGACACCCCTGAGACCGAAATCTCATTTGCCACCTACGAAGGTGAAAAAATCGACGAAGACCATCTTGAACTTTACTATTTAATGGAGGAATAAACCATGAAAAAAACCATCATTGCCACCCTTTGCCTTTTTGTTTCCACACTGTTCACCTCTTGTGGCGTGGGCAACTATACCGTCACTTCAGGCGTTGAGGACAAGGCCGCCGTGTGCTTTTCGGCCTCATCCGCCTATGACATTGACGTCACCATAGACGGTCAACAGCATTCGACCAGCACCGTGAAAGACATCGCGCACAAGACCCGCCGAAACATCAAGCAGACCGCCAAACAATCCATTGTCACCACGCCTGGTCGCCACAAAGTGGAAGTGAAACGCCACGGAGAAACCGTCTATTCCAAGGAAGTGATGCTCTCGACTGGCGAGACCAAAATCATCGAGTTATGAAGAAACTGATTGTCCTTCTTGGACTTGCTTTGGCGCTCAGTTCGTGCGAGGTCAAGTCGAACCTCTACAACTGGGGAAATAAGAGCAGCTCCAAAAACGCCACGGAATACGAGTCAAGCGTATATAACTACTACCATTCGCAGTCGCCGGAAAGCCTGTGCGCCCTTCTGTGCGAATATGAATACATGGTTACCCATCCGGGCGGCGAGCGCGGTGTGGTGCCTCCTGGCATCTGCGCCGAGTACGGCTACCTGCTGCTCAGTCCCAACACGCCGCAAATCTTCAGCCAGCACGCCACAAAGCGACAGAAGGAACAATTCAGCTCGGGCGACTATAATGCCACGTTCCGCGAAAAAGGAATGCTCATGCTTCAGAAAGAGATTGAGCTCTATCCCGAATCAGCCGTATTCATCCAACCCCTCATCAAGAAATTCAGCCAACAATGAGAAATCGCACCTTCATCCTGATTGCGACCTGTGCCGTGCTGTTCGCCTCCTGCGGAACCACTGCACCATTCACTCGCGGCGAACTCTACCCGAAAATGTATGAGGAAAAGCCTGTGACCTTGTTGGTCATGCCGCCTATCAACAACTCCAACAACGTGGAAGCCAAGGATTTGCTTTACACCTCCATAAGCCAGCCCTTGGCAGAGGCAGGCTACTATGTCATCTCACCCCATTTAGCCATGGAAATCTTCAAGGCCGAAAGTGCCTACGATGCGGAGTTGTTCATCAACAATAGCGTAACCCCGTTCGGCAAGGTGTTTGGTGCCGATGCCGTCATCTTCACCACCATCGACGAGTGGAAGAAGCAAGGCTTTGGCATTCGCACCAAAATCTCCTACATCGTGAAATCGACCCGCTCCAACGAAATCATCTTCGACCGCTCCTGCAACCTCTATTTGGACTTGCAAGACAACAACTATTATGGTGGCGGAATTGTTGGTGCATTGGCTAACGTCGCAGCCTCCGCCATCAACACCGCCCTGACCGACCACATCGTGGCTGCCCGCAAGTGCAACGCCTACATCTTCAAGGACATACCGCAAGGCAAATACCGCAAGGAATACCAGCAAGACCGTGAGATTGCTGCCGAAGCGAAAAACGTGACGAAGACCGTAAAGCAATAAGTTAACCTGAAAACAACAAATATCATTATGACTTTCAAAAAGTTAAACACAATCACAGGATGGCTGGCAGGCTTGATTGCCACCATCGTGTATTTCCTCACGCTTGAGCCTACCGTGAGTTGGTGGGACTGCGGCGAGTACATTTCAACGGCGTTCAAACTGCAAGTGGGCCACCCGCCCGGGGCGCCGCTGTTCCAGCTTCTCGGGCGATTCTTCACGCTCTTCGCGGGCGGCGACGTCACCAAGGTGGCCATGATGGTCAACGTGATGTCGGCCCTATGCAGCGGCCTCACCATCGTATTCCTATTCTGGACCATCACCTTGTTGGCCCGCAAGGTGTGGATGAAAGAGGGCGAAGATGCGCCGTGGATTAATAAAATAGGTGTACTTGCGGCCGGCTTCGTCGGCGCAGTGGCCTACACCTTCACCGAGTCGTTCTGGTTCAACGCCGTCGAGGGCGAGGTCTATGCCATGTCGTCGTTCTTCACCGCCGTCACCTTCTGGGCCATCCTGAAATGGGAACAGGTGGCCGACGACCCAAACAGCAACCGTTGGCTCATCTTCATCGCCTTCCTCATCGGGCTTTCCATTGGCGTACACCTGCTCAACCTGTTGTGCATACCGGCCATCGTGTATGTGATCTATTTCAAGAAATGGAAAAAGACCTCGTTCTGGGGCTTTGTCTTGGCCGGCGTGGTTTCCGTGGCCTTGGTGTGGCTCATCAACATGTTCCTCATCCCACAAGTCGTCAATCTGGCGGGCAAGACGGAACTGTTCTTCGTGAACACCCTCCACGCGCCATTCAACCTCGGAACCATCGTGTATTTCATCTTGCTGACTGGCCTCATCACTTGGGGACTCATCGCCACCAACAAGCGCAAGAAGGTGATTTGGAACACCGTGCTTCTTTCCCTGACCTTCATCCTGATTGGATATTCTTCGTTCTTCATGTTGGTCATCCGCGCCAACACCAACACTCCCATCAATGAGAACGAGCCGAAGGACGCGCCCGCCATGCTTTCCTACCTGCTCCGCGAGCAATACGGCGGCAGCGCCCCGGTGCTTTACGGCCCTTATTACAACGCCGTCCCGACGGACGTGAAAGACGGCAAGCCGATTTACGTCAAGGACAAGGAGGCCGGACGTTACGTCATCACCGACGAAAACAAATTCAGGGTGCCTGTTTACCCGAAAGAGATGAAGACCCTCTTCCCCCGCATGTGGAGCCCACAACCAGGCGCACACCAGCAACGGTATGAAAGCTATCGCAAGAACGAAAGCGGCAACATCGTCGGCGAGACCATGAAGTTCCGCAACCTGCGCGGACAAATGGTCACCGTCAGCAAGCCCACTTTCGGCCAAAACATTAGGTTCTTCATCGACTACCAGTGCAATTGGATGTATTGGCGTTACTTTTTATGGAACTTCGTGGGACGGCAGAACGACATCGAGAGCCAAGGCGAGCTGAACCACGGCAACTGGATCAGTGGCATCAGCGCCATCGACAACGCCCGACTCGGCGACCAAGACAACATCCCGGCCAGCCTGCAAAACCCGGGGCGGACGACCTACTATTTCCTGCCGCTCATCCTCGGTCTCATTGGCCTTTTCTGGCTGCTCAAGCGCGACCTGAAGCAGAGCTGGATTATCTTCCTGCTGTTCTTCATGACCGGTTTGGCCATCATCATCTACCTGAACCAAACCCCGCAACAGCCCCGCGAGCGCGACTACAGCTACGCCGGCTCGTTCTACGCCTTCGCCATCTGGATCGGTTACGGCGTCATCGCCCTCATCGACATGGTGAACAAGCTGACGAAGAAACAAAACATGACAACCACCGTGGCCGTCAGCCTGATTTGCTTCCTTGCCGTGCCATGCGTTTTGGCCACCAACGGTTGGGAAGAGCACAACCGTGCCGGCAAGACCTCGGCTCGCGACTGGGCGAAGAACTATCTGGCCCAACTGCCGCCCAACGCCGTCATTTTCACCCGTGGCGACAACGACACCTTCCCCTTGTGGTACGTCCAAGAGGTGGAAGGCTTCCGCACCGACGTGCGCGTGGTCAACTACATGCTTTCGGGCGGCTATTGGTATGCCCACCAGATGGCCCGCAAGGTGTATGACTCAGAGCGTCTGCCGCTTACCTTGTCGCCAAAGGAATACGACAACGGCGTGAACGAGCCTGTTCCCGTCGAGGAAGAGGAATACTTCAAGGGCAAGCGTGTGGAGCTGAAGCAGGTCATCGACTTCATCCACAACCCGAAAGCCGTGAGAAGCTACATGGGCACCACCTATAATTACGTGCCGGCTCGTAGCGTGAAACTCACTGTCGATAAGGAAGCCTGCCTGCGCAACAACATCGTACCCGAAAGCATGGCCGACCGCATTGTCGATGAAATCACTTGGGAAATCAAGGATGCCAACCTTTACAAGAACTCCCTGCTGCTTTTGGACTTCATGGCCACCAACAACTGGGAACGTCCCGTGTATTTCACCTCGTTCAGCGACATGTCGAGCGTGCTCGGCATCGACAAGTACCTCCACATGGAAGGCTTGGCCTACCGTTTCATCCCCGTTGAGGCTGAAGACTACAACAAGGCCTATCGTGGCGGCGTGTACCGCGACGGCAGCTACGACCTCTTGGTCAACAAGGCCAACTGGGGCAACCTGAACCAAGGGGGAGTGGTGCCCGACCGCGAGAGCGTCCGTGAAACGCAATACGCCCAACTATCCTATTCGCGTTTGGCACAAGCCTTGGTCAACCACGGCCAATACGACTCCGCCGTCATCGTGATGGACAAGTTCCAGGAGTTCTTCCCCAACGACAAGTTCCCCTTCGAGATCCGCTTGTACCAATATCCCGAGATGTACTACATCTGCGGCGCCACCGAGAAGGGCGACCAGTTCCTGCAAACCATCATGCAAAACTATTGCGACAAGATTGAGTATTATGGCAAGATGAAGCCCAAGTTCAGGGCCTATTATCAAGAGGACATCGAAGAAGCCATGTCGTTGCTGCAACACTGGGGCGATGTGGCCAAACGCCACGAGCGCACCGAGCTTTCGCAAACCATCGCCGACCGCATGACAGAATACTTGACCTTGTATTACAAATAAACCACTGCAAACCAACCCAATATGGCACAAAAACCCAGCATCCCCAAAGGCACACGCGACTTCCTGCCGGAAGTCATGGTGCGCCGCAACTATATCTTCGACACTATCAAGACGGTGTTCAAACGCTTTGGTTTCCAGCCGATTGAAACCCCTTCGATGGAAAACCTCAGCACCCTCTTGGGCAAATACGGCGACGAGGGCGACAAACTCCTCTTCCGCGTGCTCAACTCGGGCGACTTCATGAGCGGCGTGGAGCAAAACGGCGAGCCGCTTGAATCGCTGAAATTGGCCTCAAAAATCAGCGAGAAAGGCCTGCGCTACGACCTGACCGTGCCTTTCGCGAGGTTTGTGACGATGTATCGCGAGCAGATTGCATTCCCGTTCAAGCGTTACCAAATCCAACCCGTTTGGCGTGCCGACCGTCCACAGAAAGGCCGCTACCGCGAGTTCTGCCAATGCGACGTCGACATTATCGGAAGCAATTCCTTATTGAATGAAGCCGAGTTGGTGCAAATCGTGGATGAGGTTTTCAACGCATTGAAAATCAACGTGACGCTGAAAATCAACAACCGCAAGGTGCTGGCCGGCATCGCCGAATACATCGGCAAGGCCGACGCCTTGGTTGACATCACCATCGCCATCGACAAGCTCGACAAAATCGGCATCGAGGCCGTCAACACGGAGCTCGCCGAGAAGGGCTTGGAACCTGAAGCCATCGAAAAACTCCAGCCCATCCTCTTCATGAAAGGCAACACACGCGAAAAACTTGCCCAACTGAAGCCCTTGCTAACCAACGAAGTAGGCCAAAAAGGCATCGAGGAACTCGAAACCTTGTTCGACTACATCGACGATATGGAACTCGGCATCAGCACCGAACTCGACTTGACTTTGGCCCGTGGCCTGAACTACTACACCGGCGCCATCTTCGAGGTGAAGGCCAAGGACTTCGCCATCGGCAGCATCTCGGGCGGCGGTCGCTACGACAACTTGACGGGCATCTTCGGCCTGCCCAACGTCTCTGGCGTGGGCATCAGCTTCGGTGCCGACCGCATCTACGACGTCCTCGAAGGCCTCAACCTCTTCCCCGAAACCATGTCGGAAAGCACCAAGGTCATCTTCCTCAACTTCGGCAAGGACGAGGAAAAATACTGCCTGAAATACCTCAACCAAGTGCGCAAGCACGGCATCAACGCGGAAATCTATCCCGACGCGGCCAAGATCCAGAAACAGATGAAATACGCCGACCAACGCCACATCCCGATGGTCGTCATCGCCGGCGAGCAAGAGATGAACGAGCAGAAATTCACCGTGAAACGGATGAAGGAAGGCACCCAGGAAACCGTGGAAGCGAACAAGTTGGTGGAAACAATTTTGAAATAAACGTTGTAGGGACGCATCGCATGCGTCCGCCAACAGCAAAGCGGACACACGCGGTGTGTCCCTACAACCACAACAATTAAACAATTAAACAATCAACAATATGAAAACCCACAAAATCTCATCCAAGGAACTGACTTTCAAGCAGGTAAATGAAATAATCACCAAGGGCTACAAGCTCGAACTCAGCGCGGATGCCGTCAAGCGCATCCAGAAATGCCGCGACTACTTAGACAAGAAGATGGAGAACCCCGAAAAGCCCATCTATGGCGTGACCACCGGCTTCGGCTCGCTCTGCGACCACAGCATCTCGAAGGAAGACCTGAGCACCTTGCAGAAAAACTTAGTCATGTCGCACGCCTGCGGCACGGGCGAGATGGTGCCCGAGGAAATCATCCGCCTGATGCTGTTATTAAAGGTGCAAAGCCTCAGCTACGGTAACAGCGGCGTGCAGGTCGCGACAGTCCAGCGTCTCATCGACTTCTTCAACAACGACGTGCTGCCCGTGGTCTATAACCAAGGCTCACTCGGCGCCAGCGGCGACCTTGCGCCTTTGGCCAACCTCATGCTGCCCTTGCTCGGCTTGGGCGAGGTGCACTTCGACGGCAAGATTTACCCTGCCGAAAAGATCCTCAAAAAGTTCAAATGGGAGCCCATCACCTTGCAGTCGAAAGAGGGCTTGGCCTTGCTGAACGGCACGCAGTTCATGAGCAGCTACGGCACCTACGTCTTGCTCAAAGCCTTCCGCCTCAGCTATTTGGCCGACCTCATCGGCACGGTTTCCCTCGAAGCCTTCGACGGTCGCATTGAGCCTTTCTTCGACCAAGTGCACCAAATTCGCCATCACAACGGACAAATCGTCACTGCCAAGCGTGTACGTGAGTTCACCCAAGGCAGCGAGCTGATTGTCAGGGAGAAGAAACACGTTCAAGACCCCTACTCGTTCCGTTGCATGCCGCAAGTGCATGGCGCCTCGAAGGATGCCATAGACTATGTGGCCTCCGTCTTCAGCGAGGAGATCAACGCCGTCACCGACAACCCGACCATCTTCCCCGACGACGACTTGGTCATCAGCGCGGGCAACTTCCACGGTCAGCCTTTGGCCATCACTTTGGACTTCTTGGCCATCGCCATGGCTGAGTTGGGCAACATCAGCGAGCGTCGTATCTATCAGTTGATCAGCGGCAAGCGCGATTTGCCGTCGTTCCTTGTCGCCGAGCCCGGACTGAACAGCGGCTTCATGATCCCGCAATACGCTGCCGCCAGCATCGTCAGCCAGAGCAAGCAACTCTGCACGCCCGCCTCGGTCGATAGCATCGAGTCGTCGCAGGGCCAGGAAGACCATGTGAGCATGGGTGCCAACGCCGCTACGAAAGCCTTGCGCGTGGCCGAGAACTTGGAAAAAGTCCTTGCCATAGAGCTGTTCAACGCTTCACAGGCTTTGGAGTTCCGTCGCCCGCTGAAGTCGTCGCCCGTCATCGAGAAGTTCGTCGCCGAATACCGCAAGCACGTGGAATTTGTGCGCGTCGACAAGGTGATGTACACCGAGATTGCCAAGTCGGTCGATTTCGTGAAGAACTATCCGATAGCGTTTGATGATTTGGAAAACAAATAATATGGATCTTGTAGGGCTGTCGTATTACGGCAGCCGGATGTGGAACGGCAGCGGCTGCCACAATGTGACAGCCCTACATATTGCCACAATGTGACAGCCTTACAACCAAAATACTATGGAAATCGCCGAACAAAAAAAACGCCCCACGGGCATGACCATTTTCCTCGTGTTGTCGTTGCTCAACGCCATCCTCAACATCTTCAGTTCCGTCATCATGTTTTTCGGGACGCCGCTGATGTCGAGGATGATGGAGGACGGCTCGTTTGAGGAAGCGATGAAGCCTTTCGAGGCCACGATGAACGCCGAGATGCGGTCGGCCATGATGGACTCGATGACCGCCTTGGCCAACATCAAGCCGGTTTTCTACCTGTTTATGCTCGTGTTGTTCGTCGGCTCATTGGTCGGCGTGATTAGGATGTTCAGGTCAGACAAGCGCGGCCTGCACATCTACGCCATCTCGCAGCTGCTGATGCTCATCGCGGCCTCGGTTTACAAATACCCGCTGATGCACCCGTCGCCGTTTATGACGGATTTGCTGCTGACTGTCTTGCTTATTTTGATTTACTACCTCTATTTCAAGCGGTTGGAATTGGCCAACAACCATTCCAAGGGTTCCGACAACACACTCTAATGACCATGGAACAGCGCGAAGGAAAGATTTTCAACCTGAAGCCGGAGATGTCACTCCCGATGAAGCTGGCGGCCACCTTCGCCATCACCTACTATGGCCTGCTGTTCGTCTTCGAGGTCCTTGCCGTGGTGTTTCGCCGCTATTACTTCGACATACTCTATCTCAACCAAGCCGAACTCACGCTCAACTCGCACGACTTCCTTATCCAAATCGCGCAATTGGCCCTCTCGGCCATTTTGGTTTTCAGCCTGATACAGATTTTCCGCAAAAAGCTGAACGGCAAACTCATCTTCGTCGGGGCGACGTTGGTACTCATCGTGTTCCAGTTCATCGCCACGGGGCCTATCCCCATCCTGAAATACATCCTCGAACTGCTGATGCTTCTCATCATCGCGCCGCTAAGAATAAAAAAGAAAGTCAGAATCAAGGACGGGAGGGTCACCTTCGAGGATGTGAAAGAGGAAACCTCAGAAACGGAGCCTGCCGAGCCTTCGGGATCGCCACAGGAAGAAGCCAAGGACGAAAAACCAACGACGACATGAAAAAGCACATCATCATCATTCTGTTGATTCTTAGCGCTTTGCCAGCTTGCCACAAAGTGGAATACAATGGGCAATCGGGCAAAATCCTACACAAGCGTTACGACCCTGCGCTCAACATCAACTATGTCATGGGTGACGTGGAACAGACTTGGGACACCCTCAGGTTCGACCTTGACCAAGACGGCACAACCGACCTGAAAATCTGTTTCCAATACGAGACGCCCTACATCATCGCCTCGAAGGATTGGGAACTCAGCGTAGCCAACGACCTCTATATCAACCAAGTAGGCTGGTGGAGCCGCGACTTCCAAGTGTTTGGGGGACAAATGAATGCCATCTGTGTGCGCCGTACTGTTGACAACGACTATTGCTACGGCTGGCTTGACGCCTACGCCACACAGGGCAGCGAAGGCCAAGTGGACGTCATCAGGTTCTATTTGCGCGAGACCTGTTATTGCACCTGCCCGAACTACCCGCTGAAATGGGGCGAGAAATAACGAAAAAAACGCCCGACGTGTCGGGCGTTTTTTCGTTGATGGACAATCCACAAGGTCATTTCGTGGCCTGCTCGTAGCCGGCACGCACGGCCTGGATGTTGAGGTCGACGACCTCCTGGCCTTTCTTGCCGAAGATGTGGGCGATGGCCTCCTCAATCTTCTCCATCTCGATGCCGAGATAAGGCACCGTGGCACCCAAAAGCACCATGTTGGAACGCGCCTTCAGCTGCTTGGCAATCTCGTTGGCGTTGAACGAAACGACGTGTTCGAGTTTGCCAAGTTCCGCGTTAATGAGTTTCATGTCGGGATAGTTGTCGATGTTGACGAAAGGGTCGTTGTTGGTGATCACCCAGCCTTCCTTGCCCAACCATGGCAGGTAGCGCAGGGCTTCCATCGGCTCACTGGAGAGGATGATGTCGGCCTGGCCTTCGGGGATGACGTCGGCAAAGATCTCGTCGTCGGAGATGCGGAGGTGCGAGAACACCGAGCCGCCGCGCTGCGACATGCCGTGGATCTCGCTCTGTTTCAGGTTCATGCCCATATTCAAGGCAGCGTCGGAGATGATCTTGGCCACCGACACGATGCCGTCGCCACCCACGCCGCATAATACTATGTCTTTTTTCATTATGTTGAATTGTTGATTGTTTAACTGTTTAATTGTTTGGCCGTTAGCTTTTAGCTGTTAGCTATTAGCAGCCTGTCGGCTAAAAGCTAACAGCTAACGGCTAATAGCTCATAAGCTTATTTCTTCATGTGTTTCTTCAATTCCACAATGCATGTGCGGTGCGGGATGATGACCGACACGCCGTTGTAGTTCACCTCTTCCTCGATGATCTTGACATTCTCTTCGTGGTTCTTCGGGAGCGGGACGATGTCGCGGATGTGCTCGGGCTCCACGCCGAGGCCTTCGCAGATGCGGCGGATCTTGTTGTGTGCCGACGAAGGCTGGCCGCCCGTCATGGCGGTGATGTCGTTGTCCAAGATGACAATCACGACGTTGGCCTTTTCGTTGACGCAGTCCAAGAGGCCCGTCAGGCCGCTGTGGCCAAACGTGCCGTCGCCGATGACGGCCACGCTCGGGAAGATGCCCACCTCGCTGGCGCCCTTGGCCATGGTGATGGACGCACCCATGCACACGGTGGTGTTGATGGCGCCCATGTTGAAGCCCAAGGTGTAGCAGCCGATGTCGCCAAACACCTTGCCGCCCTTGTGGTTGGCCATCACCTCGTTCAAGGCGTTGTAGCTGTCGGTGTGCGGGCAGCCTTGGCAGAGCGCGGGCGGGCGGTTGGTGACCACTTCAGGCACCTTGTATCGGGCCGGAACGTCCATGCCTAAGGCCTTGGCCACCTTTTCGGCGTTGAGCTCGCCGTCGCGGCGGATGGTCTCGTCCAAGCGGCCCATCACGTTCTTGCCCTTGCCGAGGAAGCCCTTGATCAGTTCTTCAACAAACGGCTGGCCGTCTTCGAGCACGAGGATTTCGTCGCAGTCGTCGTAGAGCTTGTTAATCATGTCGTAAGGCAGCGGATACTGCGTGATCTTCACGACGGGGTAAGGGCACTGCCCCTCGGGGAAGTTCTCCATCAGGTAGTTGTAGGCGATGCCCGTGGTGATGATGCCGAGGTTTTTCTTCGGGCCGTCGAAATACTTGTTGTAGCCCGAATTGGCCGAAGCCTCCTCAAAAGCGGATTGCTTGTCGATGAGGTCGCGGTAGAGCCGCTTGGCGTTGGCCGGCAGCAGCACGAACGACTTGGCGTCGGCGGGCTCGGTCAGCTCGTTTTGCGGGCGGACGGGCTTGCGCACCACGCAGGCGCGGCTGTGGGCCAGTCGGGTCGGGATGCGGTAGAGCACCGGCGTGCCGAGCTGCTCGCTGAGTTCGAAGCCGTAGTGCACCATGTCGTAGGCCTCCTGCTGGTTCGAAGGCTCCAGCATGGGGATCATGGCCCAGTGGCCGTAGAAGCGGCTGTCTTGCTCGTCTTGCGAGGAGAACATCGACGGGTCGTCGGCCACGACGACGAGGACGCCCTTCGTGCCGATGATGGCGGCGTTCATGAAGGGGTCGCCGCACACGTTGAGGCCGACGTGCTTCATGCAGGTCATGGCGCGTTTGCCGGCGTAGGCCACGCCGATGGAGGCCTCGAGGGCCGTCTTCTCGTTGGCGCACCAGTTGGCGATCACGCCTTGTTCCTTGGCCTGCTTCGAGTTGATGACATACTCCGTGATTTGGGTTGAAGGCGTGCCCGGGTAGCTGTTGATGGCCGAGCCGCCAGCGTCGATGAAGCCCTGTGCAATGGCCTCATCGCCTAAAAGCAATAATTTCTCCATATCGTTTCGTTGATTCAATATTTAAGATTCAAAGATTCAAAGATTTCATTTTTTTTGCTACTGGCTACTGACTTTTGGCAGCTTCTACCGAGGCGTAAAAGTCCGTGCGCCGATTAGAGCTGCCAGAAGCCAAAGGCCAGAAGCCAGAGGCAGATAAAACTTCTCCGCAACCCGTCATGGTGAGCGAGGCACGGCAATGGGCAAAGGTACGCATTATTTTGACACGCGCAAGAAAAATGTTGAAAAGTTTACTTCGGCAGTTTGAAGGACACCGTTTAATATGGGGACTTCGGGACTGCAAGCAGCCATGTCATCCCTGCGTTGACTTATGCGGGGGTTGGGATCTATGGCTGCGTCCTTGGAGCTTCGGAAATACAAGAGCCATGTTATCCCCGCCATCCCCTCACTTTCTAACCTTCTAATCCGCAACCTGTTAACTGCTTATCCACCGCCTTTTCAACAAGTTATCAACACCATCTGTTGAAAAATTTTCGGCGCTTTTCTCCTTTCAGGCCACCGAACAAGCCGATATTTTACTATATTTGCGGGCGAAAGAAAGGAAGTTTGTGCTGAATCATGAATGAATTAACCATACAACAGCGGATTCTGGTGATACGTGAGCAGCGTGTCATGCTCGACTTCGAGCTGGCCGCTCGGTTTTGCGGTCACAAATTGTGACCGCAAACGGAACCTCGACCCCACCAGCACCAACGCATTGGCTATATTAAAACCGATAACTAAACAACTATACAAATATGGAAAAAGAAAACCCCATAGAAGAAGCCCAACGGTATGTTGACAACGCCAAGATAACCCTCAAGGACAACGGCGAGCTTGACACGACCTCTCGCCTGTATGGCGACCGTAAATACGTGCGTTCGGCAGGACACTTCCTGTGGAGCGCCGTGCTGATAGTGCTTGATGCGGTATTCCATGTGAAGACCTCACGCCGCCGCCATCCCGACATCAAAGACTATAAGGAAGCTGTGGCCTCCCGCGACCGTAAATTGCTCGCGTTGGTCAATGTGGGGTACGACACGATGCACATAGCCATGAGCTATGACGGCAATCAAAGCAAGGCAGTGTGCGATGAAGGATTCCGCCTTACCGACGAAATCATAAAAATCTGCGCGAAAATGCTTCCGAAACAATAAATCTGAACAAATCGAAAAACTATAAATAACGAACCCCAAATACAAGCAAAACAAACTAAAACCGAATAACCAACCAACCGAACAACTAACAACTATTTAATAACTAACAACTTAAATCTAAACATCATGAACAAAAAAATTACCAAACTCATCGCAGCCCTCGCGCTGCTCGCGTTCCTGATACCACCCGTCGTGGGTTGGGGACAGACAAGAGACGAAGAAGTCTATTCGACTTGCTTGTTCGGTTCGAGTTACAACAGCCAAAGTGTTGGCAATTATACTGCCACTTGGTCAGCAACAAACGGCGATTTCACTTGGACTATCGTAAACGGTAACAACAACAATAACGGATGGTCTTTTGTGAAATTTGGTCGTAAGAACAATGCGTCAGTTGGCTCTATCACCACTGCTGGTGACAATAATGCTGGTTGCTATTCTGAAGCCATCACGAAAGTTGTAGTAACAATTGATGCTATTACAGCAACTAGTATCAATTCCATCAAGTTATACACCAGTAGTGACAATTCGAGTTGGACAGAAGCTGGCTCTTTTACGAAAGAAACAGGTGCTCAATCAGTAAGTTTGTCTTCACCTACAGCCAACTTGTACTACAAAGTCGAATTTGATTGCGCATCGGGTAGTAGCAATGGCTTGGTTACTGTTTCCAAAGTCGAGTACTACCACGAAAGCGGCAGCTCCACCGCCGTTGCCACTCCTGTCATCAGTGGCGAAACTTCCTTCCTCACCTCAACCGAGGTAACCATCACCTGCAGCACCGAAGGGGCTGCCATCCAGTATAGCATTGATAACGGTACAAGCTGGTCAACCTACAGCGAGCCTTTCACCCTCACTGAAACCACCACCGTAACCGCCAAGGCCACCAAGAGCGGCCTCGACGACAGCCAAACGACCAGCAAGACCTTCACAAAAGTTACCCCGATGACTGTGGCACAAGCTATAGAAGCGTTAGACGAAAGCTCGCCTATTTCAGGCGCTTATGTGCAAGGCATCGTTTCCCAAGTCGATTCCTACAACCCCTCATACAACAGCATCACCTACTGGATTTCCGATGACGGCACGACCACCAGCAGCCAACTCGAGGTTTACAGCGGCAAAGGCCTCAACGGTGCCGGTTTCGCGTCCATAGACGATATTGAAGTGGGTGCATCCGTTGTGATTAGCGGTACTCTGAAGATATACAACAGCACAATTTACGAATTTGACGCAAACAGCCAACTTATGAGCTATACAGCTCCGGCTGTAACCACCTGCGCCAACCCCACCTTCTCTCCCGCAGCTGGCACCTACACCTCGGCCCAAAGCGTGGAAATCATCTGCACCACCGAAGGCGCAACCATCTACTACACCACCGATGGCAGCGACCCGACAACAAGTAGTAGCGTTTATTCTGCTGCCATCACTGTCAACAGCGACATGACCATCAAAGCCATTGCCGTAAAGGAAGGCCTGACTAATAGTGAAATCGTCAGCGCAGAATACGTCATTGATTTGACACCCGTTATCAACGCCGATGATATAAACATTGCCTATGACGCCACTTCCGGTGAAATTGCTTACACCATCACCAACCCCGCAACGGGCGTAAGCCTTGGTGCTTCCTCCACCGCAGAATGGATCAGCGAAATCACCGTCGGCGACGAAAGCGTGACCTTCACCTGCACCGCTAATGAGGACACTGCCGACCGCGAAGCCACCATTACCCTTTCCTACACGGGCGCAGCCGAAAAGACTGTCACCGTGACGCAAGGGCATTATGTTGTCGACTTCGCTACATTGCCGTTTGAGTGGGAAGGCGGTTCGAGTGCCACTTTCAATGCACTGACTGGTGTAACCACTTCTGGTTTGGGTTCGGACTATAGCGACAGCCATAATCCCTATTACATCAAGTTTGACTCCGATAATGACTACATCCAAGTGAAAACCGACAAACAGCCTGGCAAGGTTACCATTGGCGTGAAGATGATTGGTGGTACAAATACTTCTTACATCACGGTTCAAGGTTCTGCCGATGGCGAGACCTTCACCGAAGTCCAAACACTCACCATCAGCGGCAATTCTACCAGTACTACTCTTAACCTTGAAACCACCAATGCCTTTGCTGCTACTGACCGTTATGTGAGATTGGTTTTCACCAAGGGTAGCAATGTCGGCGTAGGCCCCATTACGATTGCCAAGGTTTCCACCGACCCGAGCATTACCTTGAATACCTATGCTGTGGAAGCCACCGCTGCCGAAACCGAAGGCACGCTGGATATCACCTATGCCAACCTCGAAATTAGCGACATGAGCGATTTCGGCATCCAGTTCTATGATGCAAATGAAGAAGAATTGAGCGGTGACGATGAACCCGATTGGATTGAGGTTACGGTTGCCGAGCAAGACCCGCAAGTTGGCGAAGGCTATGTAGTGTCGTATGTTGTAGGAGCCAACACTGGCGAAGCCCGCACCGCTTACTTCAAGGTGTTTGCCTTGGGAGATGAAGACTATGTCTACTCCAACCTCGTCACCGTGACGCAGGCCGCATACGTGGCTCCGTTCCAGTCGTTCACCTGCACCTTGGCCACCAGCATCGTGAGCGGTAAGCACTACATTATCACCAATGGCAGCACCAAGGCCATGGGCTATGACAAAGGCAACAACAGAGGCACAGCCGACATCACTCTCACTGGCAATGTGGCCACCGTCTCAAGCACCGATGTCTACGAGTTCGTCATCATCGGCCCCGACGTGGATGGCCTTTACACGATTTACGATGTCACTGGCGAAACAGGTGGGTATCTGTATGCGGCAAGTTCAGGTAGTAATTATCTGAAGACCCAAAGCAACATCAATGACAATGCACGTTGGAGCATCACCTTTGATGCGACTGAAGGTTTTGCCAGCATTGTAGCCACTGAGAGTAGCAACCGCAATGTAATGCAGTATAACAGTAGCAGCGCTTTGTTTGCTTGCTATGCAAGTGCTTCACAAGCCAATGTTTACCTCTACGCCAAGGACAACGAAAGCACCGCTACCTACGATTTGTCCATCACTGGCTACGGCGACAACGCCGGCGGCTATCGTCTCATCGCTGCGCCGGTTGGCTCGGCCATGAACCTGTCGGACAACGGCTTCCTCACCGACGACTACGACCTCTACTACTTCGACCAGAATGAAAACAGCGCCGAGTGGCGCAACTACAAGGATCAAGCCACTGGCGGCTGGGACATCGTTTCGGGTCGTGGCTACCTCTATGCCAGCAAGACAGACGCCGACCTCCACTTCGTTGGCTATCCCTACGTTGGCAACGGCCAAGTCGTGCTGTCTTACACCGAAGACAATACCTTTGCCGGCTGGAACCTCATCGGCAACCCGTTTGCCACGGCAGCCACGCTCGACAGTGCTTATTACAGGCTGAACTCGGATGGCAGCGAACTGAAAGCCGAAACCGAAAGCGGCAGCGTCGCCGCCATGGAAGGCGTGTTCGTTAAGGCCACAAAGGCAGGTTTCGCCAAATTCACCGCAACGGCCACCCAAAACGCCGTGCCACAACTCAACGTGAACCTTGCCACCAGCAACCGTGGCTCGTCAACCCTCGACCGCGCCATCATCCGCTTCGACGAAGGCAGCCAGTTGCCCAAGTTCATGCTCAACGAGGCCAACGCCAAGCTCTATATTCCGCAAGGCACGAAAGACTACGCCGTGGTGCGCAGCAACAACGAAGGCTCGATGCCCGTCAACTTCAAGGCCGCCACGGATGGCACCTACACCCTCAGCATCGAGGCCGAGAACGTGGAGATGGACTACCTCCACCTGATCGACAACCTGACCGGCGCCGACATCGACCTCATCCCCCTTTTAAGGGGGCAAGGGGGGTTAAACGAACCCGCCACCTACACCTTCCAAGCCCGCACCTCCGACTATGCCTCGCGCTTCCGCTTGGTGTTCAGCGCGAACGACGTGAACGAGAACGTGACAAGCTCAGAGACTTTCGCCTACTTCAACGGCAGCGAATGGGTCGTTAACGCCTCCGAAAAGGCCACCCTGCAGGTCATCGACGTGATGGGCCGCGTGCTCAGCAACGAGACCGTCAGCGGCAGCCACGCCATGAGCCTCAACCTCGGCACGGGCGTCTATATGCTCCGCCTCGTCAACGGCAATGATGTGAAGGTGCAGAAGATTGTAGTGAGATGAATGTTAGCTGTTAGCCATTAGCTGTTAGCTCCTGGCTTGGTTGTGTTACTGGCCAAGAGCTAACAGCCAAAGGCTAAAAGCCAAACAAGCCAAAAAAGAAAGTGAAAATCGAACAATAAAACCATAACGACAATGAAAAAACTGACATTAACAATCGCAATCGTCCTCGGGACGACCCTCGGCCTCACGGCCCAACAGAGCGGCGGAGGACTCTTTGAACGCGGCAACGTCACCCAAGAGGACTACAACAGCGCCTACGGCAGCAGCCAAATCGACCTGTTCGGCAACCTCCGCGCCGACGACCTCACGATCGAGCTGCCCAACCACGGCCAGGATGAAAACCAGAACGCCCCCTTGGGCAGCGGCATCGCGGTGCTGCTCGGCTTGGGCGGCGCCTACCTTGTGGCCAAGAAACGCCGCGAGGAATGACGACGGCTGTGCGACTTCGGGGCCTTTTGCGCCCCGCGTCGCGCGACCATCACGACAAACGACTAATCAAGATAAATTTTTTCATTTTTTTTTGGATCCGCCGGCAACGCGCTTGCTGGCGGATTCTCCTTATTTTCCGTCCATGAATCCCATTCCTGACCTGCACAGCTGATGATGGACGCTCCCGACCTGCCGCATGAGGGCTTCGTCCTCGTCGTCGTGGTCGTGTAGGATGACGAAGTCGGCAAGGGCGCATTTCAGGTCGTCGGGCCATTGCAGGGCCATGCGGCGGCGCACGGCGGCCTCGTCGCAGCGGTCGCGCAGCAACACGCGGCGCAGGCGGGTGGCCTCGGAAGCCGTCACCATGACGACGGCGTCGAAACGGCCTTCCAAATGCTTCTCGAAGACGATGGCCGACTCGTAGAGCACGTAGGGCGCGTCTTGCGCCTCGGCCCAGTCGTCGAACCACAGGTTGAGGGCCGGGTAAAGGATGCGTTCCACCTCGGCCATCGCCGAGGCGTCGCTGAAGATGAGGGAAGAGAGGTAGGGCTTGTTGAGGCTTCCGTCGGGCAGGTAGGTCTCCGCGCCGAAGCGGAGCGTCATGGCCGAGCGGATGTCAGGGCGGCCATAAAGGCGCTTGGCCTCAGAGTCGCTGTAGAACACGGGGATGCCGAGGCTCTCGAAGAGCTGGCAGACCCACGACTTGCCGCTGCCGATGTTGCCCGTGATGGCGACTTTCTTCATTGCACGATGATGTATTCCACTTTGTTGGGCTTGGTCTCGATCACCTGCACGGTTTGCGGCCAAGCGGTGAGGCGCACGTCGAGCAAGGGTTGCCGTGCCTCGAACTGCTGGGCGTCGAACACCGCGCTGAAGTTGTCGGGCGTGAGGCTGCCAAAGTCCTTGATGGCGACGAGGCACTTCACGGTCATGGCGTCGGGGAAGAGGCGCAGTCGGAGGGTGTCGGGCAAGGCGATGGGCACCATGACTTCCGTTTCGGTGAACTTCTCCACCCTGATGGAGGCCTTCACTTCCTTGGTGGCGCATTGGACTTGGCCATCCCTCAGGAGCAGGGGCACCATGGCGCTGAAGCTCTCGGAGGCATTGGAGAGGGTCAGCAGCTCGGTTTTCACGGTCCTCACCGTGTCGATGACATCTTCGGGGCCGAAGACGGTCACCATGGCAGGGTCGAGGATGGGGATGCCATAGACGCCGTATTGCCGCGCCGCCTTGATGTCGGCCTGCAGTTCCACCGGCACCGGCTTCGACTTGAGCGGCACGAGGTTGAAATAGACCTTGGCGTCGTTCATGGTGATGTCGGAGGCGTTGACGCCGAGCAGGTCGGCCACTTTCTCGGCCACATACTGGCTGCTGAAGGAATAGGTGTTGCCGTTTTCGAGGCGGTAAGGCACGTCGGCCAAAGAGAGGGTCACGTTGCGTTTGCCTTCGCGGATGGTGGTGAGGCGCAAGGTGTGGAAGCCGTTGATGTCAAGCGAGAGCTTCACGGTGGGTGCGTCGGAGGCCAACCATTTCTCGGCAGGCACATCGACGATGGTCACGCCGAACAGGGTCTGCGTGGTGTAGTCTTCAGAAAGCTTGATGAGCAGCCACAGGGCTGTTGACATGGCGAGGAAGACCAAGAAGGTGAGGATGGAACGCTTGTTCTTGCGTTCAGGCTTCCGGCCCAATTGCGACGTTACTTCCATCTCGAACAGTATCAGGCCTGTCCGACGGGGCTGCCGTTTTGGACGAGGGCCGTCTTCTCCACTTCAACTTCCACGTTGGGGGCGATGGAAATCATCACGGTGGTTTCCTTCACATCGACGACCTTGCCGTGGAAGCCGCCGATGGTGGTCACCTTGTCGCCTTTTTTCAGGCCTTCGCGGAACTTCTGTTCCTCCTTGGCCTTCTTCGACTGCGGACGGATGAAGAACAGCCAGAAGACGACGATGAGCAAAAGGATGAAGATGAGGCTCGACCACATGGAACCGCCTTGCTGAGGTTGCCCTTCGGCTTGCAATAAGATAAACAAGTTGTTCATTTTCTGTAATTTAAGATTTACAATATTACGATTTCAGATTTCAAGATTTATTGTTTAACAACGGATTTCACGGATTTCACGGATAGGTCGAGTAGAATTTTGCAGTTTCGCTGCGGATTATACGGATAACCTATCAACTCTAAACTCTAAACTAATACTGGTCAGGCGTTTTCACCGTTCCTTTCAGTTGGAGCGTTGTTTGGTTAGGGTTGGTGTTGGCCACGACGGTGAGCGAGCGGCTTTGGAAGCCATGATGGCCTTTGCTGTCGTAGGTAGCCTTGATGTTGCCGTCCTTGCCAGGAGCGATAGGTTCGCGCGGGAAGTCGCCGATGGTGCAACCGCAGCTGGTCTTCACGTCGCTGATGATGAGCGGAGCGTTGCCCGTGTTGGTGAAATGGAAGGAACAGGTCACCACTTCGCCTTGCAGGAGCGTGCCGAAATCGTGTTCCTTCTTGTCGAAGGAGATGGCGGCTTCCTTACCGTGGCTTTGGCTCGCCGACTTGGGGTTGTTGACCAGTTCGGTGGGGAGGCCTTCTTTTGGGGTGTTGTCGCAGGCCGCGAGCAGGCCTATGGCGATCGTCAGGGCGAGGAAAAAGCGTTTTGTGTTCATGGTGTCATTCTTGGGATTGTCGTTGTGCGGTGATGATCATCACCGAGCCTTGGTATGTGGCGTCTTGTTTCAGGCCGTGGCATTTGAGGACGTAGAAATAGGTGCCGTCGGAGAGTCCGCCGCCGTCCCAGTCGTTTTGGTAGTCCTTGGAATGGAAGACGACGCGGCCCCATCGGTTGAAGATGGTCAGCTCGGTGGCCTCGTAGTAACGGCTCAGCGGCTCGTAGTTGTCGTATTCGTTGCCGCCTTCGTAGTAGCCGCGTGTGCCTCCGGGCGTGTCGTTGCCGCCGTCTAAGGTGATGATGAAGTAGTCGTTGGCGCCGTCGCCGTTGGGGGTGAACACGTTGGGGATCTTCAGCTTCACGGGGTTCACCTTGATGGTCTTGTAATAAGAGGTGTCGCAGTTCTGGGGGTTGTAAACCTTCAGCTCGGTGGTGAAGTTGCCCTGTTCCACGTAGGTGAAGCGCGGCTCGGGTTGCGACGAGGTGATGTTGTAGGTGCTGTTCAGTATCCAATAGAAGTTGCTGATGGCCAAGGTGTCGGCGGAGAGGTTCTCGAAAGAGTAGGTGACGTGCGGGTTTTGCAGATACACTGTGTCGCCCGGGTCGGTGTTGATTTCCACTATGGGGTTGGGGTAGGCACGCAGGGTCGTGCTGTCCCACTGCGTGCAGCCACGGTTGTCGGTAATCTTGATTTTGTAATACTTGAAGGCTTCGAGACCGATGGCCCACGTGGGGTCGCCAGGCGCGATGTGGAGCGGGCTGATGTCCCACTGGTAGGTGTAAGGCGGGTTGTAAACCCCCGAAAGGCTATCGACGGCGGCAACCACTTGGGCATCGCGTCCGTTCTCCTCCTCGGCGTTGCTGCATGTGAGCTTGAGCTGGCGGAATCTGACGGTGAACCTCGGCAGCACCTCCACCGTGATGGACGGATGGCAAAGCTCGACGGAGTCTTGGTCGAAGACGATGACGTTGTAGGTCGTTGTCTGCATGGGCTTCACCGTGATGCTGTTGGTGGTTCTCCCGTTCGACCAGAGGTAGGTGTAGAGGTAGTTGGCGGGCACGCTAAGCGTCACCGCCGACCCGCTGCACACGGGCATTTCGGTGCTGCAAGTGATTTCGCAAGGGTCTTGCGCCTTGGCCGCAAGCGTGCAAAGCAAGGCGGCGAAGACGGCCAAGGTTCGTGCTATGATGGTGCTGTGTCTCATTCTCTTTCGGTAGGAATTACATATTACAACGTTGTTCCGCGCCTTTTATTGTCGGCCTGCCGCTCCATCGGTCACTTCTTTCAAGCATTCGAAACCAATGATGCGCGTCGATTGGGCCGGCATCCGCTTGACATAGAGCTTCTCGTCGGCCTGCACGAACTTGAAGTGGAGCAGGTCGCCCTTGGGGAAGCATCCCAATGCGTTGACACGGTTCCAGTTGGTCTGGTAGGAGAAGTCCTCCGTCTTGAAGAACGACAGCTTGTGGTTGCCGGTAAGGATGCTCGTCGTGAAGCCGTCGAAGAAGTTGCGGTTGGCCCATTTCCCGGCAAATCGCCCTGGTTTTTTTAGGCCGTGGATGCCCACTTTGAACACCTTGTCGGTCGTGGGCACCACTTCAAGCACTTTCTGCAAGACCGGCTGTTCGCCCTGCGTGGCTTCCAAGTAAAGCCAGCGGTAGCCTTCGCTTTCCCAGATGGGGGTAATGTGGACCACGACTATTGTGGAGTCGTTGACGGCCATGCTGTAGTCGCCTTGCAGGGTGCGGTAGAACTGCTTGACGTCGTTTTCGGTAAACCTTGACTGCTTCTGCGCATTGAGGCCGAAAGCCAGCAGGAGGGCGGTGATGAGTAGGACGGTTCTTTTCATGTCGAGGAGTGTGTTTAGAAGCTGAGCGTCAGGCCCAAGGTCGGCATGATGGGCAGTTGGTGGGCCACCTCGCTGGTGATGATGTTCACATAGAAGACGTTCTTGCGGTTGTAGAGGTTGGTGACGCTGAGATCGACTTCCAGGTTGACGTTCTCGCTGAAGAAGAACTTGCGCTTCACGTCGATGTCGAAGCGGTGGTAGGAAGGCAGTCGGCCTGTGTTCAGCTCGCCGTAAAGCACGCCCAGCTCGCCGTTGGTGGTGGTGTAGTCGAAGTTGATGCCGTCTTGGAAGGAGTAGTATTCGTAGAAGCCTTGCACCTGGGTGAAGGGGAATCCGCTGCCGAAGTTCCAGCGTCCGCTGAACTCCCACTGCCGTTTGGCGCCAGCCGTATAGGTCAGGATCACGTTGATGTTGTGGCGGCGGTCGAAGTGGGGGGCGTAAGACGCCATCTTAGTGCCGTCTTCGGTCACCTTCTCATAGTCTCTCGTGACGAAGCCGAGGGCATAAACGGCCCAAAGATACCAATGCTTGTCCTCGTATTTCAGGGAGATGTCGGCGCCGTAGGCGTCGCCGGTTTCCATGACAAAGTCCTTCTTCAGCAGGTCCTCGACCTCGGCGTTGTCGGTGCTGTAGATCTTGTTGCGGTTGATGTTGGTGATTTGGGTGAAGTCCTTCCAATAGCCTTCCACGTTGACGGTCATGTTGGCATTCAGGTCAAACTCGACGCCTGCGATGTAGTGGTTGGCGGTTTGGAGCGACGAGTTGATGGGCTTGCCGCCATAGGTGCTGGGCATCTTGCTTGGGTCGATGTCCGACAAGATACCATAGAAGAGGTTCACCACGTCGCGGTCGCTGGTGATGGCCACGAGGTTTTGCGAGTAGCGACCGGCGGCGGCTTTCAGTCGGAGCCAGTCGGTGGCGTTGTATTTGAGGGCAATTCGCGGCTCGGGCGAGAAACCGCCTGAAACCGAGGCGTAATATTGCAGCCTGAAGCTCGGCTCGATCAGCAGCTTGCCTAACACGGCCTTGTATTTGGCATAGGCGCCTATCTCGGTCGAGTTCATCGGCTCGCCGCCGATTTTCTGGTGGCCATAGGTGCTGTAGGTGGTGTAGTTGGTCTTGTAGCCCAACATCTCGAGGCCGAACTTCATGGTGCCCTTGCCGAGGAAATAGCTGAAGTCGAAGCCGGCGTTGAAGCCGCTGATTTGGCTGGAGCGCGGCTCGCTGTTGGCTTCCTCCATGTGCGACGAATAGCTCGAATAGGCGATGTTGCCCTCAATCATGACGGGAGCCCTGCCCGGGATGACGAGGAAGTTGGAGCCGCCGCCAAACGAGTTCCAGCCGAAATTGGAAAGCGACTTGTAGTTGTTCACTTGGTCGTTGAACGAGAAGCCGAACAGGTTCACCTTGCTGCCGTTGGGCGCGTTGAGCGACACCTTTCCGTAGATGTCTTGGAAGTTGAACGGCAGGCCAGTCTCGGAGGCGTAAGGATAAAGCACCTTGCTGGTGTGCTCCAGGTAGGAGTTCTTGGCCGAGAGGATGAAGGAAGCCGACATCTCGTCGGGGTTCTTGGCCTTCTTCAGCGGGCCTTCCAACATGACCTTGGCGCCGAAGACGCTGGCGCCGATTTTGCCGGAGAAGCGCTTCTTGTTGCCATCGCGGGTCGAGATGTCCATGATGGACGAGATGCGTCCACTGTATTCCGCACCGAAGCCGCCCGTGAACACGTCGGCGTTGCGGATGATGTCGGTGTCGAACACCGAGAACAGGCCTATGGAGTGGAACGGGTTGTAAACCACCATGCCGTCTAAAAGCACCTTGTTCTGTATGGGCGAACCGCCTCGGATGTAGAGCTGGCCGCCTTGGTCGCCGGTAAAGATCACACCTGGCACGACCTGCAGGTATTGGGCGAAGTCGGCCTGGCCGCCAATGCTCGGTATCTTGCTGATCGTCTTGGGCGTCACCGTGATGACCGAAGTCTTGGTCTCGGTTCGCGCCTCGATCTTTTCTGCCGTGATTGTCACGGTTTCAAGCTTTTGCGCCATCTCTTTGAGGTAGAACTTGCGGTTGAGGCTCTGCCCTTTCGCGAGGCTGATCGGTTCCGAGATGGTGTCGTAGCCGACGGTGGTAATCAGAAGCGTATAGTGCCCGTCGGGGATGTTGGAGATATTGAAAAAGCCGTTCTCGTTGGTTGACCCGCCATAGGTGGTACCACGCAGATAGACGTTGGTGAACATCATCGGCTCGCCTGTCGATTCCTCATAGACGAAGCCCTTGACGGTGTTGTTTTGCGCGACGGAGGCAACCGTGCCCATCAGGAAAAGGGTCGCCGCGACGAAAAGTCTTGTTAAGTGACGCTTGCTCATAATGTTACGAATCTAAAGATGATTGCTTTACTTGTTCTCCAAGCTTTGGCAAAAGAATTTGCAAAGTAAGCAAATAATCTTGAATTGGGGGAGAAAAAAGGCTCTTTTTTTTAAAAAACGGCCTGAAAGCCGCGTGAAACGGCCCTCAGGCAGGCAACATCGTAGGATTTGCCAACTTAAAAGAGGTCGAAAACGTCGTCGTCAAGCTCGTCCCACCATTGGCGCACGGAGGTGGACCAGCCCGAATGGCGGCGCTCGGCTTCCTTGCGGGCCTCGCCTTGGTAGAGCCACACGCCGACGGCCAAAGCCACCACCATAAGCAACGCCTTCAGCCAGTCCTTGAGGGGGAGGATGGCTATCCCGACGAAGATGAGCAGCATGGGCCAAAGCCGCCATGCCACGCGCCAGCTGAAGTCAATCACGTCAATCGAGGCCAGAAGCGACACCACGCCGACGGCCAGGAAGACGATGCCGAGAAAGATGTTCCTGCTTTTCATGGCTTCGGGTCTTTGCGGGGAACAATCAAGACAAGGCCAAAGATGATGAGCACGATGGGCCAGAAGGTCTTCCATGAGAATTGCGGCACCAAGTTGCCCAAGAGGAAGCAGCCGCCCATGATGATGAGGATGAGGCCGGCGGTCGCGCTGCTCCGGTTGGCCGTCATCTCTTTCGTCGCCATCGTTTCTTGCCCGTCAATCACCTCGACAAAGTCTTGGGATCCTGTCATTTTGGCTGCGGGCATGACGAGCCAGAGGATGATATAGAGCCAGAAGCCCGCGCTGAAAGCCAGCAGGGCAAAGGCGAACAGCACCCTGACGAGTGATGCGTCGATGTCGAAGTAGTTGGCCAATCCCGCGCACACACCGCCCAACACACGGTTTTGCGTGTCGCGTTGCAGTCTTTTCGTGTTTTCCATGGTTTCCGTTTTTTTTTGAGGTTGCGATAGTGGAAGCGTACAAAAAAAGTGCCATCTTTTCCGATGGCACCTAAAATCGTGAATTGCTGCCGTTTCGGCTCACTTCTTGACAACGAACTTCTCGGTTTGCAGGGCTTTTCCGTTCACCAACAAGGTGCAGAAGTAGATGCCTTCTTGCAGGTCGGCGACGGAGAAGCTCAACTGCCCTTGGAAGCTGTCAAGCTCTTGCTTCATCACTTCCTGGCCGAGCAAGTTGTATATGCCGGCCACGGCGTTTCCCGTCGAGGAAAGCACATAGTTGAATCGGACCACCGAGCTGGCAGGGTTGGGGTAAGCGTGGCCGAAGGAGCACGTCGGGACTTCGTTGAGGCCTGCGCCCGACTTGTGGAACTTGACGAGGATGGTTACCTTGTCGTCAGGGTTGCGCTCGTCGTAGGCGGAATACTTCATCAGCACATAGCCGAAAACAGACTCGTCAAACGCCACGTGGAACGAAAGGGAGCCTTCGGCAGAGACGCTGTTGGCCGCCACCGGGACGGCAGGGCTGACCTCCAAATCGGGACCGAAGCACATGCCCCAGCAGAAGAAGTTCGTCGTGCCTTCAAGGTTCTCCACCACCTCCTTCCTGACGACGACATTAAGGTCGCCCGAAGTGAGGTTGCGGATTTGCATGTCTTGGACGTACTCACCGAAACCGTACAAGTCGTTGGTGCAAACCACGGTTTCGCCATCCGAATAGACGGTTCCGTTCAACTCAAACCGCAAAGATTGCGCTGAAACGCAACCGATTACAGCCAAAAAGATGAGGGTAAAGATAGATTTTTTGAGCATAACTTGAGGTTTTAATTACTGATATTTTCGTTTTCAATCTGCAAAAATGCAAAACTTTTCCTTATCCCGCAACAAAAACATTGCCATTTTTGAAAATTTGGCTACTTTTGTGCTTGAAATCATCCTAAAAACACACCGAAATGAAAAGACTTACAACTGTTTTGGCATTGTTTCTGATGCTTGCCACACTAAAAGCCAACGCACAAAACGAGCGCATGTTGCTCCTCGAAAGTTTCACCAACACGGGCTGTGGCCCATGCGCCATGTACAATCCAGCCATGGATGCCCTCATCGCCGCCAATCCCGACAAGGTGGCGGCCATCAAGTACCATGTGAACTGGCCTTCATCCAGCGACCCGATGTATCTCCACAACACCGCCGAAAACGGCTCCAGAACGAGTTACTATGGCGTCAACGCCGTGCCGCATGTGGTCATCGACGGCAACCGGTACTCCGGCGCGCCCAACCAAGTCACCCAAAGCGTCATCGACCAGCTGCAGGCCATCGGATCGCCCTTTGAGCTGCGCCTGTCGCATGAGTTGGACGAAGCCGCCGGCACCATCACGGTTCATGTGATGGGACGCACCTCGTCCGCCATAGAGGGCAACTTGAGGCTTTACGTCGGCGTCATCGAGCGCGAAATCCACTTCAATTCAGCCCCCGGGTCTAACGGCGAGCGCGATTTCTACAGCGTGATGAAAAAACTGCTTCCTTCGGCATCGGGCGCCAACATAGGCAGCATGGCCGTTGGCGACTATTTCGCATTCAACTTCACCTGGGAATGGGCCAACGTTTACGACATCGACCAACTCGACGCCATCGCTTGGGTCCAAAACCAAAACACGAAAGAGGTTTACCAAGCCTGCAAGTCGAGCGAGAGCATCATCCCGTTCTTCGCCAACGAAGCCGGACTGAGCGACATCAGCAACGTCAAAGGCGTCAATTGCAGCGGCGAGGCCCAGCCCAAAGCCGTGCTGACCAACTTCGGAAGCAACACCCTGACTTCCGCCGAGTTGGAGGTCGTTGTGAACGGCGAGTCGCTGAAGACCGTGTCGTGGAGCGGCAACTTGGACTTGTTCGCCTCCGAGACCGTCGATTTGGGCGAAGTCAGCTTCCCCATCGAGGCCAACAACACGCTCGAAGTGAGAATCAAAGGCCTCAACGGCGGCACCGACGAAGCTCCGACCAACGACGTGGCCGCCTGCGACTTCAAAGGCGCTCCAGAAACCGTCGGCAAGACGCTGAAACTCACCATCCGCACCGACAACAATCCGCAGGAGACCACCTGGGCCGTGACCAAAATCACGACAGGTGAAGTCGTTCTCCAAGGCGGTCCCTACGACCAAGCCAACCACACTTACAACGAGACCCTCGAAATCACTAGCGACGGCTGCTACGACTTCACCATTTACGACACGGGCGGCGACGGCCTCTCCGACGGGCAAGGGCTTTACGGGCTGAAAGCCGGCAGCACCACACTCTTTTCGGGCGGACGGTTCGGCAGCAGCGAGAGCAACGAATTCTCCTACGAAGTCTTTGCCGACACCGAAGAAAACACCAGCTTGGCCACGCGCATCTTCCCTAACCCCAGCTCGGGCATGGTGAACATCGTTTGCGAAGGCAGGCAGCCTGTCACCTTAATTAATATGGCCGGACAACGTGTCTTCGAAGGCGTTGCTGACGGCTTCCTGCAAATCGACCTGAAGCGTTTCGGCTCAGGCGTTTATGCCGTCAAGATAGGAGACCTAAACCGTCGGATCATTGTCATGTGATGCTACAGCATTACCATCTAAGTCAAGTCGATTCCACCAACGCCTACCTGCAACGCAAGCAATCTGAAGCCGACATCCGCAACTGGGTGGTCAGTGCCGACGAGCAAACGGCGGGGAAAGGCATGGGCAGCAACGGCTGGGAAAGTGAGGCTGGGCAGAACCTCACTTTCTCGGTTGCCTTGGACGTGGGTTTCCTGCCTGCCGAAAGGCAGTTCTTGCTCTCCGAAGCCGTTCCGCTGGGCATCCTCGACGTGCTCGACACCCTCCTGCCCGCCGAAAAGCTCTTCGTCAAGTGGCCCAACGACCTTTATTTTGGCAACCACAAGCTGGGTGGCATCCTTATCAACAGCACGATAAAGGCGAACAAAATGGATGTGTCCATCATTGGCATCGGACTGAACGTCAACCAAACGCAGTTTAAGGAGTGGCCAACGCGACCGATTTCGATGAAAATGGTTACGGGCAAGACCTATGACTTGCCGCTTTTGTTGGACCCCATCATCGAGAGAATAATAATAAAGGTGCAGCAACTTGAAGCCGACCGATTCGCCATCGGGCAAGAATATACGAAAAGGCTCTTACGCTACCACGCTTGGGCGGATTACGAGGTGGACGGGAAAAAAACGCGGCTGTTCATGACTGGGATTGACCGCTTCGGTCGGCTGCAACTTATTGACGAGCAACACGTTTTGCATACTTTTGACATCAAGGAGATCAAGTATGAGTTCTGAGAAGCCGCTTGGGGAAAAGCGACCGAAGCCCCGATTGCGGCAACGGAGACAGCACAAAAAGCACCCGCCAACACAATGACGGATGCTTTTTCCGATTAATGACGAGCCAAGGCTTACTTGTTCTTCAGCAGGTCGCGAATCTCGGCCAGGAGTTCCTCTTGCGTCGGGCCGGCGGAAGCGGCAGGCTCGGCGGGCTTCTCCTCCTCCTTGCGCTTCAGGCTGTTGATGCCCTTGATGACCATGAAGATCGAGAAGGCAATGATGATGAAGTCGAAGACGACTTGGAGGAAGTTGCCCCAAGTCAAGCACAACTCGGGCTTCACGACGGTCTCGCCTTCCATGACGGCTTCACGGATCACCCATTTCCATTCGGTGAAGTTGAGGCCACCCGTGATGGCGCCGATGAGCGGCATGATGATGTCGGACACCAACGAGGAGACGATTTTTCCGAACGCGCCGCCGATGACGACACCGACAGCCATGTCCATGACGTTGCCTTTCATGGCAAACTCCTTGAATTCTTTCATAAATTTACCCATAGCGATGATGTTTTAATTGTTGATGTTGAATTGATGAACTGTTTATGAGCGCAAAAATAGGGAAAAAAAACTTCCTTTTCACATAAATTGTCATTAATTTACCACGATTTGCCATATGCCGAGCTCACCCACCGCCGTCCGTCCGACGTGACGCGCTGGCTCGGCGGCGGCCACAACTTCACCTGCAAGGCCATCGCCCTAATCCAGCAGGCCTTGGGGGAGAAGATTGTGGAGGTGGTGAAGTGAATGTATAAATAAGAAATACAATTTGTTATCGGATTGCAAATCCGCTGGAACTGGGCACACTGGTTGAAACACTACCTCATAGTTCAAACACAACGCTCCAATCCTGACACAATTTTTCTAAAGTCCAAGAAGCGTTGGAACCGCTCGTTTCTGGCAAACGAAACACTTTGATGGATTGTCCGAACTGATTTTGTAGTTTTTCTCCAAACATATTGTATTTTTTATAACCATTTATGGCTATCTTTGTTATAGTCGGATTTTTTCTAATAAAACCAACAATATCGTTTGGAGTTCCTTTTAGGATACCTTTATCCGTGCTATTAGTTCGCTCAACAAACTGATAATAATCCCAAAGTACGACATGTAAATGTTCTAATAACACTTTTTTCTCGGTATAATTTGTAGGCAATTTTTGTGTTGATAATTTTGCCAACATCTTCCACATCCGATTGCTATTATCATAATAATATTCATTGGCACTAATAGAATTCTTCCCTGGTATTGTCCCCAAAAGCAATATTCGAGGCTCATGACACATTAGTGGAGGAAAACCTTCTACAATAGTTGAATCATTCTTTTTCACGTCAGTTTAATTATAATGAAGTTAAGACAGATTAGTATAATTCCTCAGCCCCACCATAGTAATCGTAGACATCTTGATAATCAAAGTCTAATTGTTCTATGATTTCCTCTGAAGACAAGTTGGTATTTATCTTGTTATCACCAGGTAAAGTTAAGACTACTCCATTGTTCCCATCATAGCTATTTACCCTTGGCATAATAGATTCTCCTTTTTTAGGGATTCTTTCCGGATGAGCTAAAATGGTATCATCTGGATATTCATACCTTGGATAATTATGCACCTTCTCCACTTTGGGAGCTGAATATCTTTCATCTAAATAATCCACAAGCAACGCTAACGGAATAATCCAGATAGGACTGGTTACAAGCATTATTAATAAGGCATTATTACCCCTATTATTGTTTGTTTTCATAAAAGTCCTCTTCTCTTTAATCATAAGCCACGCACTCAAAGCATAGAGATCTCCTCAAAGCTTAAACCAGTAATTTCGGAAATCTCTTTCGCACTATATCCTTTGCTCAACATTCGGCGAGCCGATTGTACCATATTTTTATGGACTGCGGATTCAGCAGGGGCTATTTCTTGCTTCTCCCAAGTTTCCCAATCGGTATTGGAAATACAAGAAACAATTTGATTGCGAAGAGGCAACAGATTGTCTTCAATGACATACTGAACTTCCTTTTCATCAATCTGATAATAATCATGCACCAATACGTGACGCATTCTGATGATCAAATTCCAAGGTATCTCAACATTGGCCTCACGGAATTCCTTGGTCAGATGATATGCGGCTTCTCCTATGATTTCAATGTTTTTTACAAGACCATAGTAGAAAATCTCATTCTCACGAATGTGTTCCCAATCCAAATCCGCCACATTTTTCTGAATTCGGTCGATGGATTCAAGTATGTGCTCCAACCGTTCCTTGTCTCTAATTGGCTCTCTCATAAATCAATTTTTTGTCACGATTGGCACTTTCAACAGCAAAAGGCAACAAGGTGCCGTCCTCAACAATATCAACGGGACGATTCAATATCGTTTCTAAATCGACAATCATTGCTGCATGTTTCAAGAGGCTAACTCTTGCGTTTTCATCATAGACGACAAGTAGGTCGATGTCGCTATCTGGTGTTTCTTCGCCTCGGGCAAACGAGCCAAAAAGCCAAGCCTTCAAGATGGGCTGTGTCTTGAAGTACTCGGCAATCATTTTCGTGATGATTTGTGTGGTTGTGCTCATTTTTGCAGGTATTTACGAGTGCAAAAATAAACATTTTATCTCAATAAACCATCTTAATGGCGATAAAATGAAAGCGTTTTCGTACCTTTGCCGCCAAATTAACGCATCACATCATGTTAAGCGAACAGGAACAAATCAGACGTAATTCGTTGGCCGAACTCTACAAGCTCGGCATCAACCCGTATCCGCAGGCCGCGTTCCCCGTGAGCGTGTTCACCACGGACATCCTCAACCAATTTGACGACAACAACCCCGACCAATTCCAAGAGGTCACCCTCGCGGGCCGTATCATGAGCCGCCGCATC
>JAFSJF010000039.1 GCA_017439405.1 Bacteroidales bacterium
GCCGAAATCCAGCAACAGATGCGCGACAACATCCAGTGGATCCGTGGCGCACAAGAGAACCACCTCGTGGTCGGCTCGCAGGCCCGTATCCTCTACGCCGACTGCGAAGGCCGCACCAAGATTGCCGCTGAGTTCAACAAGGCCATCGCTGACGGTCGCTTGAGCGGTCCCGTCGTCCTTGGCCGCGACCATCACGACGTCTCCGGCACCGACAGCCCGTTCCGTGAGACCTCCAACATCTACGACGGCTCGTCGTTTACGGCAGACATGGCCGTACAGAACGTCATCGGCGACGGTTTCCGTGGTGCCACCTGGGTGAGCATCCACAACGGCGGCGGCGTAGGCTGGGGTGAAGTCATCAACGGCGGTTTCGGCATGGTCTTAGACGGCAGCGCCGACGCCGACAGACGTCTCCATTGTATGTTGCATTGGGACGTGAACAACGGCATCGCCCGCCGCAACTGGGCCCGCAACGAAGGCGCCACCTTCGCCATCAAACGCGCGATGGAGGCCGAGCCTAAATTGAAGGTTACCTTACCGAATTTGGTGGAGGACAACGTTTTGGAAGGATTGTTCTAAGACAGTTAAACCCTTAACTATCGTTATACCTGCAAAAACACCGCCTTTCTTGCCATCAACGTCATGCTGAGGCCGCGTGCCACCATGAACAGCAGGAAGGCAATCCAAAGGCCGTGGTTGCCAAAATGTGGCATTAATAACAATGAGGCCGGCAAGAACACGCACAAGGCCGAGATAATCATCGTGTTACGGATGGCCCGCGCTGCCGTAGCCCCGATGTAGATGCCGTCCCAAAGGAAGGCCGCAAAGGTGATTAATGGAATGAGTGCCAAATAGATATGGTACGGCTTTGCCATGGGGATGATTTCGGGCTGGTCGCTGATGAGGCCGATGAACCAGTCTGGGAAAAGGGCATACAATACAGTGAACGGTAGGGCTATGACGAAGCCCCAAATGAGCAATAATTTCACGGTTTGGCGCAATTGTTTTTGGTCGTGGGCACCCGTGAAACGCCCCACCAATGCCTCGCCCGCGTAGGCAAAGCCGTCGGTGAAGTAAGAGAAGATGTAGAAAAACTGCATCAATATCATGTTGACGGCCAGCATGTCGTCGCCGAGCTTGGCCGACTGGTTGTTGAAATAGGCGATGCTCAGCACGAGCAAAATGCTGCGGATCATGAAGTCGGCATTCACCTTGAAGAAACGCTTCAGTTTGTCGCTTTGCAACAGAATCACCCTTCTAATTGGGATGAGATGATGGCTGAACTTGACGAATAAGAACACGACCGCTGTTATTAATCCGCAATACTGCGCAATGACCGTGCCCAAGGCTACGCCCGCCACTCCCATGCCCATCGCATTGACGAAAACGACGCTCAAAACGATGTTCACCACATTGGTCAAAATGGCGATAATCATGGGGATAGTGGTGTTTTGCATTCCGATGTACCAGCCGTTGAAGGCGTAGAGGCAAAGCACCGCCGGAGCCGCCCAGATGCGCACGCGGAAATAGACGGAGGTGTAGGCCAACACCTCCTCGCTGCCGTGGAGCAGTTTCATGCTCAGCCATTCCACTGGACCTTGCAGCCCCAAAACCAGAATGGTCGCAATCAAGGCGATGCAGAGCGAGCGATAGAGCGAATAGGCGATTTCGGCGCGGTCGTTGGCGCCGTAGGCCTGTGCCGTGAAGCCCGTAGTGCCCGCCCGCATGAAACTGAAGATGGAGTACATTACGCTGAAAATGGTGCCGCCTAAGCCGATGGCCCCGATGTAGGCGATGCTGTCCTGGTGACCCATGAGCACCATGTCCACCAACCCCAACAGCGGCACGGTGATGTTGCTGATGATGTTGGGGAGGGCGAGTTTCAGTATCGAGCGGTTGAGGGAGGGTTTGGGCATGATTAATGTTTCTCTTTTTCCATCATTTCACCTAATTTCGTCTCAATCTCCTCGATAGTCGGGATGGTGCCTTCAATCTTTTCGGGATAGAAGCGTTCCAGTTCGTATTCGGAGATGCCAAGGGGTTGGCTTGTCGATTCCAACGCATACTGGGCCTGAATGCGGTCTTTCTCCTTGCAGATGAGCAAGCCGATGGTGGGGTTGTCGCGGCCTGCTTTGCGAAGGATGTGGTTGCACGAAACCACGTAGCCGCCCAACTGCCCGATGTCGGCAAACTGGAACTTTCCAATCTTCACCTCAACGACCACATAACACGACAGGTTCAGGTTGTAGAACAAAAGGTCGATGAAGTTTTCCGTCTCTCCGATTTGTAGGCGGTATTCTTTGCCGACATACGCGAACCCCGAGCCTAACTCCACAAGGAAATTGGTGATGTTGTTGAGCAAGACATCTTTCAACAGCCGCTCGTTGTACCTGCCCGTGATTCCCGTGAAAGCGAAATCGTAAGGGTCTTTGGTGAGTTCTTGCGCCAAGTCGCTCATCGCATCGGGCAAGGTCTTGTTGAAATTGGTCAGAGCCTTGCCTTGGCGCTCGTACAAGTCGGTGTCAAGAAAATTCAGCAACATCGAGCGACTCCATCCGTTTTCGATGGTTTGCCGGACGAAGAAAAGGGCCTTTTCGGGATTGTTGGAGCAACGGTCGATGATGTATTTATGGTGTCCCCAAGGGATGGAAAATACATCCGACATGATTTTTGCAGCGACTTGCTGCGAAATTCTTGAATCGTCCACAATTTGTGGATGGTTTTCAAATTCTTCCCCAATTTGTGGAAGTTTTTCTATTTGTGCCACAACTTGTGGCATATTTTCAATTTTTGCCTCAACTTGGGGCAAAACTTTTGGTGGTAATTTTGCCTCAACTTGGGGCAAATTTTCAATTACTTGATTATAAAGTAGATAAAACTGTTTACAATAGTAGATATTGCGATTTGAAACACCTGTTATTCCTGGTATTTCACTTTGCAAATCGGCAGAAAGCATTTTTATGACACCTTCGCCCCATCGTTCCTCGATGTGCATCTCCACAATATCCCGCCCCAGTTCCCAATAGAACCGGAGCATTTCTTGGTTCACCTTCACCGCCGCCTTGATTTGGCTTTGGCGGTAGCGCGAACCCAGTTCCTTGATCCACTGCGTGTAATCCTTATCCAATATGTTGATGGACTTGCTCATAGCCAACAATGCGAATGATGCGATGTGCAAAGGTACGAAAAAAAGGACAATCTGAACGAAAAACAACTTTTTCGAGCCCGCCAGCGAAAAACTCACTATCTTTGTCGCCAATTAGCAACGCGAAGTCTAACCAAACGGATTGGCAATGAAAGAAGCGCATTGAGCGCACCGACGGAAAGCGGAATAACAAACAAAAACGTTTGTTTAGAGAATGGTTTGTGCTTTGTGTTTAATTCTCCAAAAACTTTCTAAACTCAATAAGCCTCAATAATTTGGTTTGTTTGTGTTGTTTTAGGTCGAGCAGGTCGGCATCGCCCGAAACAATGTAATCTGCATTGATGCTTTCTGCCAAAGAAAGCAGATACAAGTCTTTCGGGTCACGAATTTCAGATTGTGCTTGTCGTTCAATCTTCGCCATTCGACAAAAGGCATATATGATTCGGAAAAAAACGTCTAATTCCTCGTCGCCAATTCGAGTGCGGATTTTGGGTCGGGAACTGACACCATGTATTTCTTCCAACAATTCATCGCAAACATAAACATCAAAGCGCGAGTCGGTTAGAATCTGTTGGATTAAAATGGTTTGATGGCCAATCAGAAACGATCAGAAACGAAATCCAGATATTGCAGTCGAGGATGATTTTCATTTCTTGTATCTGACGGCGTTGACTTCTTCCATAATTTCGTCCTCGGTGAGCGAGGGATTCTTTGAACGGCTTTTGACAAAGCGATCGAGCAACTGTTCCCGCGTTTCAGCCTGCCAACCGAACTTGCGGATAAGTTCCTTCAGGAGCACCCAGTCCGTCATGGGGACATTCAAATAGATTCCTTGTGTGTTTGCGGTGTTCAACATTATAATCCAATTTGTTTACAGCCGCAAAATTACAAAAATTTCCCACACTTGCATTACCTTTCCATATTTTCCCTATTTTTGCCCCGATTAAACAAACACGAAGTCTAACCAAACGGATTGACAATGAAAGAAGCGCACTGAGCGCACCGACATATAGCGGATAACAAACGATAGCACTTGTTGCTGTCCTTGAATCCCAAATTTTCCACTTGTCCCCGTTTCGGCGGGGCAATTCCATCAAGGACAAGTTAGCAAATGCCGTATTTGGTACGGCGTGGAACTTGTTAGATGGATAGGGCGTGGAAACCCTGGGATTCAAGCAAGGAATTGATTCCACGCTGTTTTTTATGCAATTTGATAACAACAAATCATTAACAATAAACAAAAAGAAAGGAGAACAAAACAATGAAAAAACACTTATTTCTCATGATTACGTGCCTTGTTTTCTGTCTGATGAAAGCTCAAGCACAAACCGACACAACGTTAACAATTACACAAATTTGGAACATTCCAGGACATCGTGTTAATGTATGTGCAAACAAGTACAGTCAAGTTTTTGTTTCTGCACCATGTACCACAAATTTCAGTTGGTTACTTTACGATGAACAATACATTGAGAACGTAAGCCCAATTGTCTTTGATGCAAGCTCCGGAAATCACCATTGGGGCGAGTTTCAAGGATGTGGTTACAGCGGAGGTTTTGACATTTACTTCATTGACCCCAACGTCCCCACTGAAACTACAGAAGAACTCTGGAAACGTCAGCAAGAAGCCATTACGCTTGAAGCACCAAGTGGTTCCTACTCTTATCTTTGGAACACCGGTGCTACCACATCGACTATCGAAGTTACCGAACCAGGAACTTACACCTGTGGTGTCTCCGATATGTGTGCTACATCCGTACAGACCTTCATCGTGAAAGACAATGTCGAAATCGACTTGGCTACATGCGACCTTGAGAGCAACTTAAACTTGGTCACATGGCCCACTACCGTGGCACAAGCCCAGTACATCGACCATGTCATCGTGAAACGAGACGGCCTACAAGTCGGCACAGCCGACTACTCCGATGGTCAGTTCACTGACAATATCGGTAGTGGTTCCGCCTCCCGTACCTACACACTCACAGCCATCGCCACAGACGGCACAGAATGCCCCATCGTGAGCTATCCCAAGGAAACGATACACATGAGCTACACCTTGGGCATGAACAACACCATCGAAATCGGATGGAACACCCCGACGGGATACGACCTGTTAGGCTACAACATCTGTGAATGGCACGAAGACGACGGTTCGCTCACCGTCATCGATTATGTCGGAGCCAGCGTGACAAGCTACACCTGCTCACAAAGCCAGTTCGATGAGGGCTACATCGTAGTGCAAGGCGTTGAAGCGGGCAAGAACGGCGAAACGCGCCACCACTCCAAC
>JAFSJF010000040.1 GCA_017439405.1 Bacteroidales bacterium
ATCGACGACATCATGATGTTCCCCGTCAAGAAGGTGGAGGCCACGGCCTTCTTCAACCTGATCAACCACCTGCACGAGCAGTGCTCGGTCATCATCACCACCAACAAGTCGCCCCAGCAGTGGGCCGAGGCGCTTGACGACGAGGTGCTGGTCACCGCCCTGCTCGACCGACTGCTCTTCCATTGCCAGGTCGTCAAGCTTCAGGGCAGCAGCTACCGCATGGAGAACCGCAGGGACATCTTTGAAAACGCCGGGGAAGTCAGCGGTCTCGCTACGGCGGCTACGCCGCCTCCGCTTCAACCGCTGACTTCCTCAAAACAATCCAAAACTGATGAAAACTAATTACGAAAAACTGATGAAAATAAATTACGAAAAATTGTTGATTTTTTATTTGCCATTTACAGAAGCCGACCAATAATAGCCCTGAGCGTTGATTCCTTGTGAACCCAGATTATAGTAATTATACTTATAGTATACAGAGCCATCGCCGGTCATGCGGTTGCCCAAGGCAGGCAGGAACACGCATCAGGCAGCCAGCAACTTATACATATTGGAATTCGGATTTGTGTAAAAATTGTAATTTCCATTAGAATCCTTGTATGAGTCCTCAATCCAATCATAAGGCCCCCATCCCCAATCTATTTGCTCCCGAGTGAAATCCACAATGTTATACAAATTAGGATTGAAACCAGGGTCACCTAGCTCTGCGCTCGAATTGATAACGAGGCCTGGGACGTTATCTTCATTAAAGCCGTCGGGGAACAACAAGAGGCCTCTGCACTGACCATAGTATTGGCCGTCAGGAGTAGGAACTAAGCAGCATATCATCATAAAGCTTTTGTTTCCCCTATGATATAGCAGAGTGTCCCAATCGTTTGCGGTCGGGGTGCGCCAATAATCATTCCCAATGCCCTCCAATGCACATCCCCAGTCCGTTCCTTTGGCAGTGCTCAGATCTTCACCTTGTCCATGTACAAAATCCGGTTCTGTTGATTCTCCTCCTTCATCCAGAGTAGTGGTTTCGTTATACCCCCAACTGAATCTATCCATGTCGGTGGTATTATAGCTTCTCCCTGCAAAACCTTGACGCGATTGAGCTACAAAACTAATACCACCGTCTTCTTCAATTGTAGGCGTCTTGCATTCACTAATCTGGTCATCGTGGAAGGCCCAAGTATCAGTATCAGGCGTGTACTTCAAGTTGGCCTTCGAGAAAAAGACTTTCTTATTAGGACCTACCGTGAACGTAAAATATTCGCCGGTGGTACTGGTTTTGACGACAAGATCTGAATTAGGTCTTTGCACCTGGAAGTCTAAATCGGTGATAAAGTCGTTTTCATTCACAGGGTTGGATACCCCAGGAAGCGTGGTTCCTGCCAGCAGGATGGCCCATCTTACACCCACGTTGCCTTGCTCTCTGTGAAGGGTGATTCTGCCCTTGGTGTCCGTCTTGGCAATCGGAGTGAAATTATCAGACTTTGTGGCGAAGCTGACGGTGGCCTCGTTATAGACATCGGACAAATGCCAGTTGTTGTATGTATCATTTTTGGCGGTGTAATCGGTTGATGGTCGCAATATGGTAGCGAGGCTCCTGGTTAGCAGATTGAGGGTTCGACTCCCTTCGCCGATTCACAACGGGGTTCATGCCCCGTTTTATTATTGTTCCCAAATCAATCGGTATTGTGTTGGGTTATTTAGGTTCGCCGCCTGAACAGAGGCCGCAGCCTACGCCAGCAGCCCGGCTGGCGCCACAACCAATCACGGCTGCCGCAATGCGACATCCCTACAGGGCTGGGGCTGTAGGGATGTCACACCGTGGCAGCCGCCTAAAAAACCGTAGAGACGCCACACTGTGATGTCTCTACCATTATGCGGGAATTGCAAATTCCCCTCTCAGACCTTGCGAATTGCAAATTCGCAAGAACGGGGAGGAATGCAGAATAATCGCGATGCGACGCTGGGCTTCGCCCCATTCCGCATTCCGCATTCATCATTCGGCATTAATACTGCCTGAACCCAATAATCTTCCTCACCTCGTTCAAGGTCTTCGCCGCGCTTTCGCGGGCCTTCTCGGCACCCATGCGGGCGATGCGGTCGAGGCGGTCTGTGTCGCTCGAGAACTCGATGATGCGCTCGCGGATGGGCGCGACGGTCTTCTCAAGGTCCTCGGCCAACTGCTTCTTCATGTCGCCGTAGCGGATGGAGCAGTCGTTCCATTTCTCGTCGAAGTACCGCACCGTTTCCGGCTCGCTGACGATGTCCATCATCGTGAAGAGGTTTTGGATTACCTCGGGCTTGGGGCTGTTGGGCTCGGTGGGGCCGCTGTCGGTGACGGCGCGCATCACCTTCTTGCGCATCGTCTTTTCGTCCTCGAAGAGGTAGATGCAGTTGCCGTCGCTCTTGCCCATCTTGCCTGAGCCGTCCAGTCCCGGCACTTTGATGGCGTCGCCGCCGAAGTAGTAGTTTTGTGGCTCGGGGAAGAAGTCGATACCGTAGATGTTATTGAACCTTCGGGCGCACTTGCGGGCCATCTCCATGTTCTGCTCCTGGTCTTTGCCCACGGGCACCCATTTGGCACGGTGTTGCAGGATGTCGGCGGCCATCAAAGTCGGGTAGGTGAACAAGCCAGCGTTCACGTTGTCAGGCTGTTGACGGGCCTTCTCCTTGAAGGTGGTCACGCGACCCAGCTCGCCGATATAGGCGTTCATGTTGAAATAGAGATACAGCTCGATGGTCTCCGGCACGTCACTTTGCACATAAATCGTAGCCTTTTCGGGGTCGATGCCGCAGGCGAGGTATTCGGCCAGGATGGTGCGTGCCGAGCGTTGTATGTTTTCGGGCTTGGGGTGCGTGGTCAGCGAATGCCAGTCGGCGATGAAAAAGTAGCAGTTGTAGTCTTCCTGCATTTTCACGAAGCTGCGCACGGCGCCATAGTAGTTTCCAAGGTGAAGGTTTCCGGTGGGGCGGATGCCGCTGAGTACGATGTCTTTCATAATATGTTGAATTGTTTATTGTTGGATTGTTTATTGTTGGATTGTTTGCGAACAGGTTGCAAAAATAGCAAAAAAAATTGTTGCTTGTATCTCAGGCAAATTTACTACATTTGCGTCCTTGTCGCCCGACGGCAAGTGGTCAAGGCCCAAGGCGATAGTATAATTCTTCACAAATTGGAAAATCTTTTTTTATGAAACGACAATTACTTGTTTTGCTGATAGTTGTTGCGACTATCCAGGTGTCTTTCGCTGCCGTCACGGTGACAGGCCGTGTTTGCGACAAATCCAACGGGAAACCGATGGAATACGCCACCGTGCGTGCCAGCAGCTTGCCCGACTCGACCTTTGTATCGGGCTGCATCACCGAGCCGTCGGGGTCGTTTGCCTTGCAGTTGGAAAAAGGCCGCTATGTGCTTGAGTTCCAGTATATGGGGTTTGTCACGGCGTTTAAGGATGTCACGCTCGACGGCTCGAAAGGCATCGTTGACATTGGCAAGGTGAGTCTCGCGCCCGACCACCAGATGCTGAACGAGGTCGATGTGGTGGCCGAGAAAAGCACCTATGAGATGACCCTCGACAAGCGCGTCTTCAACGTGGGCAAGGACGTGGGCAACACGGCTGGCAACGCCATCGAGGTGTTGGAGAACATCCCCGCCGTTTCGGTGGATGTGGAGGGCAACGTCAGCCTGCGCGGCGACGACGGCGTGCGCATCCTCATCGACGGCAAGGAGTCGGGCCTCTCGGGCATGAGCACCCAAGACGCGCTGCGCACCCTTCAAGGCGACATGATTGAGCGGATTGAAGTAATCACCAATCCCTCAGTGCGTTACGATGCAGAAGGTTCGGCTGGCATCATCAACATCATTCTGAAAAAGGACAAACGGCAAGGCTTCAACGGAACGGTCAACGTGCGTGGCGGCTATCCGTGGCAATACGGCGCAAGCCTGTCGGCCAACTACCGCCTCAAGCGTTGGAACCTCTTCGCGAGCTACGGCTTCAACAACCGCTCCAACGTTGGTGGCGGCATCAACCGCACGAAACGTTTTGGTATTTATGACCATGATACCATCGTCGGCGGAACGTTTTTCGCTTCCGGCGACACGGTTTTTAACCAACTGACCGACCAGACCACCGAGCGCCGTATGCGCCGCATGGGTCACAACGTGCGCGTGGGTGCCGACTATTACATCACCGACAACGACATCGTCAGCGCGGCTTTCGTCTTTCGTTACGGCACGCTCGAAACGCATCCCGTGGTGAAGTATTACGACGAATATCCGTTGCTTGGCACCTCGACTTACGACGAGCGCGCTGAGGATTACGAAGAGACCGATCCGATGTATGAGGTCACGCTGGACTACGACAAGAAGTTCGACCGCGAGGGCCGCAGCCTGAAGGCCAACGTGCGCTTCTTCACCAATACCGAGAAGTCGAGTTCGGACATCACCGAAAAGCTCTATCCCAACCCGTCGATGGAGCAGGTCTTGGGCGAGATTTACCAAAAGACCGGCAACGACCAAAGCATGCGCAACCTGCAGGCCAATATCGACTATGTGCATCCCTTCCTCACCAAGGCGCAATGGGAAATCGGCGCGAAATACACCAAGCGCGACATCGGCAGCGTTTCGTTTGTGGAAGAACGTGACGGCGACGGAAGCTACTACCCGCTTTCCGACTATTGCTACGACTACGAATACAAGGAGCAGGTGGCCGCGCTCTACACCAGCCTCGGCAACGACTGGGGCCGCTGGTCGGGGCAGGTGGGCGTGCGTGCCGAGATGACCGACATCTACACGAACCTGAAAGGCTACGCCCACGACGGCACCGACTCCATCAACGGCGGCAAGCCCTTCATCGACTTCTTCCCGAGTGCGCACCTCAACTATTCGGTGAACGAGAACAACCAGTTCCAGGTGAGCTACACGCGCCGCATCCGCAGGCCGGGCTTCTGGCAGATGAGCCCGTTCCGCTCCTACAACGACAACCGCAACATCCGCATGGGCAATCCCGCCCTGAAGCCGACCTACATGGACAGCTACGAACTCGGCTACATCCACTTCTGGGACAAGGCGAGCTTCAACTTCACGGCTTATTACCGCCACGGCAACAACATGATTCGCAACTACACCTTCGAGGACGACGGCGTGTTCTACAGCATGCCCGTCAACTTCGGCAAGGCCGACGACTTCGGCATCGAGGCCGTGGCCCAAGGCCAGATGACGAAATGGTGGAACCTGAACGGCAACGTGAACTTTTTCCGTTCCTACACGCGCGGTTACATCGAGGAGCAGTATTACGAAACCGAGTCGTGGATGCTCTTCGGGCGCATGGTTTCCAAGTTCAAGGTGAGCAGCTGGTTCGACTTGCAGCTGACGGCGCACGTCATGGGCCCGCACAAGGAGCCGCTCGGCATGCGCGACGGCAACTGGTGGATGGACCTCGCCGTGAGCAAGGAAATCCTGAACGGCAACGGCACCATCACCTTCAACGTGCGCGACCTCTTCAACTCGCGCAGCTGGGGCGGCGAGTCGTGGGGAGACGGCTTCTGGCAATACAGCACCAGCACCTGGAACCGCCGCTCGTTCTCGCTCAACTTCAACTACCGCATCAACCAGCAGAACCTCAAGCGCAACCGGCCTGAGGGCGAAGGCGGTGGCGACGACAACGGCGGCGAGGAAAGCCAGTCGGAGGAGATGTATTGATTTTCGGATCCTACGCAAGCGCAACGTCACGCCGGTGAAACGGTGCGGATTGTGCCCGTCGGGAAAAACGGCGGATGCCGAAACAAAAAAAGGGCGACCCCGAAAGGAGTCGCCCGTTTTTTCGCGGAATCTGATTCCGCAGTGGTTTATCTCACCACGGTCACACGTTGCGTGCTGATGCCGCTCTCGGTGACGATGCGAACCACATACACGCCAGCGTTGTACTGACCCATGTTGAGTTCGAGCTCGTCGGCCGTGACGTCGGCGTCATACAT
>JAFSJF010000041.1 GCA_017439405.1 Bacteroidales bacterium
AAACCGAAAAGGAAGAGGAGGATTGCTATTATGATGTCTAGGTAGTTCATTTTTCAATGCCGAATGCGGAATTATGAATGCGGAATTATGAATGCGGAATGCAAAATGCGAAATCGATTTCATTTATCATTCTGCATTCATCATTCATCATTTTGAATAATAGAGAATCATCCGTTCGATGGCGCGTTGGCAGACGGGGCAGAACTCGTGGCCGTTGAAAGTCTTCATCAGGCAGTCCATCTTGGGGCTATAGACCCCCTCGGCCTCATAGCCGCCGCCCTCGAAAACGCCAATCGTGTTCTCGTATTTCTTCTCGCGCGGAGTGGGGATGGGCGTTTTCGCGTCCATCATGTCCTTCCATTTCACATCGAAGCTGACAAGTGTGGTGAGGTTGGGTTCCCAAGGCTCAAGGTCGTTGTTGTACATGTCGCCGTAGGTGTCGTCGTTGTAGTATTCGTCGGCGAGGCCGGCAAAGCCATGACCGAACTCGTGGATGATGACGTCGCTCGAGAAGCCGTTGCTGCTCGCGCTGGAGCAATAGAAGTTGTAAATCCCGCCGCCGCCGTATTTTTCGGTGTTCATGAGGATATAGATCTGGTCGTAAGGCACTTGCCCCGCAAGGTCGCGGATGTCGCGGTTGTCGGTGCTCATGCAATAGCGCTCGCTGTCGAAAGTCCAGAAGCTGAAGCGCATGGCGGTGTTCTTGTAGATGCGGTCGCCGGGCATGGTGCATCCGCTCTCCGCCGAAGGCACCATCACGCCACGGATGTTGAAGCTCATGCGATAGCGGTCGAAAGGCGCGTAGCTGAACATGCTTTCGACGAAAAAGTCGCAGTCTTTCAAGAACTTGCCCATCTCGGCCTGCGTATAGCCTTCGGGAAGTATCACGATATCGACGGCCTTGGTGATGTCCTTGTTGCCGATCCAAGCGTCATAGACGGGCAGGTTGAGGTTGTCGTAGTCGCGGATGAAGTAATCGTCAGGCCTCACCGTGAAACGTATCCCTTCCTTGAGTTGGCCTTCCCATGTCTTGTAGCACAAGCTGACGTCGATGCCCACTTTGGGGAAAGGCACGATGACCGATTCCTCGAAAGTCTTGGTCAAGCTCTTGGCCTCGTCGGTGGTCTGCCACTCGCCAAAGAGGTTTTGGTAGCCCTTGGAAAACAGCAGTTTGCCCGTTCCCGCCTCATACACCTTGACGATGTAGCTGCCGAACTCGAGGTTGTCGATGAGGTTGGTCTTCGAGCCGCTCCAGTAAGGCTCGCGGATGAGTTCCTTCAGGGAGAACGCGGTTTCGCTGTGGTTTCCCGTGAGGCAATAGTCCACGCGCAGCGAGGCGTCGGTAAAATAGGTGTCGAATTGCGCCCAAGCCAGGATGGGCAGAAAGGCGAGAAACAGGAATAGTGTCTTTTTCATAATGAGATGATTTGTTCGCGCAAAAATAGCGAAAAAAAGGGCGACCCCGAAAGGAGTCGCCCGTTTTTTCGCGGAATCTGGTTCCGCAGTGGTTTATCTCACCACGGTCACACGTTGCGTGCTGATGCCGCTCTCGGTGACGATGCGAACCACATACACGCCAGCGTTGTACTGACCCATGTTGAGTTCGAGCTCGTCGGCCGTGACGTCGGCGTCATACAT
>JAFSJF010000042.1 GCA_017439405.1 Bacteroidales bacterium
CCGAAGTTCTGGCGCCCTTCTACGTTCTGCACCTGAACCTTCTCGGGGTTCACATTGGCCTCTGCGGCCGATTTGTTCTCACTCTTGCTTCCGCAAGCACCCATTGTCAGGGCGATGGCCAATGCTGCACTGGCGAGCACGAGGCCGTTACGTTTTGTTGCTTTCATTTTTCTTTTGTTTGTATAATGGTTCTTGTTCAATCTCAGATCATTTCAAATGCTTGACAACCCGACAGGGATTGCCTACAGCCACACAGTCTGAAGGGATGTCGCGTACGACGACCGAGCCTGCGCCAATAACCGTGCGGTCGCCGATGGTAACACCGGGGCAGATGGTTACGTCGCCGCCTATCCAGCACCTTTCGCCAATCTTTACGGGGCGGCAGGTCTCATGCCCCTCCCGCTCATCGGCGTCTATGGGGTGCTCTGCGGTGAAGATGTGAACGCCTGGGGCAACGAGCGTTTTCCTGCCGATATAGACACCGCCACCATCGAGTATGATGCAACCGAAATTGATATAGACACCCTCTTCGGCATAGATCAGGTTGCCATAGTCGCAATGAAACGGCGGCTCCACATAGACATCGGCGGCACAGTTGGGCAGCAGTTCGCGGATGGCCTCGTGCATGGCTGGGGTCTGGTAGTCGGTAATGTTGATGCGCTTCAGCAGTTGCTTCACCTCCGCTCTCCACGCATACATCTCTGGCGTGTGGGCATCGTAGGGCTGTCCACTGGTCATGCGCCTCAACTCTTCCTGCAAGACAGGATTTCTCAGAAGTTCTTCTTTACGGCTCATATCATTGTATGTCGTTTTCGATGTTACGGATTAGTTTTGCAGGAACACCACCGACGAGGGAGTTATCGGGAATATCCTTTGTGACCACTGCTCCTGCGGCCACCACAACATTATTGCCGATGGTGACGCCAGGCAGTATTGTGACATTGCCGCCAATCCACACGTCATTGCCTATGCGTACAGGCTTGGCGATGCCCAGATGCCGCCGACGGCCCATTGGCGTGAGCGGATGGTTGACGGTTGTAATCAGCGTATTGGGGCCAATCATCACGTTGTCGCCAATCCACACCTCGCGGATGTCAAGAATGGTCAGATTGTAGTTGCCCGTGAAGTTACGGCCTATGTAGATGTTCTTGCCGTTGTCGCAGTTGAACGTCTTGGCAATCCACACCTTTTCGCCTTTGGCACCCAGCATTTTGTCGAGGAATGCCGATTGTGCCTCGTAGTCCGTATCGTCGATGGCGTTGTACTCGCGGCACAGGATAATGGCCCGTTCCTTCAGCGCCTCCACTTCCGGGTCGTCGTAGCAGTATTCCAGCCCTGCTTTCAGTTTCTCAAGTTCGGTCATATTGTCTTAATATTCTAAAAAATCCGCTGCAAAGGTACAACAATTCTTCCAAAAGTCACTTTGCTCTGCGGCCATTTCTGCTTTGTTGAGAAGTTATTTTGCAAAAAAACTTCTCAGCAAAGCAAGTTTGACGTTTGAGAAAACCAATATATGGGAATTTTGTCGTACCTTTGCCGCTGAAAAAGCAATCAAGAAACAAACGTCTAACGTATAGATAATAAAAGGTATGTACAATTTCCAGTTTTTTATGCCGACAAAGGTATTGTTCGGCGCAGGGCAGTTGAAGAACCTGCACAATGAAGTGTTGCCCGGGCGGAAAGCCCTGATTGCTACCAGCAATGGCAGTTCGACGAAGAAATACGGCTATCTGGCCGCTGTGGAGAAGGAGTTGGAACTGGCTGGCGTGGAGCATGTGTTGTTCGACGAGATTCGCCCCAACCCCACGGCTGAGAACGCCATGGACGGCGCAAGGAAAGCCAAGGAAAACGGCTGCGACTTC
>JAFSJF010000043.1 GCA_017439405.1 Bacteroidales bacterium
ACTCCCCCCGGGCAATGCACTGGTTCACCTGCGCCAGCCAGTCGCCGGCCTGCGCTGTCACCGCCGCAAGCAGCAACAGCAGGAAGAATAGGTTGCGTATTCTCATAAGCTATCGTCGTTAGTTTGTTTTGGCTTGCAAATTTAGTAAAAAAATATCGATTAATGAGTTAAGGCGGGTAAAGAAATCAATATATCTGCAATTAAGCGAGAGCAAACAAGAACTCGATCAAGCTTTGCCGAGCGAAAGCAGATTATCTAAATTATTTAAGTACATGACAAAATTTTAAAGATGTCGAAATTGCTGTATTTCTTACCTTTAAGCAGATAGCATGTGATTTCATCAAGTCCATACTTAAAGTAGGAGAAGGCCCTTCGCCCGTTTTTCAGAGTTCTGATGGCCTTGACCTGCGCATCTTTGAACACACCGACAATATAAGCCCAGACAAATGCTATTGTCATTACCGCAAAAAGCCTTTCTATCCGTTTTATCTCCTGCAGATGTGTGTCCTCGATGTTGAAGCCGCTGGTCTTCATGGCCTTGAAGCAAGTCTCGATCTGCCACCGCAGTTTGTACTTGGCCACCGTCTGGTCAGGCTTGTTGAACGACACGAGTATCATCAGTTCCGGCTTCCCGTCAGAGTTTCTGCCCATCGCCGCCGACAGGTAGACATGTTGGCCGTTGACGATGTAGATTCCCTCCATATGCCTGCTCTGTCCGTGATGGAGTCCGGTGAACAGCCACGAGACCCTGATGCGTTCACCGGTTCTCGGAACAACGGCCCAGAAATTGTTGCGCACGCGCAGATAATAGCGGATGCGGCAATTGTTGAGATACTCCAGCCACCTCTCTCCCACGAACTCGCGGTCGGCGACCAGGCAGTCGATGCACTCGTGGCCGAACAGCGTGATGAACCTGTCCACGATGGCTATGCGCTCGTCCGTGTTGGAGTTGCCGCGCTTGGGAAGCAGCTTGAACAGGACAGGTATCGCGACCCCTTTGTAAGTGACCGCCAGCACAAGGGCGTTGATGTCGAACGAGCCGAACTGCCAGTTGGTGCGGTCCATCGACAACACGTAGGGCCCGCGTTCGGGCAACATGCCGAACACCAGCCGCGCAATCAGCGACAGGTCCAGTTTGAAACCGGCAAGGAAACGTTGGATGGTGCGCATGCTCGAAAGGCTGTCGGCCTTGCTGCCGAAAGCCATGGCAAGCTTGTGCAGCCCCACATGGCGGACCACGCACATCGCCACCACAAGCCGCGAAATCAGCTTAATGCGTGCCAGGTTCATTTTTCCCTGCAGTTTTTCATTGAGGATTGGAAACAAATCATTAACTTTGTGCCGTGGATTGGAATTAGTACCCATAGAAATTAGTGGTGTTTTTTCTTACAAAGGTACTAATTTCCAACCACTTATGCAATAGTTAACTATCTGATAATCAGTTAATTAACATTAAATTTTCGACCTTCTGTCATGTACTAAAGATTTGGCCTTAAAAAATTTGGTGGAAACTGTAGATTTTGCCGTTTGTTTGTTGAGCAGGATGACTGATCGCCGACAGGCGATAACCACCGTGAAAACCCCGCCATGACAGGAGCGGAGCGACTGAATGGTGGGGAAGCGGACAGTGTGTGGGCGGCGTTCCTCGGCGAGGAACACCACGCTGCCGCGTGTAAATATTCCGCCCGCAGGGCGCGGCCACTCCGAGTCAAAGCACGCTGGCATCGGTCGGCACGAGCGAAAAAACAAAATGGGTGATAATTCACTACCATTAATTAAAGCATCAATAATACTTTCGATCAGTTGTTTGATTTTTTCTTTAGTCACCTCACTTTACACAATTTTCCAAAACCTGTTCAAGCCGAGCATTCATACCGGCATTA
>JAFSJF010000044.1 GCA_017439405.1 Bacteroidales bacterium
AACCAGTTGGGGCGGACTGCTGGCCGATGCCTATTGGCAATTCGGGCGATGGCAGCCTTTCGCGGGTGTCACTGTTGGTGGAGGGAAAACCTCTTCGCTGCTGATGTTTGAAGGCTCGGCTGACGACTGGGAAGCGGAACCAGATGCCTGTATCCACAATGAGTCCTTTTTCTTCGTGAATCCCAACATCGGTGTGGAGTTTGCCCTAACTGAAACCGTCCACCTGACTTTGAAGGTTGACAGGCTTATCCCTGTTTCAAACATCGAAATGCCTACAGGTGTGAGATGCTATTTGGGGTTTGTTTTTGCGCATTGAGACTTCAAGGGCATGGCCCGTCATCGACAACATTCCCATGCTGATTATCGTCATGGCATTGACCATCCCCATTGCCATGCTCGCCATGCGACTGGCCGAGCGTGCAATGAAAAAGTCTGCCGAAGCATTGAATTAATCATTTTTGTACCGCCACCGTCAAAGGCGACATCACCGATAAGGCCGTCATCAAGGCCATCACAGACATCGGCTATGAGGCGAAGCGGCAATAGGTCAAAAATAAGTTAGTTACGCGTCCTTTAGACGCCTTAGAAGGCGGTAATTATATCCTCCTGTTTTTCAGTAATACTAACCAAAAGGTGCGTGTATTGACAAAAGGTAAGTGGCTGAAATATAGAAATTTTTGTATATTTTTGCAGCGTCAAAAACGAATTAAGATGAACAAGAAAGAGATTCAAAGCGCTACTTTCCCCGATTGCCCTATTCGCAATGTGATTTCGCACATTACCGACAAATGGTCGCTGTTGGTGCTTTATACCTTGGAGCAAAAGGGAGTGCTTCGTTTCAAGGATTTGTGGCGGCAAATCCCTGACATCTCGCAAAAGATGCTCACATCGACGCTACGTCATCTTGAAGACGACGGTATCATCAGCCGCGAGGTTTTCATGGAAGTGCCGCCGAGGGTGGAATACCGCCTCAGCGAGCGCGGGATGAGTCTTATGCCGCATCTCGATGCATTGATTTCATGGGGTATCGAGCATCAAGAGAGTATTCTCAAGGACAGGACAGCTAATTCAAAATAAAATAATTAAATCTTAAAGTAATGGAAAATACGAAGAAAACCGTAGGTCAGTTTCAGGTGTGTGAATTGGAAGGATTCCGCCTGCATGTGTACAACAGCAATGACGTGATGGCCGATACCTCGTATATCATCGAGGGTGAAAACGGCCTTGTAGTGATGGAGTACCCTTTGTTCAAGGTCAATGCAGCTGAATTTGGTGAGTACATCAAAGCCCTTGGCAAGCCCATCGTCACCGATATCACCGACTATCATTTGGGTGGCAGCGACCAGTTGCCCATCGTCATGCCCGAAGGGATGCCCGCTTTCATCGAAGGGCCTATCTATGGTGGCATGATGAAAGGCTTTGCCCAATCGTTTGGCGACACTATGGTCGACTTGCCGACGCAAAAAGCCACGGAGGTTCCTTTTGGCAGCACGCAAAACTATGCTGGCGTTGACTTCCGTTTCGAGCACGGCGCGGCAAGCGACTTCCCTGGTGCCAGCATCATCATAGGTGGACAGGTGTATTATAGCCATTGGGCATATTACCCCGCC
>JAFSJF010000045.1 GCA_017439405.1 Bacteroidales bacterium
GCTCGAAGAGGAAAATTACTTCATTGTTTTCTTTGACCGTCCCAACGGGGCGGTTTGCTACCGCATTGTCGCCTGGCACCTATTTTGGCACCTTTTTGACCTATCTCGCTCTTTGGGGCAAGGATTTATAGAGGAAAGATACAAGATTTTTGAAAGCAATTCACAACCCAAGTATCGCAAGGCCGCCGCCGCCGAGGTTGTTTCAAAGAGCAAAGATACAAGATTTTTGAAAGCAATTCACAACTAGTAAGGAGTGATATAGCCATCAGCGTTCGTTGTTTCAAAGAGCAAAGATACAAGATTTTTGAAAGCAATTCACAACAGAAAGTTATCGCAAAAGTAGTGTATTTGCAGCAAATATCAGTAAGTTATGAGTAAAAATAGTGACAATAAGCCGAATGTTCAACCAAGGACAATGGAGCCAGACAGTAAACAGTTATTGAAAATGATACAAAAGAATGTTCATTCGGGCCTTCCTTTTCTCAAAACAGCGCAGAAACTTCCGCTCAACTGTCGCCGTGACTGGCATTCAGATAGGCATCCTGCATCTCGATATTGACCGTGCCCGCATCGATTTCGCCCTGTTCCTTCTTGAGGAAAGCGAATGTCTTCAGCTTGAAGCACTCGGCCACGGGGTCGTCGTCAATGCGGATGCAGATGCCCTCGCGCGGCACCTTGTTCTTGCAGAACGGCTCGTTCTTCTCCATGCCGAAACGCTCCGAGTCGTTGGACAAATGTTCAAGGAAGTTCATGCCCCAGTTGGCGTCGTTGGGGATGTCGGGATACAGGTCGGCAACCGGTCCATGATAGAGTATCGGGATAGGTTTCAGCCTGTCTGCGATTTCGGGATGCTGCTCCATCAGCTGCACCGTCCAGTCGTGGACTTGTCGCACGTTCCATTCCTCTTTCCTACCGCTTTCGCGCTTCAAGGTGATGCGGTACGGCATGAGGAAGTTCTTGCCGTGGTCGCAGCGATAGTCGTAGCCACCTTGGATCATGCTGTCCGATTGGGTGAGGTAGCCACAGATTTCGCCGTAAAGCGTCATGCCTTTGTCCAAATACTTGAAAATCAGGTTTCCGTATTCAGTCCAGATGTCCTGTCCGTAGAAGCCTGCCGTGTAGCCTCCATATTTCGAGTCGAACTGGTTCTTGATGACCGTCCGCGACGAAAACACTGGGCCGTAGTCAATCCTGAAATCGGCTATCTTTTTGTCGTTCAGCGATTTCGCTGCTTTTTCTTGCTTCGCCTTGCCCCAATAGGTATTGGCGTGCTGCTTGCCCAAATGCTTGATTTCCTTTTTCACCTTTTTGTTGAACCACTGCTCTGCGGAAGTCATCGGTTGGGGGATACGAGTCAGTACATTGCCGGCTATCACGCTGGTACCGTGCATCTTGACGCTGATGGTAATTTTCGTTGAGGGATTGAAACGCCAAAGGCTGCTTTGCAGTTGCGTGGTGTCGTAATGCAGCAGGAACTCACCCGGGATGATACGCTTGAAGCGCTTGATGCCACGGTCGCGGCGCCTTTCGCGCTTGGTGGCGTCTTTCGGGAACTGGATGGGCGGAACGTAGGCTTCCGCAAACAGCTCACCCGCAATCGTGTCGAACGAGAACGGGTGCTCGATGCCATTCTCGTCGGTGGTGAAATAGCTTTCAAGGTCCTCGTCGGCCAATTTCTTCTTCCAACGCACGAGCGACTCCTTTTTGAATATGCAGCCATACGACGGGCAGCCGCGCAGCTTGATGAGCTTCACGCGCCCGTGCTTGTTGAAGAAGCCCACAAGTTTCTTGGCCTCCTCAATCTTGCCTTCCTCCTTCAGTTTGACGACCTCTGCAGCGTTGGCGTTCATCTCGGCAAGGCCGATGTCAAACTGGTTGTTGGCGGCGAGGAAGTCCTTGTTGAGTGCGGTTTCGTTCATGCAGTAGATGACTGGCTCGCCCACCGTGAATTGCCCTTTCGAGACCACGATGCTGAAGCCGTCCACAAACGTTTGCACAAGGAAATCAGAGCCTTCGATTTCCTTCATTTCGCCAATGCGCACAATCTTGGCGCAATATTCCTCTTTCATGTATTCCGAAACGGTGAAGAGGCGTTTTTCTGTCTTGTTTTCCATCTCTTTTAGTAGTTTTTATACACCAAGAACAATCGCAGGATCAATGTTGAGTTTGAGGCAAAGGTCGCGGAAGTGTTTGGTACGACGGCTTCATCTTGCCTTGCATCAACTCGCTCATCCTCAACGGGCTGACTCCAAGGAAACATGCCATCGCCACCTGAGTGAGGCTACGCTCATACACGCGAAGCCTGATGACGTCGGTCAGCTTGGATTTGGCGAAGGTGTGGTGAATGTTCTCGTACTCCGCCACCATGTCGGACAGGATGTCAAGTTCCCGATAGTTGGGGTCGGAAACGGAAGTCTCGTCCGCCACCACCTTCAAAAGTTCTTCGATGCGCTGCATCGCGGCACGTTTTTAGCTTACGCTGCAAAAGTAGGAAAAAGTTCGGAAAATATGAAACATCATTCCATTTTTTTTGTATTCGCGCTTTTGCGCAGGCCAAAAACAAGACTTTCCGAATATCAATACAAAGCAATCAGTTTTGCCAACATTTTCGCAAGACAAAAGTTTTTGTCTTCGAACCATGCGTCATTTTCCAAAACTTTTGATTAGATTTACGGCGAAAAATTTGATTAAAAACTAATCAAATCGTTTGGATGATCGCCGTACATTCATATAATAGCCTGTGCTACGGGACGTTGCCGATTGCGGACTTGGTCGAAAAGGCCGCCGCGATAGGCTATGCGACCTTGCCGTTGACCGACATCAACACGACGATGGGTGTGGCTGATTTCGTAATCGAATGCCAGCGGAAAGGCGTGCGACCTGTTGTTGGCGTGGAGGTGCGCAACGGCGACGAACTGCTGTATGTGGCCTTGGCCAAAAACAACGCGGGCTTCGCTGAACTGAACCGTTTCCTGACGCGACACAACCTCACGAAACAACCCTATCCCGAAACGGCACCCGACTGGGAACAGGTCTTCGTAATCTATCCTTTCGGGAAACGGAAACCTACACAGCTAAAAGAGAACGAATTCCTTGGCGTGCGTTTTTCCCAACTGACCAAACTCTACAACTGCGACTCTTTTGAAAAGTTGGTCGCCATGCAGCCCGTCACCTTTGCGGAGGAGGGCGACTACCAACTGCACCAATGCCTGCGCGCTATCGACGAGAATGTGCTGATTTCAAGGCTTGAACCGAGCACTTGTGCCAGTCCGGACGAGATTCTTTTGCCCAAAGAGCGGCTAAAAACGACCTTTGCGCTCTATCCGCAACTCATTGAAAATGCGGAGCATATCTTGTCTGAATGCGAAATCAACTTGGACGACAGCGTGAAAAACAAGCGCACCTTCACGGACAACGTTTACGACGACCGCGAACTGCTGCGCAAATTGGCCTTCGACGGGATGATGTACCGCTATGGCGCGACCAACAAGACCGCCTACCGCCGCATCGAGAAGGAATTGGAGATTATCGAGCGGATGGGCTTCTGCGCCTATTTCCTCATCGCTTGGGACATTGTGCGCTTCGCGATGTCGAAAGGCTTTTACCACGTCGGGCGCGGCAGCGGAGCCAATAGCGTGGTGGCCTACTGCCTGAAAATCACTGATGTGGACCCGATTGAATTAGACTTGTACTTCGAGCGGTTCCTCAACCCCAAGCGAAGCAGTCCGCCCGACTTCGACCTCGACTTCTCGTGGCGCGACCGAGACCAAGTCATCGCGCACATCTTCGAGAAATACGGCGAGGAACACGTTGCCTTGCTCGGCGCGACGGTCACTTTCCAAGGCAATTCGCTCTGTCGCGAGTTGGGCAAGGTGTTCGGCCTGCCCAAAAAGGAAATCGACCAAATGGAACGCAATCCAGCCGAGTTTGCCAAGTATAATGCTATCGGTCAGCAGATTGTGGCTATTTCGGAACGCCTCAAAGACTTTCCGCGCCAGCGGTCCATCCATGCAGGCGGCGTTTTGGTGACGGAAGAACCGATTACCAATTTTGCTGCCCTCGACCTGCCGCCCAAGGGTTTCCCGACGACGCAATACGACATGTATTCCGCCGAGAAAGTTGGGCTAATCAAGATTGATGTCCTCAGCCAGCGCGGCATCGCCCACATCCGCGACGCAGTGGAAATGGTGGAGCGAAGCCGTGGTCTCCGCATTGATATTCACCAGATTGCCGCGCTGAAACAGGACGAGTTGATTCGCCGGCAATTGCTCAAAGCCGAGACCTGCGGCTGCTTCTACATTGAGAGTCCTGCCATGCGCGGCCTGTTGCGCAAGTTGCGCTGCTCTGATTATAAAACTCTGGTCGCGGCCAGCAGCATCATCCGGCCTGGCGTGGCCAAGTCGGGCATGATGCGCGAATACATCAATCGTTTCCATCATCCTGAGACAGTGGATTATAAGCATCCGCTTTTGAAGGAACTCTTGGCCGAGACCTACGGCGTGATGATTTACCAGGAGGACGTGCTGAAAGTCGGGCATTACTTTGCGGGTTTGGACTTGGCCGAGGCCGACGTGCTGCGCCGCATGATGGGCCACAAGATGCGCGACAAGTCTGAATTTGAGCAGGTTACGAAGCGCTTTTTCGACAACTGCAAGGCGAAAGGCTATCCTGACGACTTGGTACGCGAACTTTGGCGACAGATTGAGTCGTTTTCGGGTTATTCCTTCTCGAAGGCGCATTCAGCCTCCTACGCGGTGGAGAGTTACCAAAGCCTCTATCTGAAAAGCCACTATCCGCTTGAGTTTCAGGTGGCTGTGATTAACAATTTCGGCGGGTTTTACCAGACTTGGTTCTACTTCAACGAGGCGCGGCGCATGGGCGCGAAAATCCATCTGCCTTGCGTCAACCGCAGCGAATATCTGACGACATTGAACGGACGGACGATTTTTATGGGCTTTGTTCATCTGCAAGGCGTTGAGCAGCAATTTGTTGAACGTTTCGTCGCCGAACGCAACGCCCACGGGCCGTTTGTTAGTTTCGACGACTTTGTCCGTCGGGTGCCGTTCCGTTTGGAGCAGCTTGTCTTGCTCATCCGAGGCGGGGCTTTCGGTTTCACGAAAAAGACCAAGGCCGAGCTGCTATGGCAGGCGCACTTGAACAAAAGCGACGGCAAAAAGGAACAGCCCGAAACGCTATTCCAGCTTGAGAACCAGCATTTTGAATTCCCAGACTTCAAGACCAACGCCTTGCAGAGCGCCTACGATGAAATCGAGCTTTACGGCTTCCCCGTCACGATGACATGGTTCGACATGCTGAAGACCAAGTTCCGTGGCGAGTTGATGGCCTGCCAGATGCTCAACTTCGTCGGGCGCAGTTTCCGGATGCTCAGCAAGTTGGTGACGGTGAAATACGTCCGCACCTGCAAAGGCGACCTGATGGCCCTTGGCACCTTCGTCGATGCCACGGGCGAGGCCTTCGACACGGTGCATTTCCCGCAAACCTTGAAGGCTTGGCCTTTCCAAGGCGACGGCGTGTATCTGCTTTTGGGCAAGGTCACGGAGGAGTTTGGGCAGGCATCGTTGCAAATTGAAAAAATGGAGCGGTTAGGGTATAGGAATTTGGAGTGAAAATCTTTCCATACCATGCTTAGAACCGATTTTTTTGAGTTCTAAGCACGCTATGGCAAAAACCAAAAAAGCCCGCCGCACAGTACGGGCAGGCTTGAATGGTTTGAAATGGCCTATAAGTCAATTTATTAGGAAGCAAAACGGTCACTCAATCGCCACCAGTTCCAGCTCTATCACCAGCGGCGAATAGGCCGGCAGCAGTTCCTGATGAACCGCAAACTCGCCGAAACCCAACTCCGAAGGCGATACCAAGGTGACTTTGGCGCCGGGCGACATCGTCATCACGGCCTCCTCGATACAAGCTATCATCTCTCCCTTGCCAATTGTGAAATGCATCGGCTCACCATAGGAATAGCTCGACTCCACCTCGTCGCCATTCAGGTTGTACATGGCATAATGCACGGCAACGGCATCGCCCCATTGGGCCATGCTGCCCATTCCTTCTGTCTCTCTAATAATATAAAGACCTGATTCCGTTGGCGTTGCGACAATACTATTATCCTTGAGATATGCCTTGATGCTTTCGTCCTCTTCAGCCAAGCGCTGTTGCCTACGGGCCTCCTCCTTCGCCTCAAGTTCAGCCATTTTCTTGCCATAGGCTTCCTTGTCCATCACATCGTTCATGGTGACTTTGGCCACAATAGGGTCGAAAGGCGCGATAATACCTTGATAGCCTTCCGCTCCGAAGCCAAGCTCAGAGGGAATCACGAAACGCAGCATGCCCCCCTGGGGCACCATGCCCAAGGCCTCGTTGAAGCCCTTGCAGATGAATTCCTCGCCGTATTGCATCAAGACCGGCTCAATGCCGTAGGAACACATCATCGTGTCGCCATCACGGTCACACAACAAGAAGTCGAAGTCCACATAATCACCCATTTGCGCCATCTTGCCCTTCCCTTTCTGCTCCATGACTATCAGCCCTGATTCGGTAATGTTGTTTCGGGCATCGCTTCTCAAAGGAGCCAAAAACTCCTCTTCCACGACTTTCAGGCTGTCGGCAATGCGCTGGTTTTCAGCTTCAATTTCCTCTGACGGCTTCACCGAGAGCAACTTCAAGTCGTAATAGATCGGCTTGCCAGCGTATTCCTCGGGTGCATCCATGCCCATCATGACAACGAACACCGAATCGGCCAAAACAACCAAGCGCGCCGAATCGCCAACCTGCATGGCAAGAATGGCATCCGACACATCGCCCACAAAAGCCGCCGGCTCCAGAATGATGTCAATGGGTTCACTGTCCTTGGTGTCAAAAAGCAGAGAATCATTGAAATACTGTGCCATGGAAAAGGTCACGCCGTCGTTGATGCGCGGCATGATGCCCGTCCCACTTTTCTCATAAAACCTCATGTAGGCTCCGGTCTCAGACTTTTCGAAGCCCTTGAAAACGGATGGGGCCTTGCTGCACGAAACGGCAAACAAGACCACCAATCCAAGAGCAATTGCTGTTGAAAGCTTTCTCATTTTATTCGAAATCAACGAGTTCCACTTCAAAAATCAGGTTTGAGTAAGGAGGAATGGGACCTGCATTGCGACCGCCGTAGGCAAGCTTGGCGGGTATGTAAAGCACACCTTTCTCGCCTTTCTTCATCAAGGCGATACCTTCATCCCACCCCGGAATGACATGACCCATACCCAACGGGAAAGCGATGGGTTCGCCTCGCTCGACAGACGAATCGAAGACCGTTCCGTCAAGTAACTTGCCTGTGTAATGCACCTTAACATTCTGGCCTTCTTTAGGTTGCACGCCCTTTCCCGGCTTCGTGCAAACATACACCAAGCCTGATTCTGTGGGCGAAGTATCAATGCCGTTTTCAGCAAGGAAGTTCGCCAAAACCTGCTGAGCCTCGGCAAACTTGGCCTCTTCTTTGGCAACCTGACGCGCGTTGAACTCTTCTTCGGTCATGATGTCATTCAACTTGACTTCCCAGCGCAGCATGGTCTCAGGCTTTACGAATTCAGGGATAATCGGGGCGTGAAACTGGCGACGGAACACGGAATCGGCACTCATGATGAACGACATGGAATCTCCCTTGTGCATCATGGCGAAACCCTCATAAAGGTCGCCGGGGAATGATGGCTCGCGCACAAGATCAAAGGCTGGTTCGGGCAACGTACTGGTGGTGTACATCAGCGAATCACCACCTTCTTTCATCAGGTAGTACGACAAGTTGACTTCGACAATGTCACCCAACTTGGCCGTTTCACCTTCATTCTGTGTGAGATAGCGGTAATACATCCCGCTTTCGGCTTTCTTGTAGCCCGGATAGGGCGACTTTTCAGTGCAAGAGCTTACGAAGCTTGCAACAAACAAGGCCGCAAGGGCCACCGACAAAAAACGCTTTTTCATCTTTTTGATTGGTTTTGAATGTTTAATTTATTTGTTCTCATTTGTTTTCTGGAATCAGTTCAACCAACTCCACATCGAAGACGAAGTTGGAATAAGGTGGGATTTCGCCATAGGAACTTGCTCCGTAAGCCAACGTGTAAGGGATTACGAGACGGGCCTTCTCACCTACTTTCATCAGACCGACGCCCTCCTCAAGCCCTCTCAGCACGCTATGTTGGCCAAATGGGATGTCGTAGAAACCGCCCAAGTCCTCCGAATTGCCGAGTGGGGTGCCGTCAAGGTACTGGGCATCGAATCTGATGCGTGCCGTCATGCCCGCCTCAGGACCTTGGCCTTCCGTCAGCACCGATTTTTCGTAGTAAAGTCCTGTTAGTGTGTGTTCTGTGATCCTGTTTTCCTTGAGGTATTGGGTGAAAGCCTTCTCTGCTGAGGCCCGCTTCCTTTGCATTTCTTCCTCCTGTTGCCGCTTCAACACGTCGGCGGGCGTGATTTTGAGCAGTTTGATGTCATAAACCAAATTGGCGTATGGAGGAATGCCCGTGACGGAATGCTCGCCGTAAGCCATCTCGCATGGAATGATGGCCGTCACGCGGTCGCCCACGTGCATCTTCGGGACTATCACTTCCCAACCCGGAATGACATAGCCCTCGCCTACGATGAAGGTGAACTTTTCGTCTTGCCCAAAAGTTGAGCCTATCGACCTGCCGTCAAGCAACTTGGCCTCAAAGTCGAGCTCCACCTTGTCGCCCTTTTCGGGACAATTGCCCTTCCCTTTTTCTGTCAGGATAAGATAAATACCTGATTCAATGGGAGATACACTTATTCCGTTTTCCTTGACATACGCAGCCAAAACATCCTTCGACTCTTGAAGCCGCTGTTCCTTCATACGCTCGATGTCTGCCTTGAACTCGTCCTGTGTCTTGACTTCCACCAGCTTCACCTCGTAACGGAAAAGGTCTTCTGGCTTCAAGCCGACAGACTCTGGATCCTGATCATAGTAATGGATGGCCACCGAATCCGCCTTGATGTAGAACGACGCCGAGTCGCCAACACGCATCATGCGAAGCGCCTCCTGCAAGTCGCCCTTGAAGTGTGAATCCGACAACTGCACAAAAACATCGCTCCCCGACTGCCGCCAGTCGTAATAAAGCGAATCATCGAGATAGCAAGCCATGACCAGCCTCAAGAAGTCGGTTTGCTTGGGCTGTTGGGCCAAATGGTCTTTCGTGTAGAAACGGTAATACAAACCGTTGGGATTCTGCTTGTAACCCGGATATTGTCGGTTGCAAGCCGTGAAAATCATTGCTGCCATAAGGCAAAACGCAATGCTCAAAAAATGCTTTTTCTTCATATTCTACTTACTTTATATTCTACTGGCTTTCAATTATCTTTATCGTATAAACCAATGTGGTGTATTCCGGGATTCTGTCGTTGTCGCCATGCAGTCCGTAGCCCAAATGCGCCGGGATGATGACCATTCCATAATCGCCTCGATGAAAATGGGTGACGGCCTCGTCAAGCCCCGACTCTACCTCTCCTTTTCCAATGACAAATTCCTTAACTCCATCGTTCTTAGATGAATAGAAAACGTCTCCTGCAATGGATCCAACTTGATATTCCATGCTGATCCTCTGCCCTTGCTGAAGCTGTTCATCGGAACCTTTCCGCAAGATCTGGTAGCGAAGCCCCGTTCCTGTCGAAACCATCTCAAGCCCATGACGCCTGATGTAATTCTCGATTTCCCTTTCCTCTTCGTTCACAAGATATCGATTGGCTTTCTCCATGCTTGTTTTCATGTCGCTTTTCGTTATCCCAACAATTCGTTTGGAGTCCTCTTCACACGAAAAAAGGGTTAAAAGCAACAACAATATCAAATACTTACACTTATTCATCATAACGAAGTTCATCGTATTCACCCAAAATAGCCTTCAACCGTTTTATGGTCGTTTTCATGTTGATGATGGTAGTGATTCCTCCTGCCGCATTGGTGTGGCCACCGCCCTTGAAATGCTTGTGGGCCAACTCATGCACCGAGAAACTGCCCTTCGACCTGAACGAAAGCCTAATCTGGTCGGCACGTTCCGTGACCAACACCGACATCTTGATTTTCTCTATCGAAAGCGGAAAGTTGACGATGCCCTCTGTGTCGCCCACCTGATAGTTGAAACTCTCCAACTCATTCTTTGTCAATGAGATGATAGCAACTGCAAAATCCTGCAACACCTCCATCTTTTTGTTGATGGCGTAGCCAAGCAGACGAAGGCGATTTTCGGAAAAGCTGTCGTAAATCCGTTGGTGGATAAGCGGATACGGAATGGATTGCTCCATCAAAAAACTACACAAGTCGAAAGTGCGCGAATGATAGATGGAATGCGAAAAACACCCTGTGTCGGTCATAATTCCTACCATCAAGGCGGTTGCCATGTCTTGCGTAAGGCGATCGGCACCGTAATGAAGGATGATTTCGGCCACAATCTCAGAAGCACTTGAAACACAAGTGTCTGAGTAATAACAAGCAAGATGGTCAAGATCAGGATCTCTATGATGGTCAATCATCACTCGCTGGCAACGTGTCTTGCCAATCTCATTGTGTAAGACCCCAGAACGTGACAACGTATTGAAATCCAATAGGATAATGCACTCTGCATCGGCAATGGCAATCTTGCTTTGCTCCTCGTCACGGTCATAAACCAATATGTCGGTAGCTCCAGGCAACCATGCCAAGAAACCCGGAAAAGCGTTGGGACAAACCATTTTCACCTGATGGCCCTTTTGCCTGAGAAAGAATGACATGGCCAACATCGACCCAATGGCGTCGCCATCAGGATTGACGTGACAAACCAAGGCGAACTGCCTCGATTGGCCCAAAATCGCATCAAAACGCTCAAAAAAATCTTCGTGCATGACTTTTTCTAAAAGTTCGCAAAATTACAAAAAAAACAAATATGACACCTATTAATATTATAGGATTCGATTATCTTGGCGACAAAACCTCAAACGAATTGTCCTCATAGACCAAAACGATTTGCTTCAATGGTGGCACAGACGGCCTGGCTTCATTCACAACGGGCTTGTCTGGCAGTTTTTCAACGGAGAACAAGTTCGGTTCCAAACCATCAGACTCCATCATGGCTTTTTGGGCATCAACAGGTTGCGACACATCCAATGGTTTCGGTTCCAAAAATGGTTCTGAGACGGTCATCGGGCCTTTGCCAAACACAATCCAATCCAAATTATACTCGGGAAAAGTCTCTTTCAGTTTCTTGACGAAATCAAGGCTCGGATTGTTGCGACCCGACAAAAGGTGAGAGATGTTCGACGGTTGGATGCCAAGACGAAGGGCGAACTCGGCTGCGGTCAGGTTTTTGGCACGAATGATGTGTGCAATGCGATCTTTCATATCAATGTATTCCATAGCGACAAACTCAAAAATATTCAATTTTTCACTTCAAATCATTTTACAAAAGTAAAAACTTTTTCTTTACAGAAAGCAAGTTTTTGGGTTTTACTTTTGTAAATTTTCGATATTGCGTTTATTCACTTGAATCTTTTTTGTTTATAAAATACTTTATATTACCATGTATCAATTAGTTAATAAAACCAATCAACGTATCGAAACAATCGAAAACAATAATGAGTTCACCTATTATTCTACTTTAATTAAATATATTCAATAAATTGATTATAAATATATTATTGTAATAATTCGGTCTTTTCTCGATATTATTACCGATGTTTATTGTTTACATATGTACACAATAATTGTTGAATTGTAAAATTATTGCATAAAATATTGTTTGTCAGTTTATTGATAATAATGATTTTATTTTTGTAAACAACTTGGTTTCGGATTGTAAAAACACGCTTGTTTGAGTTTTTCTGAGCAAGACGTATCAGAATTCAACCAAAAAAGAAAACCGTTCTACAGGTCTAAAACCGCCCTTCTCTCCCCCTTCCCTTATCACTCCCATTACATCAATTACATCAATTACATCAATTACATCAATCTCTTCTCTTTTTCCTTCTCTCTTTCCCAAGCATCTTTCCGTCTGTTTTGACTGGCCTGTTTTAAACACATTTGTTTACACCTTATTAATATATAAGGAATCTGTTTTCAAATGCTCGATCTCGAATCCGTGATTTTGGATACAATTGACAAGCTTTTCAGTGTAAAACCAGTCAAAATAGACAAAACCGCACGTCCCTATCGCAAAAAAGAATCCAAAACAGGACAATATTTGGATTCTTTTTCGAGAATTTTGATTATTTAAAATACTGAATAACAGTTTAATATATTATTTTTGCAAAAAAAATCATTTTTTTGTTTGCGGGTAATAAAAAAGGTCGTATCTTTGCAGCCCGCAATCAAGGGAAGAAGGGTAGGTCGAAGAAGAAGGGTTGCGAGAAGTTCTTTGACAGTCTGAGGCCAGCACAGGTTTCAAATGCCGAGAGACATTGGGAATCTGAAGGAACCTAAGTAAGGAACAAGAATTGCGGAAGCGGGACCATGAGACGGAAGAAAAAGAATCGGAACAATAGTACAACGAAGAGTTAGATCCTGGCTCAGGATGAACGCTAGCGGCAGGCCTAATACATGCAAGTCGGACGGGAATCCCCTTTCGGGGGGAGGAGAGTGGCGGACGGGTGCGTAACGCGTATGCAACCCACCCCAGCCTGGGGCATAGCCGGTGGAAA
>JAFSJF010000046.1 GCA_017439405.1 Bacteroidales bacterium
CAAGAGTAGCACAAACTACACCTTGACCTCGATTAAAAAGTGCATTGAAAAGTACCGCAACCATCTTTCCACGCCATACGTCCTTCATTCAAAAGATGTTGAAACCAGAGACGGATTGGTGTTTTTGCCGCTCTATATGACGCCGCTGCTGTAATCCTCACTCCTTCTTCAACGCCTCCGCAGGATTCGTCCGCGCGGCCTTCAAGGTCTGCCAGAGCACCGAGAGGAAGGCCATCAGCATGGCGACGACGACAGCCACAAGGATAATCCAGCCGTAGTGGTCAATGCGGTAGGCGAAACGATCAAGATACTTGCCGCAGAGCCAAACGGCCAATGGCACTCCGACAGCCGCCGCGATGCCAACCAAAACCATATAGCCCTTCACCGAACGCCACAACTCGCCCTCCACCGTGCCGCCAAACACCTTGCGCACCGCGATGCTCTTGGTGCTTTGTTCGCTGTAATACGTGCTCATGGCGACAAGGCCGAGCAAGGAAATCAGCACCGATAGAATCATGAACAGTTCCAACAAGCGCATGGCCATTTTTGCAGGTTGTAGCAACAAGTTGTTAAGGTCCTTCACATAGCCGTTTTGGGCGGCCTCTACATAGGTGCCGTTCATCGCCTCCGAATAGTCGCGATAGGCCTCCAAGATGGCTTTCTCGGTCTCTTTGTAATCACCTGAAACGTCAACCATCACGCCGTTGCCCCAAATCAAATCTTCCGCCTTGGCGATGATGACTGCCGAAAACTGGTTGGGTTCAGACGACGCAGCCGAGCGTGTCGGGATGTCTTCATAAACGCCGCCCACGGTCTCGGGGCGAGAGCCATTAATGCGCATGTGTCGGGGGTAATAATTCACCGTTGAGTCGTTCAAAGCGAGTTTTTCAGCCAAAGTCTTCGACATCCAGACCGAATTGGTTTTTGGCACGCCGAAATCCTCAACCACCTGTAAACCAAGCATATTGAAATAGGTCTCGTCGCAAAGGATAAGTTGCATGTTCACCATTTCGCCGTCGGGCGTTTTGACGCTGGTGCCCATGTTCATCTGCCCCGCGAAACCGCGTCCGTAGCCCACTGCTTTCACGTTCGGGATCTTCTCCAAACGGTCGATGAGCGGTGCTATACCGGAATAGTCCGCCACCCAGCATTGCAACGAATACAAGCCCTCTGAACGCATGTTGGTGGGGCGATTCATCATGTGGCGCATCTGCACCTCCATCAGGATTGCCATGGCAATCAGGACGATGGTGATGGTGTTTTGGAACACGATGAACACCTTGCTGAACACTCTTTTTGTTTGAATCCGATAAGTGCCGCGCACCACGTCGATCGGCTCGAAACGCGAAGCGATGGCGGCAGGCGCGATGCCCGCCAAAGTGCCCAACAGCACAACCGCCACAAGATAAGCTGCCACAATGCCCACAGACCACTCAAATCGAACAGGAACAAACTGCTCAAACGGTGCGTCGATGCCAAATTCGCCGCCCGAAACACTATGCAGCAAACTGTTCATCATCGGGAGAAAAGCGTAAGCCACCAAGAATGCCAAAACAAAAGACATTGCCGTAAACGCCACGGAATCAAGGATATATTTCATCACTATTTGACCTTTCGTGGCTCCATGAAGCCGCCTTGTGGCCATCTCTTTGGCGCGTTTTCCCGAAAGGGCCATGTTGAGGTTGACATAGTTGAAAATGGCCGAAAGCAAGAGCAGCAAAACCACCACCGTAAGCATTTGCAGCAGCGACTTGTTGCCTTTCTTGAACACCCACTGGCTATCATTGAAAAAAACCTCTGGCAAGTTATAGATTGGCATAGCCTTCACGAAACCGTCGGAATAATTGGGAAGTCCGACCGCCTCGACTTTTTTCGCAAGCTGCTCACGGTCAGTGCCTTCATGGACTTTTATCAAGGTCATGTATTGCCCAATGGAACTGAAAGGCTTTTGGTTTCCCGAGGCATACAGCTCTTCAAATTCGGGATTGAAAAGCACATCAGTGTAAGGCACCATCGAGTTGGCGGCATCCTTAAACACGCCACAAACCACGCCTTCAATTTTTTCATCGAAATAACTGACTTTGAGCGGTTTACCAATAGCATCGCCATTGAAGGCGCGGTTGGCAAGTGACTCAGACACAAGACAATGCCCTTTGAGGCGGAACTCGTCGAGATTGCCGTCAATCAAAATGAGGCTTGGGAAGAGTTCAAAAAGCTCCGGGTCGGCCTCGGTAACTACGGCACTGACAGGCTGTTCGTCGCCAACGGTAATGTAACCATCCCCATCGGCATTGCTGATGCGGCACACGGCTTCGGCCTCGGGAAGCTTGTCCTCAAAGACGGCCTTATCCCACCACGATAGCGACATATAATCTTGGTTTCCAACGGCATAAACCCTGTTTCGATAGGGATTGCCGTAGGCCACGGAATACTGTTGGTACACATAATTGCCAATCAAGATGACGAAGGCAATGGAAATGATGAGACCCACCGCCTCGATGACGGTGTAGAGTTTGTTTCGGCCTAAGAATTTGAGATAACTGCTCATAATTGAGGGATTTAAAGATTTAAAGATTCAAGATTTAAAGATTCAAGGATTTAGATTTTGCCTGCCGGGGTCTTTTGACTCCCCCGCCCTGCGGGCACCCCCTCTGATTGCTTCGTACCTCGCAATGACGGGGGAAGGCCTGCCGGACGCTGGCCTACCGGGGTGCTGCCGTAGGTCGCGACCTACGGTTAATAGAGTATCGCCCCTTCGGGGCGGGCCTGCCGGACCCAAGTTCCTCGTCGCTTTGCGCGTCCCCCTCTTGAGGGGGCAGGGGGAGTCCAACAACCCGCTTCGCGTCATCCAGTTCCTTTGTTCAATCTGTAGTTTATAATACATATTCAATTGTTCTTCAAAGACTTAACCGGGTTCATCCGTGCAATCCTGTTGCTGCACAAAACGACCACCACGGTGACGATGAGCAAAACCGCAACCGCCCCTGCAACGAAATAGAGTGGCGAAAGTCCGATGCGCTCGGCGAACTGCTCCAACCACCTGTGGGCGACGAAGAAGGCACCGATACTGGCCAAGACCGCCATCACCAACGAGAGTTTCAGCACGTCCCATGCGAAAATGCGCAGCACGTCGCGAGCCGTCGCGCCGTTGATTTTGCGGATGGCCATCTCCTTGCTCCTTCGGTTCGACTCGTCGCGGACGAACCCGATGAGGCCCACCACGGCAATCAGCAGGGCGAAGATGGAGCCGATGAACACGGTGTTGCGCATCCGGCGGCTGCCGTCGTAGGCCGAACTCATCTTGTCGGCGTAAACGTGCAACTGCACGTCTTTTCCGTCAAGGGCTTCGGAAACGGCAGTGGTCATCTTCGCCATCGTCGTTTCGTCTATCTTGTTCACCTTGAACAGGATATGCGGCATATAGGATTCTCCGTCGTCCAAACTGCCGTAAAATCGCACGCTCGGGCGGGTGTCCATGTTCACAATGCTGCCGATGCGGATGTCACGATACACGCCCGAAATGGTGAAAGGAAAGAGCCCCATTCCATCCTTGCCGTGACCCGTGATTTGTATCTGTTTTCCCACCGCACCGTCGCTCCAATCAGCGAAATCGGCCATCCGTTTCACAAAACTCTCACTTACTACCAGTTCGGTGGAATCGGCGGGGGCGCGACCGTCCACAAACTCCATCCCAAAGAGGTCGTAGAAACCCGTTGTGGCTTCGTATTGGTCGGCCACATTGAACAGTTCGCGGTCGTCGCCAGGCAAATAGACATTGTCGCCATTCGAGCGTTTATAAGGCAGGTCATAACTCGCAGCGACATGCGTGACCTCCGGCATTCGCCCAAGGGCATCCACCACACGTTGTTGGGCGGCTTGGTTGCCGTCGTACATATCTACAAACAGCACATTCTCATAATCGTAGCCCGGATTGTCGTTCATCATCCGCCGATATTGCGAGGCAATCACCATCAGCATCGACACGATGAAGACGTTGATAAACACCTGAACGCCAAGCAGTCCGATTTTCCAACGGCGCGAGTTCTCGGTGTAGTTGCGGAAGGCCACCGAAACGGGAATGCGCATAAAGAGTTGCGCCGGCACAAAGACCGAAACGAGCAACACGAACAGCAGCACCGCCCCAATGACCCACAGGCTTTGCGGGACGAGCAAATCCTCGAACGGCACGCCGACCAACGACTCAATCAGGCCACGCGCGGCGAAGATGATGGCCGCCGACAACGCCAAAGCCATTAGCAGGTGCAGCGAGGCCTCGCGCGCCAAAAGCATGTGGATGTTGAAAGCCGTCGCGCCATAGCACTTGCGTACCCCGATTTCCTTCGCCCGCCGCACCATCGACGAAATGACGATCAGGACATAGTTCAGCAAACTAATGAGAATCAGCAGCGTAGCCACTATTGTAAGCATAAGCACCATCGAGCGAACCGAAGATTCTGAAATGTGGGTTTTGCCGAAAGGCGTAAGAAAATACTTCAGGCTCATTCCATCCTTTTCCCACTCCTCTAAAGGCTGGTGCGCCTCCTGCATCTTGCGGATGGCAATGTCAAGCGATTGGGGGTCAACGCCTTGCTGCAACTTCACAAAAGCCCTGTAGCGGTCGTTGCCGTTCCAGTTTTCGGTGCTGTGTTTGGCGTAACTCACCATCGACAACAGGATGTCGGCATCGAAAGAGCCGTTTTTCGGGAAGTCCTTGTACACGCCTTCGATGGTCATTTTCAAAGCGGGGACATCCTCGTTATAGATGGTTCTCCCAATACATTCCTCCACGCCGCCGAGTTTGTTGGCGAAGGATTCCGACACCATCAAGCACAGTGGCTTGGCGAGCACCGTGGCAGGGTCACCGGCCAAAATGGGCTGGTCGAACACCTTGAAGAAACACGAGTCGGCCAAACGGAAATTGCCCGTGATGACGCGGCTGTCTTCGTCCAAGTAACGGTCGTTACTGAAGTAGAAAGTGGTGCGCGTGGCCTCCTCCACGCCCGGCACTTCGGCCTTGAAGCCCGGAGCCACCGCGCCACTCACTTGCGGATAGTCGTGGGACTCGCCTTGCTGTTCATAATTCGTCTGGATGCAGTAGATGCGGTCCACGTCCTTGTAGAAACTGTCGAAGGACAGTTCAAAGCACGCCTTGGCAATCAGCACGATGCCGATGGCGAGACCTATGCCTAACGATAGGATTTTGATGAGGTTGTCGGTTAGTTTGTTCATTTTTGTTATTTTTGCGAAAAATTTGACTTATGCAGATTCTTACTGAAAAAATATCGAGAGAGCAACTTAAAGAATTGGCTTCCAATACTTTTGTTGACATGATTAAGTGTGTGGCCGATGTCAATCGCGGCCTTCTGGCTGTCGATGCCGAACTCCATGCAGACTTGGAATCCATGCTGCTTGAGAATGGCTCTGAGCAAGAAAACCTTTGGGGATTCAACCTGTATCCTGATGAGACTGGAGACGATTTCATCGAGTTTGACTCCTTAATCAATATCCGCGCATGGCAAGGCAACCGCAGCCGTGATGTGGAGAACGAAAGCGTGAGAAAACAAATCAAGGAACTTGTTTCAAAATTCGTGGAATGATGCAGCACCAGACACTTCAGAACGGCGCATGGCTTTCTTTGACCTTCCCCCAACAAATGGCCAACATCGGAAGCGAGACCTACAGGGCCACCAAATGGCTCGCCAAAGGTCGTCGCGACAATGCGGAGAAAGCCTTCGAACGGATGCAAGAACTTATCGACCTCACTATCGCCTACGGCAGGCAGGACGCGCCCAACCGCAAAGCCCTCTTGAAGGAACTTTGCCGCTTCAGGGAACTTTACTGCGGAGCTTTCCTTG
>JAFSJF010000004.1 GCA_017439405.1 Bacteroidales bacterium
AACGTCGGCAACGGCATCTGGGAAATCTTCTTGCCCGACAGCGAGTTTGCCCATCGCCTCACGCACGGCAGCAAGCTGAAGGTCGTGGTGCAGTCGCAAATCGGGGAGCATGAGCGCATTCCCGTGTATATCAAGCGCGTGATTCAGGACGAAGGCACCAAGGACTACGACGGCCAGTTCTGGAATCCGCCCACACCTTATATATATAAGCACACCGCACCGCAACTGAAAAACGAGCCGCTGCTGATTTACGAGGCGCACGTGGGCATGGCGCAAGAGGCCAAAAGGGTAGGGACCTACAAGGAATTCACCCAAAACATCCTGCCGCGCATCAAGGCGGACGGCTACAACGCCATCCAATTGATGGCCATCGCAGAACATCCTTACTATGGCTCGTTTGGCTACCATGTCTCCAATTTCTTCGCGCCGAGTTCGCGTTTCGGTACGCCCGAAGAGCTGATGGAACTGATTGATACAGCACACGGTATGGGCTTGTTGGTCATTATGGACTTGGTTCATTCCCACACGGTGAAGAACATCCGCGAAGGCATCAATCTCTTCGATGGCACGGATTTCCAATATACTCACGCGGGCGAGCGCGGCAACCACAACCTTTGGGATTCCAAACTTTTCGACTACGGAAAAGAAGAAACCCTGCAATTCCTGCTCTCCAACGTGCGCTATTGGCTGGAGGACTTCCGCTTCGACGGCTTCCGTTTCGACGGCGTGACCTCGATGCTTTATCTCAACCACGGCGACGGTCTCGTCATCGACAGCCCGTGGAAGTATTTCGACGGCAATGTGGATACCGATGCGGTCACTTACTTGCAGTTGGCCAACACTTTGTGCCACGAGATGAACCCTCACGCCATCACCATTGCGGAGGACGTGAGCGGCATGGCGGGCCTCTGCCACCCGATTGCCGACGGAGGCATGGGCTTCGACTACCGCCTCGGCATGGGCGAACCCGACTTCTGGATCAAGGTGCTGAAAGACCAGCCTGAGGAATGGTGGAACATGAACGAGTTTTTCTTCACCATCACCAACCATAATCCGCAGACCAAGACGGTGGCCTACGCCGAGAGCCACGACCAAGCGCTTGTGGGCGACCAAACCATCGCGTTCCGCTTGATGGGCAGTGAGATGTACAACGCGATGAGCTTAGACACGCCTTCGATGGCCGTCGACCGTGGCATTGCCCTGCACAAGATGATACGCCTCTTCACCCTCACCTTGGGTGGTGAGGCTTGGCTCAACTTCATGGGCAACGAGTTCGGGCATCCCGAGTGGATTGATTTCCCGCGCGAAGGCAACAATTGGAGTTACCAATACGCCCGCCGCCAGTGGTCATTGGTGGACAATGAGCACTTGAAATACCGCTTCATGGGTGCTTTCGACAAGGCCATGCTCGATTTTGTGAAAAACAATATTGTGATGAACGCTTTGCCCGCATGGCTGTTGTTGGCCGACGAGAACAACAAGACCATCGTCTATGAGCGCGGCAACCTGATTTTCGTCTTCAATTGGGGGTCAAATTCCATCCCTGATTATGTGATACCCGTCAGGCAGACAGGCGATTACCGCATCATTCTCACCACCGATGAATCTGCTTTCGGCGGCTTCAATAACATCGATACAAGCATAAGATTCCCCTCCGAGCAGCACGGCGACAGCATCACGATGAAGGTTTACAACGTGAGCCGTGTGGCGACGGTGTATCAGCGCATTCCATAAACGAAAAAAGCCGCCCAAACGAGCGGCTTTTTTTGTGTCAGACACTGCGGTTTAGAAGTTGTAGTACAAACCAAGGGAAGGAAGAGCGCTTTGGAAGCCGAGGACGAAGCCTTGGTCGCCATCATTGAACATGAGGCTATTGTTGTAGCCGAGGAAACCGATACGGCTGGCCACAGTCCAATGCTCAGTAGCATTCCATGCGATGCCGGGTTGAAGGCCAATTCTCCAACCCAATTCCTTGAAGTCGGGAATGAAGATGTCACCTGTCAAATCCAAGAAGAAGTTGAACTTCTCAACAGTGGCAAGATTGCAACGGACATAAGGGGAAATACCCAGTTCAAATGCAGTTCCAGTCAGTTCTGAGCTACCCAACATGAAGTTGAAGGCGGCAGCAACTGTAATAGGGCTGTCGGAGAACGAGTAGCCGATTTCAGGGGCTAAGGACATGTTGAATCCGTCTTTTGCATGAACACTTGCAGAACCGCCAAGCCAAAGTTGTGCGTTTGCGCTCATGATGCCAACAAAGGCAAGAGCTAAGGTCAAAAATAACTTTTTCATTTTTTAATGTGTTTTAGTTAATGAATTAGGTTAATTACAATGGTCATTTGTTTAAGACGCGGCAAAGTTAGCAAATACTATGCCACGTTTCCACGAATAATTTCTCAAAACGGTTTATTTCTCAATGAAAGCGATGGTTTCGCCCTTGCTGACACGCTTGCCTTGGTCTGCCGTGGCCTCCACGATCTTGCCAGGCCAGAGGGCGTAGACAGGCTCCAAGCCGAGATTGGTTTGGATGGCGCAGAGCAGGTCACCTTCTTTATATATGGTGCCGGGGGCGGGCGCAATCGACTTGTCGTCGAAGTCCACTTCCCACATTACCACGCCGCTCGCGGGAGCGATGACAGGCTCGGCGTTGGGGTGACGCAAGGCGCGCAGGTCTGGAATCTTGGCCTCGCCACCAGCCTTCTCGAACTTGGCTTTCATCTTGGCTTCAAGCTCTTGGTTGAAGCGGCGCTTGGCCTCGCCCGACTTGTACTCGCGGTATTGCTTCTCGTGCATGGCAAACTCGAAGAGTTCTTCGTCGTCCTGTCCGCGGTCCCAGCCTTCTTTCTTCATCTCTTCGATGAAGTGGGGCAGCTCGTTCGGATAGTTGTCCTGCGGGTTGCCGGTGAAGAACTCGCGCTTTTGCTCCTTGGCCAACGCGATGATGGCAGGGTCTAACTTGCCCGGCAGTTGGCCTGATTTGCCAAGGATCATGCCCCACATGGCGTCGTCGAGGTCGCTGAAGTCGGGTTTGCCCATGCTGCGTCCGATGAGGTTCTTCAGGGCGATGTTCTTGGTGTATTGGCTGAACGGCGTCACCAACGGCGGGTTGCCGACCATGGGCCAAATGCGTTGCACTTCGTCGAAGAGTTCGACGAGCAGCTCGTCTTCGCTGAGTTCGGCCTTGCCTTGCGCCTTGTAGTTCATGTTGATGAGGGCGTGGGCACCTTTGAGGTCGGCCATCAGCGAGCCCATCATGCCACCGGGGAGGCCGCTCCCAAGCATCAATGAGTTGATGTAGCGGTTGCGCGGGTCGATCCAGTAGCCGAGGAAGTCGTCGATGAATGATTGTGTCATCGTGCGTGCGGCCATATAGGCCTTCATGTCGATGTCTTTGACGAGGAATCCGGCATCCTTCAGCATGGCTTGCACGCTGATGACGTCGGGGTGGACCGTGCCCCACGAAAGCGGCTCCATGGCCACGTCGACGTAGTCGCAGCCGGCCTTGCACACCTCAAGCACCGAAGCCATCGAGAGGCCCGGCGTGGTGTGTCCGTGGTACTGCACCTTGATTTCGGGGTGTTGTTTCTTGATATGCTCGACGATGCGGCCCAAGCTGACCGGGCGACCCACGCCAGCCATGTCTTTCAGGGCGATTTCCTTGGCACCGGCGTCGATGAGTTCGTCGGCCATCTTCATGTAATACTCGGCGGTGTGCACCTGCGAGTAAGTGATGCTCATGGCGGCTTGCGAGATCATGCCGGCCTCGTTGGCCCATTGGATGGACGGGATGATGTTGCGCACGTCGTTCAGTCCGCAGAAGATGCGGGTGATGTCGACGCCTTGGGCTTTCTTCACCTTGTACATCAGTTGGCGCACGTCGGCAGGCACGGGGTTCATCCTCAATGCGTTGAGGGCGCGGTCGAGCATGTGGCACTCGATGCCGCCCTTGTGCAATGCCGCCGTGAAGGCACGCACTGAAGGGTTCGGGTTCTCGCCATAGAGCAGGTTGACCTGCTCGGCGGCGCCGCCGTTGCTTTCCACACGGTCGAAGCAGCCCATGTCGATGATCAGGGGAGCGATTTGCTCCAATTGGTCCTTGCGTGGCACGTACTTGCCCGACGACTGCCACATGTCGCGGTAAACTAAGCTGAATTTGACTTCTTTTTTCATTATTTTGTTCGTTTTCTATTGTCTGGATTAGAGGCTGCAAAGGTACATATTTTATTTTGATTGTTTCCCTTCTTGCATGGCGAAGATTTTGAGTTTTTTTATTCGGATAAATCAATCTTATCCAATATGGAAGTTTGCTCCATCAAATCCTCAACGACAAATTCCCAGTATTTGCCTTTCAGACACCTTATCTCTGAATAGTCATTGAGCAAAGGAAGCCTTTTGAATCCGTCGATGATGTTGACCAAAGTCATTGACTAGGGGATTCTTTTCAACGCAAACGACACCATCTCCTCAAAGGAGTAGGTCTCCAAAAGGTCGTGAACGTCCCAGAAGTTTTTTTCGATGCAATGTTAGTCCTCAACCTCGCGATCTAAATATTTTTTTAATGTTTCTGTTTCTGTTTTCCGAGTTCCATTTGTCTTTAATACTGCGCAAAACATTGGTAATCTTTCTCCTGCCGCAATATTGGATGGTCTCTGTGATTTCGCTTTCATTGCCGTATTCAAAAACCCTTTGGATAATCCATTGCGAATTGTGTTGTCAGTCAAGGGCGTCGAAATTGGTGTCCCAAAACAAGGCTTTTCTGTATTTTGACTTGTCGGGTTGCAGTTGTTTCAAATGGTTACTTGTGGCAACATGAATCTCATAATTCGTTTGAAATTGATAGAAAAAACATTGATGTGTTCGTACATTCGTTTTGTTTTTCGCTGCAAAAAAAGCAAAAATAGCCAAAATTGGTTATAATTTGGATAAATAATGTAGAGACGCGGCATGCCACGTCTCTACATCATATTTAGGCTATTGCTGCGACTTCAGCCATTTATACGGGGTGGTTCCCGTCATGGCCTTGAAGTTGCGGTAGAAGGTGACTTCCGAAGCGTACCCCGACTGCATGGCGATTTCTTCCATGTTCGCCTCCGGGTTCTCCATAAGCAGACGTTGCGCATGGCCAATCCGATAACGGTTGACGAACTCGGAGAACGAGACACCCATGTCAACGTTGATGGCGTTGTAGAGATAATTGCGGTTGGTGCCCAACATCGCGGCCAAGTCCGAAATCTTCAAGTTGGGCTGAAGATACACTTGGTCTTCTTCCATTTTCTTGATTATCAAATCTTTCAGTTCGATAGAATAGTGGGAGTCGTCGAGCTTTTCATCGGCAAGGGTGTCCATTTCCATCATGCTCGAAGCCGAATGTTCCTGGCTGAAACCCACATAGGCCAAGGCGTAGAGCGCGACGGAGAACAAGGTGGACGGTATGGCCAATATGAAGTCGGCGTTGAAGAAACGGTGGTGTCCGAGCAGGTTGGCCACAAACGAAAGCAGCGAGGTGAGGGCGAACAACACCAGCAGCCACTTCACCGATGAAAGGTCCAACTTGTTGGTACACGAAAAATAGGCCTCAATCCGCCGTTTGTGCGCACTCAGCCGCTTGAAGCCTAACCCAAGCACAGCCACGACTTGCGTCGCAAACAGTATCTTCGAGGCGGTATGCAACGACCTCTGCACCTGCATCATCGGCGTGAACGGCGTTTCGGATCGGTGGTAAAGATAACCCATGACGAAATCCGTCCTTTCCTGACCTGACATGAGTAGGTAAACCAATCCCACCGCCACCGACACGAGTAAGGCCGGCAAAAGCAGGGCAAAGTCTTTCCATGTGAGAGGCTTCGCGTCGGTGAGCGCTCGGATGTAAACATAGAACAGCGGATACACAGAAAGCGAAGCCAAGTTATATAAGGTGTTGGAAAAGGGCAAAACCGAAAAACAGCTGTTGAAATAAAGGCTGTGGCAGAAATAGAGCACCGTGGTGGCCAACATGAAAACGGTGAAGACAACTTTGGGCGTGTTCTTCCTGTCGAACTGGAGCAGGAACAGCATCGACCAAAAGGCGCACACGAACATGGGCATCGTTGAGAACACTGAATTGAACATTTCGCTCTGTTTTGGGTTGCAAACTTACATAAAAATCCCGAATTATAAGCCAGATGGATAAAAATCGTGGAAAAGTCAAGGCCACAGCGTAACTTTGCAGCCGAACGGGTCGGGCTTCACAGCCACCCAAGTAACTAGTTTAATGTATAACCGAGGT
>JAFSJF010000047.1 GCA_017439405.1 Bacteroidales bacterium
AATTTATCGGATGCGGAAAGACAAAAAGACACAGGCGGAACGCTCTACAAGCACTGCCGGCACAGGCTCAAGCACCGGAAGCGCTACGTGGGGGCCGGGGTCGGGCTCATCCCCGACAGGGTGTCCATTCACCAGAGGCCGGACAGCGTGGAGGGCAGGAAGGAGTTCGGTCACTTCGAGATGGACCCCATACAGAACGGCAAGGACTTCATCCTCACCGTCACCGAGCGCAAGACGCGATTCCTGCTCATGGAGCGGCTCGCCAACGGAAAGAACGCCGCCGGCGTCGCCAAGGCCGTCATCAGGCCCCTCAAGCCCTTCAAGAAGCACGTCCTGTCCATCACCACCGACAACGGCAGCGAGTTCGCAAGGCACAAACTGGTCTCCAAGGCTCTCAACGCCCCAGTCTTCTTCACGGATCCTTACTCCTCCTGGCAAAAAGGTACCATCGAAAACACCAACAATCTCATACGACAATACATCGATAAGCAAATGAATATCAGCAACCTGTCACACAACAAACTCTTGACCATTCAAAACAAGTTAAACTACAGACCGCGAAAAGTGCTAAATTTCATCCACCCCACCGAACTTTTTTATAACTTTGCTTGTTGAATCTATATAATTAGAAGTCCCCTAAAGAATAATCCTCAATCCAGTCATTTGTCCAAATTGTGGGTTGAAAACACGTTATTACTGTTTTTTTTATTCAATGTAACATTTGTTACGCCGACTCTTGCAAAAACTGCGTTACTTTGCGTCAACATTAAAAAACAAATCATCATGAAAAGAGACATCATCACCATCAACGAGGAACTGTGCAATGGCTGCGGCCAATGCACCAAGGGCTGCCATGAGGGCGCCCTGCAACTGATTGACGGCAAGGCCCATCTGGTCAGCGAGCTGTATTGCGACGGTCTGGGTGCCTGCATCGGCGACTGCCCAACGGGTGCCATCAGCATCGAACAGCGCGAGGCGGAGCCCTACGACGAGGTGGCCACCATGAAGCGCTTGGTTCCGCAAGGCTCCAAGGTCATCGAGGCGCACCTCCGCCATCTGCACGACCACGGCGAGAAACAGCTCTTCCAGCAAGGCGTGCAGTACCTGAAGGAGCACAACATTCCCTTCAACCCTATTAATGTGCTGCATGGTGGCGGTTGCCCCGGGTCGGCACAAAAGGTGTTCGACGCTCCCGCGCCAGCAGCCGTCGCAGGTGCCGCAGAGATGCCTTCGCAGCTCACGCACTGGCCGGTGCAGCTGCATCTGCTCAACCCGCAGGCCGAGGTGTTCCACGGTGCCGACGTGCTCCTCGCCGCCGACTGCACGGCCTACGCCTACGCCGCCTTCCATCAAAAGCTGCTGCGCGGTCGCCGATTGGCCATCGCCTGTCCGAAGCTCGACAGCAACAAAGAGTCGTATGTTGACAAGCTCCGTCAGATGATTGACGACGCAAAGATCAACACGCTCACCGTGGCCATCATGGAAGTGCCATGCTGCGGCGGACTGCTGCAATTAGCCAAAATGGCCACCGAGCAGGCCTCGCGCAAAGTGCCCGTCAAGAAAGTCGTCATCGGCATCAGAGGCGATATTCTGGAGGAGACGTGGATTTGAGATGAAATAATATGAAGCTTTTGTGACGGCCTGAAAAATACTATATTTGCAGAAAAATAGCCGTCATGACCAAAGAACTCCTTCAATTTCCACTGTTTTTCTCCTGCACCGAGGCGATGTTGCAGGAACTGCTCGCCCTGCCTTATCTCCGCAAGGAGTACAAGGCGGGCGAGATGGTCGTCCGTGTGGGCGACACCTGCGATTGGCTGATGCTGCTCGCCGAGGGCGCCGTCGAGTCGCGGATGGGCGCGCAAAGCGGGAAGGAGGTGGTGATAGAAAGAATGCAGGCACCGATGATTCTGGCACCAGCGTTCCTGTTCGCCAAAAACAACACGATTCCCGTGGAGGTCTCGATGACGACCGACGGGGTGGTGTGGTACATCCACCGCGAGGCGTTCTTCAGGTTCATGACGGCGCATCCCGAAGTGCTGAAGCAGTTTCTCGAAATCCTTTCCGACCGCAGCCACTTCCTCAGCAACAAGGTCAGGAGCTTCGCCGTGAAGAGCCTCCGCGACCGCATGTTGGACTACATCCGCCAACACGGTGCCATCACCAATGTGGCCGAGGCCGCCGAGATGCTTGGCGTGGCCCGTCCCTCGCTCAGCCGCATCATCGCCGACCTACTGGATGAAGGGGTGCTGGAACGGACGGAAAAGGGAATCGTGATACGGAAATGATTATTCCCGAATCGTGTTCCCGACATTAATCAAGTGGTCTGCGATACGTTCCGCGTTTTTCGCCAATGAAAGGTATTCCGCTCCGACTTGCGGCGTGCAGCTTCCTTCGATAAGTCGCTGTATGTGATTGCGCTCCATGAGTCTCGTCAGGTCGTCAATCTCTTCTTCGATGTCGTGGGCACGTTCCAAAGCCCTTTCGTCATGGTCGTGATAGGCAAGGGCGATTTCGTCATACAAGGCGTTGATGTGGCTTTCCATCGTATGGATTTCCTCGACGGCCTTTTTGGAGAACGAGGCCGACTGCGCCTTCAGGCTCTCGGCATATTCCACGATGTTCTCGGCATAGTCGCCGATGCGTTCCAAGTCGCTGATGCTTCTAACACTTGCGTTCAGGAACTTCAAATCGGACTTGCTCAACCGGTTGTCGGAAAGCAGCACCACATACCGCAGCAACTCGCCGTTGAGGTAGTTGAGTTCCTTCTCGGCGTTGGCGAATTGCTCCGTTTCGCCGAAATCCATTGTCGTCACGATGTTGATGGAACGTCTGAAGTTCTCCATGGCCAAGCTCGCCATGTGCTCAATCTCCGCCTTCAGCTGCTTCACGGCCAAAGCGGGCGTCCGCAGCATCGTGTCGTCGAGGAAGTGCAAATGCGGACGGGTGTCGCGTGGCGCTTCCTCCTTGTCGGAGACGAGGCGGCAAACGACTTGGACCAACTTCTCCGTCAAAGGCAAGGCCACCAAGGTGGTACACACATTGAAGACAGTGTGGAACATGGCCAACTGGATTTGCGGCGCATGGGGGAAGAGGTGTTCAAAGACGCTCCCGAAACTCCACAGCCCGTTGGAAGCCAGCCGCAACACCAAAGCCACCAACAAAAACAGCACGACACCCATGACGTTGAAAAACAGGTGGATCAATGCCGTCCGCTTGGCGTTGGTGCCGCTGGTCATGCCCGCGAGGATGGCCACCACGCACGAGCCGATGTTGGAACCCATGGTAAGATAAATGCCTTGGTTAAGCGAGAGCAGCCCCGCCACGACCATCGTGATGGCAATGGAGGTGAGTACCGAAGAGCTTTGGATGACGGCGGTGAGCAAGGCGCCCAAGAACACAATCAGCAGCGGATTCTTGATGCTGGCGAGGAACTGTTTCACCGAATCGAGGGCGGCGAAGTCGTCCATGGCGTTCGACATCATGCCGAGACCTACGAACAAGGTTCCGAAGCCCGTCAGGATGCCGCCCGTGTGCTTCCACGACTCGCGTTTGGCGAACATCAAAATGAAAGCTCCCACACCCGCAAGGGCGGAGAAGAGTAGGGTAGTGGAAATGCCGTTGCCGCCGAGCATACCCAAGGCCACCAACTGTGCCGTCACGGTGGTGCCGATGTTGGCGCCATAGATGACCGTAGCGGCCTGTGTCAGCGACATGATGCCGACGTTCACGAAGCCGATGACCATCACCGTCACCGCTCCCGAGCTTTGGATGGCCGCCGTGCCGAGCGTGCCGATGCCCACGCCGGTCCATTTGCTCCCGCCCACACGGGCAAAGAGTTGCTTCAGCCGCTTGCTGCCCGCACTCTCAAGGTGCGAGCTCATCAAGTGGCAGGCCATCAGGAAAACGCCGATGCCCGCTGTAAGGGTTAGAATCGCAGTGAGGATACTGATTGCATTCATAGGTTTGTGGTTTGGAAAATGGAACGCGACCCAGGCTTTCCCGAGCCGCGTTCCGGGTTATGAAGAAAAAAGTATAAGACAAAAAAAGCGGCATGGAACAAGTCCACGCCACTTTCGGTATTTCTCAAAATGACATAGTTATGGTTGTAAGGGAGGTTGTTTCGGGGCGAATGGCGTCTCACCTGCCCGCGCAGCAAGGCTAACGAGCACTTGCTTCCTTCTGCCTTTTGGCCAATGGCTTCAAGCATCGGGATGGACGCACAGGCATTGTCTTCGGAAAAAATGTTGGCAACCTCGTCATCCTCATCATCGTCTATGTCGAAGTCTTCGGCGATGGCAGTCATGCAAGTTGAAGCGGCGGTATGCTTTGCAAAATGTTGTGCATCACATGATTCGTCAGCAACAAAGCACACCATCACCAAGCCCATCAAGACGAGGATGAGAACGGAGCGATATTTTCTTAGTGCTTCAAACATGGAGGCAAAAATGTCTTTTTTGAGTAACGGCGATGTAGGTAAATTATTGTATTATTAAGTTGCGTTTTGAGCTGAAGGCAGTGAACCAATGCCTAAGGCAGCCAGCGCACGCTCCAATTCTTCTTGATTGTCGCTAAGGAGCATGAGCCGGTCGCCGACATGAAGATTTGTCTTGCCTGTAGGGACAAAATAATTGTCGCCGCGCTTGACCATGATGACCAGCGTCTTCTCGGGCAAGCGGAAGTCCATCATGCGGGTGCCTATCGAGAGCATCTTTTCTGTCACTGTCGTCTCTACGATGGCCGACTTGATTTCCTCGGGAAAGTCGATGTCGAAATCCTGCGATGGCTCACGAGGTTGGGTCTTGGGTGTCTCCGAAACGCCTAACCATCTTGCCACCAAGGGTAGTGTGGTGCCTTGTACGATGAGGCTGACCAACGTGCATAGGAAAACGATGTTGAACATCACATCGCTGTGGGGCACATCGGAGGCGCGGCAAAGGATGGCGAAGATGATGGGCACGGCCCCGCGCAAACCCACCCACGAGACAAACATGCGATCGCGGAAGGTGTAGTTGCGGAAAGGCAACAGCGACACGAAAACGGCAAGCGGTCGCGAGACGAAAATCATCACGAAACTGATGATAAGACCTGGCACCAACACAGGACGCAACTCCGATGGGTTGACAAGCAGACCCAACGTAAGGAACATGGAGAGTTGCGCTATCCACGACACGCCATCAAAGAAGCTTCGGGTGGAACGCTTGTGGACGAAACGGCTGTTGCCGACCACCAATCCAGCTACATAAACGGCGAGGTAACTGTTGCCATGCAGATAATAGGTGGCGGCAAACACGAAAAAGCTACCCGACAGCACCAAGATGGGATAAAGTGCCGTGTTGTCGATGTTAATCCTGTTGATGAGCCATACCATGCCTTTGCCGAAACACCAGCCCATCAACGCTCCAACGACAAGGTGAAGCAACAGCATCAGCAAGGCACTTCCGTAACGTGGCTCACCGCCCTGTAGCACAAGTGTGATGAAGGTGGTCGTCAGCACGTAAGCCATCGGGTCGTTGGCGCCGCTCTCCAATTCCAATGTGGGTCGCAGGTCGTGTTTCAGATGAAGCCCCTTGCCCCGAAGGATGGAGAAGACCGAGGCGGAGTCGGTGCTGCTCATGGTGGAGGCCAACAGCAGGCATCCCATCAGGCCTACGCCGAGACGCGGGTCCAAAAGAAGATATAATGCCAAACCAGTAATCACAGCAGTAAGCAACACGCCTAATGTGGCCAACGTCACTCCCGGACCCAACACGGGCTTGATGTCCTCGATTTTGGTGTCGAGGCCGCCCGAGAAGAGGATGGCGCTCAACGCCACGGTGCCGATCATTTGCGCAAGCTTGAAGTTGTCGAAACGGATGCCGAGTCCGTCGCTGCCGAACAGCATGCCTACGCCGAGAAACAACAGCAAGGCAGGCACGCCGAAACGGCTGCCCGCCTTGCCTGCCAAGATGCTGGCAAAGAAAAGGATGGAGAGGATCAGTAAGAAGAATTCCACTTGCATGATGTCTTATCCCTCCGGTTTCAGTTCTTTCAAAGCCCCGACAAAGGCCTCGGCATCAGCGTCTATGTACACCCAAATGTCGGAATCCAGAACGAAGTAGTAATCATAGTAACGGAAGATCTGTGTTGCGGCGAATTTGCCGTCTTTGGAGGTGAGCACGACCAGCTTGATAGGACTGAGCGTCTTGCAATGCAACCCTTTCAGGTCGTTGAAGCTGTGTTTTTCGAGCAGCGTCTTCAAATCATCGTAGTCGTCGGCGATGAAGTAGTATTCCTTTTTGTCCACTGCCGACTGTGTGGGCTTATAATGCCAACGGCGGAAGAGGCCTTTGCGTTCCAATTCGGGGAGTTCATGATTATTGAGGTTTTTATATTCTTTTGTTTCCATTATTTTTCGTGTTTTTGATTTGTTGTTATTGAATGAATTAGTTTGTAGGGCTGTCACAATTCCCCCTTCAAAAGGGGGCGGGGGATTGGGCAGCCGTTATAGGGACGCATCGCATGCGTCCGCATACAATTTTCCCATCGGACACACGCGGTGTGTCCCTAAAAGGAAAAAAACGAAAAAACGGAAACGACCTAAACCAGGATGCGTCTCAACCGGAATATGTGGTATTCCTTCGGGAACGCAACTAATTGGGTGACAGAATGGTGTATTAACCTTGAAACGGCAGGTTTGTGCGTCGAAAGCAGCACCTGCCTGATGCTGACATTGCTGACCGTTCGTGTGCGGTTAGGCAAAACACGAACACTGAAACCCGACAGGCAAACCGTGGTTTCCTGCTGCACGGCATGTCGGGTGTCGGCAGCGGCATTGTAAAGATTCATCAGGTTGTCCTCCATCTCGTCGAAAAGAACGGTGCTGGGTCTGCTCTGGCGATCGATTTCGATTGAAACCGAATGATTTACGCAACCGCTGAAGTTGGCGATGAAGAGAAACAATATGGCGAGTAACACGCGCATTGATGAATGCTTTTGCAGGTGCAAAAATAGCAATTATTCCTATATCTGCCAAAACAGTTATTCTGACGAACCGCTATTTATCATCTGTTTAAGCTCTGTTTCAAAGATTTCGCGTTCCACGATGCGGTAGTGCGGATGATAGGTCTCGTTGTAGATGCGGCTGTGATGCACCGCCTGATGGTTTCGGGCGGCTTCCATCAGAAGCGGCTTGTCGGCCTCAAAACCCTCGATTTCAATGTCTTCCTTCTCGATGACACTGATGATGGTTTCCCATTTCGTGGCCCAGTCGGTCGAGGGCTTTGGGCGGGCATTGGCACTGCGGATGAAGGCATCCAAAAGTTGCTCGGCGGTGATGAGGCTGTCGGCAACGGCGGAGAGACTGACGCGCACATACGCCCCTTCGCTGCCCGTCGGCTCGAAATAGACCGACGCCTTCTCCGTCATCTGCGCCAGTTCGTAATCCAAGTATTGCCTCACCGAGGCCGTGTCGCTGATCATGTGCTCCGGCCCGAAATGCTCCTGATAGAAGCTCTTGTAAACGTCCTGCAAGGTGGACTTCGGATAGGTTTCCAGCTGACGCTCAATCGCAACATGTATCGAAAGTGTGTCGAACTCGAGATAGCCCTCGGTGACGACGTGGCTGTGGAGGTCGGTTTGGGCGGAGGAACCGATGGCCGAAAGGGTCAAGATGAGGAGTGTTATCAGGTGTTTTCTCATTTTGGATGGTTTTGCCGTGCAAAGTAAAGGAAAATTGGCGAAACTGTCACAAACAATGGATCTCTATCCAAAATCGCCTTTATTTGGGATTGCTTCGTGAACGGATGTGAAAGGTGTTTGCAGCAAAAAGAATGAATGAAGAAAGACCATCCACTTAGGACATCGACGGCCCAAACGAGTTCCATTTCAAGTGAGCGGTAGCCTCTACAAGCACATCTTCACGCATTATGGCGTCGTCGACCGTTTTGGCCCTATGTTTTGCCGTTCCGACAACCTCATCTCGTGGTATGTCTTCACCCATTTCTCACAGTTTAGGGAGCGGTAAACACTCGGCAAAACGTATATTATAGATTCAACAAGCAAAGTTATAAAAAAGTTCGGTGGGGTGGATGAAGTTTAGCACTTTTCGCGGTCTTAGAGCGTCCCGCCTGTGTCTTTTTGTCTTTCCGCATCCGATAAATTGTGTACCTTTGCGTCTCGTTAAGATGTTGCATCTTGCCGCTTGCTTCGTGCAGCATCTCAACCGCTAATGATTGGGCTGTGAGCTTGATGATGCGCTGCCGATAGAGGTTGTCATCGTCCTCCATATAGGTTGTCATCAAGTTGAAGTAGGCCTGAAAGAGTTTGTTCTGGAATTCCGAGAGATGAACGACCGGGTTTTGGATAAGGAAGTTGAATTTTTGCCACCAATGTGAATCAAGATGCAATACGTTTGTCAACACATCGTCAAAAAGTTGTTCGCTGGCACAGATAATCTTGCTCTGAAGGTCGGGACTGCGCATATAAAGTCCAACCAGATTTCGTGGCGCGCACAGGATGAGGTCTCCTTCTCCCGCTTGAAATTGTTGGTTGTTGATGGAAAACTGGATGACGCCCTTCTCGCAAAACATGGCAAGAATATATCCCGATAGGATGGTTTCCTTGGAGGGAGTAATCTCATCGGGATTGTCGGTGATAATCAAGTCGGAGAATTGCTTTAACATCTTGGTGGTTTTGAACGATGCAAAATAACAACCTATTTCTGAAACATGGAACTGTTTTTATTTCCTTTTCTATGTTCTATTTGTCGCCTAATGGAAAAATAAACAATCAATCATTCCATTTAGACAGTGTTCGTCAACATTTGACGGCCTATTTTTTCCGCAAAAATAACCATCATGACGGAAGAAAATCGGAAAAAAGAACAATCTGTGAGGATTCAAACCTCACTGCTGAACGGGTTGGAGAAAAAAGCCTTGGTTTGGCTGGCCGAGCGGCAACCCATGTGGGCCGATTCGGACATGTTGACTTTCGTGGGATCTATCGGCGCAGTCGTCATTGCCTTGGGTTTTGCGCTGTCGAACATCAGTGTGCATTTCTTGTGGCTGACCATAGCGGGATTTGTCATCAATTGGTATGGCGTTGCCTACAAACTCGCATTGCCTTAATGAATATATGCGAAATTGTATTATCTTTGCAACATCTAAGACCAACGAGCATGGCAATAAAAAAATATCCGATAGGCATCGCTTTCAGTGGTGGCGGTGCCAAAGCTGCAGCCCACTGTGGTGCGCTTCAAGCACTGAAGGAGTATGGCATACAACCAGACGTAGTTTCGGGGACCAGTGCGGGTGCTCTTGTGGCGGTACTCTATGCGTCAGGCTTTACTCCAAAACAAATGGTTGAAACCTTTCAGGGATTGAACTTCTTCAAGGACATTGTCACACCAAGTGTCCCAAAAGGAGGATTGTTTGATTCGCGTCCATTGACTGAACTGATCATAGAAAAGCTGCCTTACAGCCGTTTGGAAGAGTTGCCCATACCCACCTTCATCGTTGCATCCGACATCGAACATGGTGTGCCAAAAGTATTCACCAAAGGAGAGATCGCTCCTCGTGTGGTGGCCTCATGTTCCATCCCGGTCATCTTCCAACCGAAATGCATCAACGGGATTCATTACATTGACGGCGGAGCGTTCCAAAACCTGCCCGTTTCGGCCATTCGCCAAAAATGCGAGAAGGTCATTGCGCTCAACCTCAATCATTTGGAAGAGGACAAATACAAAGACAATCTCGTATCGGTGGCTTACCGTTCGTTTATGATGATGATGGTGACAAACGTGGCTGCCGACACAGCCCAAGCGGATCTCTTCATTGAGCTCGACACCTATGGTTGCACGGCTTACGACATGTCGAAGATCGAAGATCTGTTTTACAGAGGATACGAAAGCACCGTGGAAGTTCTGGAAAAGAAAGGATATCAGCGTGTTATGCCCAAGGAAGCCATTAGCTTCTCCAAGAAAAAACGTAAAATAGACAACATAATAAAATATGAAAGTTGGCCTTTTCATTGATACATGGTACCCCATGGTGGACGGGGTTATCAAAGTAGTGGACAATTACGCCCGCCGACTGGTGCAATATTGAGCCGTGGCCTTCGGGTTACGAACTTTTTCCTCCGTTTCCAGAAAAAAACACTATCTTTGTCGCCTAATCTTTAAAAACCTCAAAAAAAATGAAAAGTACAAAAATCTGGCTCGCCATCGCGGGCATCCTGTTGGTCGTTTTGGGCGTGTTTTGCATTGCCAATCCGACTGAGACTCTTTTCACTACCGCTTGGATGATCGGCTGTTTCACACTGCTGTCTGGTATCGCCAAGATGGTGTTCACCTTCAAGACGCAGCTTTTCCTGCCCAACAGCGGCTCACGGATGCTTTCGGCATTGTTGCAAATCATCCTCGGCCTCATGTTCCTTTGCAACAACCTGTTTGTCACGGTCTCATTGCCCGTCATCTTTGCCATGTGGGTGCTCTTCGAGGGGGTGCTGATCGCCGTTCAGAGTCTTGACTACAAGAAAGTCGGATTCCCCAACTGGTGGCTGATTCTCATTTTTGGCATCGCTGGTGCCGCGCTTGGTGTGCTCGGTCTCCGCAATCCCGATGTGACCGCGACAACGCTTTCCACGCTCATCGGCATTGGCATCATTGCCCTTGGTGCGGCCTACCTTCTGGCTTTGCTCGGCATCAAGAAGTTCGAAAACAAAGTGGATGAAGTCAGGAACGCCTTGCGTGATTGATGTTTTCAGCAACAAGATACAAGATAGGTAATCCGCAATCCAGGCGAAGGCTTGGCTTGCGGATTTTTTTCTTCCAAGCAACTGTGGCTGTGAAAAAAATCCTACCTTTGCAAAGTAAAAAAATGATTTATGGCAGGTACGGTTTATACGGAAGATCAGGTTCGCGACTTGGCTCGAACCAAACTCCATTTGGAAGAAACGGAGTCGGCTCAAGCAGGGGTTGGCCAGCTTACCTCGTTCAATCAATTAGGCTTTCGGGGAGTGAAAGATCGTCCTGATGGATGGTATTTGCCAAACGAGACACACTATCCAGCCCTTGTCCTTGAGGTGAAAGGCAGTAATATCAAATTGGGCGACAAGGAACGTGAAGAGCTTCAGAAAAACATCCGCATAGTGCAAGCCAAATATGAGCATGTCGTTGGATTGCTCTATAATGTATATGAATTGGAGGTTTATAAAGATGACGAGTTAGTTGATGGAGAAAGTGAGTTGATGGACAAGGAACACTATCTTGGATTGTTCTCCACCAACCGAATCAACAAGATGCTCATCTATTCGCTGACACACAGCATCAACGATACCTTGCATTTCGACTTCCTTATTAAGAACCTTTACCACCGAATGATATTCACCGCTTGTGCGTTGGTAGCTAAGCGTTATGGTGCTGTGTTAGCGAAAGGAATGTCGTTCAGGCTATTTACAACCGCCATTCGCGAAACATTGGAAAGCTCTTTGTCGGAGGATTTGGCAAAGAACCAGAAACTGCAGATATTGATTGACGTTTTCTCGGAAATCAAGCTGAACACGCAGTGCAAGCAAGATGCCATCAACCAGTTTATCGAAGATGTGTCAAAGATTTCCGACAACATCAACTCCGATTTTTGGAACGGCGAGGACGTGATGGCCATCTTTTTCAACGAGTTCAATCGCTACAAAGCCAAATCGGAGTCGGGACAGGTGTTTACACCCGACCATATCACATCGTTCATGTATCAAATCACCGATACAACCAGGCGAGACACGGTGCTTGATGCTGCTTGTGGAAGCGGTGCCTTCCTTGTGAAAGCGATGTGCAATATGATCAAGGAAGCTGGTGGCGTTCGCACCCAAGAGGCTCGCGAGATTGCCCAAACGCAGCTTTATGGAATAGAGTTCGACCGCGAAATATTTGCATTGGCATGTGCCAATATGTTGATTCATAAGGACGGTAAGACCAACCTGGAACACATGGACAGCCGCTCGGTGGATGCTGGATGGTGGATGCGTGACAAACCCATCACAAGGGTACTGATGAACCCGCCTTTTGAGAACAAATACGGATGTTTGGATATTGTTGAGAACGTCCTATACAATGTTCCGGCTGGAACGGTGTGCGCTTTCATCCTGCCCGACAACAAGCTTGAAAAAGCCAGGGGACGTGTGCGCCGCTGGATGCAATTCCACAGGTTGACAAAGATTATCAAGTTGCCCAAAGAAATCTTTTCAGGAGTTACCACAAGCATCTTTATGTTTACAACCGGCACACCCCAACGCAAACAAGAGATCTTTACCTGCTATATGGCTGAAGACGGCTTGGAGACCATCAAGAACCAAGGCCGCCACGACATTCGTGGTCGGTGGGAAGCCATTGAGCAACAGTGGGTGGACATTGTACGGAAACAAACAGGTAGCGACACTATCAAATGGATAAGACCCGATGAGCATCTAAGCTATCAAGAAGATATCGAGGTACCAATGCCCACACGTGCCGATTTCATGAAGCGCACGCTCGCATACGCCTTGTTCAAGCAAGAAATAGAGGAACAGGAGTTTTTTGAGAATGCCAAAGACCATACGCTATATGGCACTCCCCTCGCCGAGGAATACAGACCATTTTTCGAGTCTGTCGAGGAAAACGAGATTCCTCTCAATACCGACCATTGGAAGAGTTTCCGTTTGGGAGGTAAAGACGGTCTTTTTATCATCGCTAAAGGCAATCGCCTGACCAAAGCCGACCAACGTGACGGACGCATCAATTATGTGGGTGCTTCGGCCTTCAACAACGGCATCACCAACCACATCGGCAACGATGACCAACTCTGCCAAGCAGGCACCATTTCCGTCTGTTACAATGGCTCCATCGGTGAAGCGTTCTATCAAGACGAACCCTATTGGGCCACGGATGACGTGAACGTGTTGATGCCCAAGTTTCAACTCACACCCCACATCGCCATCTTCATCGCCACGGTGATTAAGAACGAGAGCGTGAAGTATGCTTTTAACAACAAATGGACTAAGGAACTGATGGAACGGTCAGAAATCTTTCTTCCGACAAAGAATGACGGAACGCCCGACTTCAGTTTCATGGAGCGTTACATCAAGTCATTACCCTATTCGAGGTTTTTCTGACACGCTTGACGTTTTTGTGTTTTATTTCTCCACCCTATACTCCCTCGGCGACACGCCTTTCAGCCGCGAGAAGAACTTGCTGAACGAGGGTGCATCCGCGAAATGGAGGTACTCGGCTATCTGGGTGATGCTCATCGATGAGGTGCGCAACAGGAAAGCGGCTTCCATCAACAGCATCTGGTCGATGTAGTCGACAACGGTGCGACCCGCGACCTGCCTCACGACACGGGAAAGATAGACCGTTGAGATGTTGAGCGAAGAGGCATAGAAGGCAATGTCGTGACGCTCAACGAAATGTTGCGGCAACAAGCGGATGAAGCCGATGAATATTTCCTCAAAGCGCTGGGGTATCTGCCGGCGGGTGACGGCTTGCTGTTGTACGTTCTGCACATCGAGCAGAAAAACGGCATAGAGCAAGCGTAGGATTTCCGTCTTATAGATGTGGTCGGAGTGCAAGTACTCGATGATTTCGCGCATTCTCTTGGCCAAGCGCAGAGCCTCGCCATGAGGCAGCGACAGTTTCGGCTCATGTAGCTGAACGATAGGCATGTAGGCAATGCTGACCAAATCGCGCACGGTGGGCAGCTCGATGGTGGTGTGTTCATCGGCCATCAGGCAGATGGCACGATAGTTCTCCGAGGCAGAAACGATGGTGACCGAAAGGCCTGGCGAGTAGAAATAGAGGTCGTCGGCCTGGAGCGTCAGCATCTTACCATTACATAGAAATTTCATCCAGCCTTCCGTAACGAGCGTGAACGTGTAGGCCGAGAGGAACCCTTGCGTCTCGTTCGAGCGGAACGTCTTGGCCGCGTCGGTCTCAATGCAGTACATCTTGCCGTCCCAGTTCTCCATGGGCATCTCGCCGTACATGGCCATCCAACTTTCCTTCAAACTGTACATCTCGCTTGTGATTTTGCCACAAAATTACGACTTTTTCTCGAATTGTATCGTTTCAGACAATTTTTGTGTCGTTTAGGATTCAAAACTACAGTAATTATTTCGTATCTTTGCAGTTTGAAAATTACAAACAGTACAATTATTAACGAAATCATCAATACTATGACAAAAGAAGAAGCTTTGAAGCAGTTCGCCATGTTTGGCGCTGCCTGGTTTGGAAACAGCAAACAACATTTTGCCTTCTCGGCTTACTGCCGCTTGAACGGCTGGAACAAGTTGGCCGACAAGTGGAAAGAGGAAGCCGAAGAGGAATGGGACGAGGCCGAAGAGGTGCTCAACCGCTTGGTGGAACTCGGCTGCAAGCCCGCCGACTTGCAAGAGGCCATGAAAACGATGGAATTCCCGTTCTACGACGACCCGAAGCAACAGATCGAGTCCGACTACAACCCTGATGCCATCAAGCAACTGAGCGAGATGGCTGCCGCCTTCGCCGACGACTACCCGACGCAGAAGCTCATCTACAAGTGGATCGATGGCGAGAAGGACCATATGGCTTGGGAGGCCCAATACCTCAACTACATCGACAAGCTCGGTTATGAGAATTTCCTTATCGAAATGATGTAATTGCCCCAAGCGCAGCGGCGTGCCAAACGGCTTTTCATGCAGCCACAAACCGAACCTATAAATAAAGCCTTCGTCTTGATAGACAACAATTTATTTTAAAAATATGGAAGAAAAGAGAAAATTTGATTTGGCGGAATACATGAACTATGGCATCCGCAATTTCATGGCAAAGGCTTACAAAAACGTGCTTTCCAACCCACGCGAGGCTCGGTTTGCCTTCAAGATGCAGCGTTCGTTTGAGAAGGCTGAGAAGCGCCGACGCAAGATCAAGGAAACGGAAAACCTCGACGTGCCTCCTTTCCTCATCAGCAGCATCTCCACGAGCTGCAACCTGCTCTGCAAAGGATGCTATGCCCGCAGCAACGGCATCGCCAACGACGAAGCCGACGGCCGAAAGCCCACCCTGACGCCCGAGCAGTGGTACGGCATCTTCACCGAAGCCGCCGAGTTGGGCGTCAACTTCTCGCTATTAGCGGGGGGCGAACCACTGATGCGCCGCGACATTCTCGAAAAAGTGGCCACAGTGAGTGACATGATTTTCCCAGTCTTCACCAACGGCACCCTCATCGGAGCGTCGCAAATGGCTTTTTGGCGCGACCACCTCAACATGATTTCTATCATCAGCATAGAGGGGACGGCGATGGGCACCGACCAGCGTCGAGGACAAGGCGTCTTCAAACGCGCCATACACGCCATGGAGGCTTTGGCCGCCGAGGACTTGTTCTTCGGGACCAGCATCACCGTGACGACAGAAAACTACCTCCTCGTCACCTCACCCGAATTCATCGCCCGACTCATCGAACTGGGCTGCAAGATCGTGTTCTATGTGGAATACGTTCCCACGGAGGCCGGTACCGAACATCTGGCTTTCAGCGACAAGCACGTCAGCGAGATGGAAGCCCTGCTTGAGCAACGCCGCACGGCGTTCCCCGAGCTGATTTTCTTCTCATTCCCTGGCGACGAGAAAGAGAGCGGTGGCTGTCTGGCATCGGGTCGCGGATTCTTCCATATCGGTCCCGACGGCTCGGCGGAACCATGTCCCTTCTCGCCATTCAGCGACAGCAACGTCGTCGACCTCGGCCTGAAAGGTGCCATGCAATCGCCCTTGTTCAAGAAAATCAGGGCGGCCAATGCGCTCAATTGGGAGCACACCGGCGGATGCACCCTGTTCGAGCATCAGGACGAAGTAAAGGCTATGTTAGCATAGAAATCTTATCATTCACTTTAATACTAACAATTTAAATCATTTACACTAATGGAAACAGTAAAAAAAGTCTACGATTTCCTGGAGAAAGCGGGAACGTTTTATCTCGCAACAGTAGAGGGTGACCAACCCCGCGTACGTCCTTACGGAGCCATGTTGTTCCGCGACGGAAAGATCTACATTATGGCCTTTGGTCAAACCAATGCCACACGCCAAATCGTCGCAAACACCAAAGCCGAACTCTGCGCCTTCAAAGGCCAGACGCTCCGCATCGAATGCCGCTTGGTGGAAGACAACCGTCCCGATGTGCAAAAAGCCCTCGTCGAGAAAATGCCTTCACTGAAAGCAGCCCTTGGCGAAAACGGCGAAAACGGCGTGATGTACTATCTGACCAACGCTACCGCCACATTCTTCAACCTGATGGAACCTGTTGAGACAATTAAATTTTAATCTATAACACAATGAAAGAGCAAGTATTACAGGCCATGCGCGAGGCGGGCAAACCCGTCTCGGCTGGCGATGTCACCAAGGCTTTGAACGCCGACCGTAAAGAAGTCGACAAGGCTTTCGCCGAGCTGAAAAAGGAAGGCGCCATCGTGTCGCCCGTCCGTTGCAAGTGGGAACCGGTTAAGTGAGTTTAGAGTTTAGAGTTGAGAGTCTATGGAAATCAAAGCAGTAAAATTCAGAAAAGACGGTTTTTACAGCCAACCTTTCGCTTTTGGAGGCGAAGAGGGAATGGACAAATTCGACAAGAACGTCCGCTATCGTGGCAGCCTTCAGAACTACCTGATTGACACGGGTACGGAGGTCATTCTGGTGGATACCGGCCTGCCCGCCGGATTCCCCGAAGAGGTGATGGACGAGTCGGCAAAGGCCTATACGGGGAAAACCATCTGCGACTATATGGACGCTTTCAAAGCCCTTGGCTACAAGCCCGAGCAAGTGACCAAGATCCTCCTCACCCACCGCCACAGCGACCATTCCGGAGAATTGCGCTCGTTCCCCAATGCCAAGATCTACGTCAATGCCGACGAAATGGATGCCGCTGAATTGCAAGGGCTATCCAATTTGGTTCCCGTGCAGTTCACCGACGGGCCGTACTACAACTTCCCTGAAAGCCAGACGATTGCCGATGGCATTCACTTCATCAAGGCCAAGGGACACACCAAGGGCAACAGCATCATCATCGTAGAAATGGATGGTCTGTTCTACATGCTTCACGGCGACATCACCTACGTCGACGAGGCGTTGTACGAGGACAAGCTTTCCGTGGTCTACGACGACCTGCCGGCCACCCGCGAGACGCAGAACCGTGTGCGCGAGTTCGTGCGCAACCATCCCACGGTGTATTGCGGCACGCACACCCCGCAAGGCTACGAGAACCTCGAAGCCAAGCGCGTGATGGACCTTGACCATCCCGTGCCAACCATCTGGCCGGAAGTGAATTTTGAGAAGAAAGAATCGTCCGGCAAGTACGTCTGCTCCATTTGCGGCTACGTCTATGACCCCGCCGAGCACGACGGCGTGGCCTTCGAAGACCTCCCCGACGACTGGAAATGCCCTCGTTGCAAACGTGGCAAGGAGAAGTTCAACAAGGCGTAATCAGCACATTTATGGAAATGAATCCGCAACTCAGGTGAAAGGCTCGGGTTGCGGATTTTTTCTTTGCCTCATCACTTTAGTCGGATTCCGAAAAAAAGTGGACTTTTGCAAATCATGCAAGGATTATCACAATGAGCAATCAAGACTTTTGGCATAGCATTCATTCGATTATTGACGAAGGCTTCACCGCCAACGGTCTTTCAAAACTGGAGTCGTATGCAGAACTATTCATCACACAACGGCTTGTATATAAGCGATTTTCACCGGCGGAACAGTATGGCTGCGCAGCTGGAGGCACGACGCATGTCATTGCATCCCTACTCGCGGGAGCAGATGTTGCAGCAAATAGAGGAATTCCACAGGAACTCTCTTTCAAAGAAGAATGCGAACTCGGAAAGGCGCAAGAGTATCTGATTGCGATATTCGAATCAACACGCCGGTACTTCGTTGTGGCGGAGTGCGTAGTCTTACGACAGAGGTCGAGATAATGTAGGATTGATGCCCGGCATTCCGCTCGACTTTCAGTTTGCACATTTCTTCAATATTTGAAATTTTCTCCGAAATATGGATAACACCCCCTCGGTGGGGTTGCCGTACTTTTGCATCGTGAAACAAATCAACAAAAACATAGCGACGAAATCGCCGATGCTGCCGCTTTCCTCATGAGCGAACGCGCCCAATTCATCAACGGCATCGACCTGCTCATCGATGGCGGTGTGATTGCCTCGATTCGCACGGGACAGTTCCAGCTGCAAGGGTAAAACCAGAAAAACAAAGAATCCGCAATTCGAGCCAGAGCTTGGATTGCGGATTCTTTTGCCGACAGAACAAACAATATTAAAGTCCGTCCATGAAGTTGCTGAAGGTGCCTATTTCCTGTTGCGGCTTGCCAAGTTGTTCTTTGCCGAGGGCGATACTCTTGACGAGGAAGGCCATGTTGCGGCCCATGTTGCGCATGGTCTGAGGGCCTTCAGGGTCTTTTTCCACATCTTCTGCCGTGTAGCCGTGGACTTCGTTCCAGTATGTGCTGGAAGCGACAGTCATGGTGAAGTACTTGTTGATTTTCAGTTATATTTACAGAAAATCGGTTGTATTGGCAAAAGGTAAGAAAACCATGAGCCACTTGACGATGGTTTTATTTTAAGCCGCTTCTTAATGAATTGCGGCTTTTTTGTACTTTTGTGGACTGAATCGTAATAATGTCAAACTAAACCTTTGTTACCATGAAAAAGAATTTACATCTAATAGTTCTGCTGTTATTCGCATTCGCTGGCTTGGCCAAGGCCCAGGGGCCCGCATCAACCGCCAATTGGTATGGATACATCTTACCGCCCAGCCCAGCAGAATACAAGTATATCTCTTTCACTATGCAGGATTTAGGGTCGGTGTCCGTGGCATCGGACGTGCTTCCTGCAGTGACGACAGCCACCTTTGCCAACGGTTATGTGTGGAGTGTGAACAATGACAACGGCTATAGCATTTGTAGGTCAAGCTTTGATGCCGCCAACAATCTTATTGAGGCACCCGAAGTGATGGTCGCCAACGTTCCCTACATCACCGATATGGAATACAACCCTGCCGACGGATTGATTTATGTCATTACGGAAGAGCACCTGAAAAGCTTCGACCCTGCCAACCCCGGCAACATGCAAGACCATGGCGCGATTGAGCATGACGGATTCAATTTGGCTATCGACATGGCAGGGAACGCATATATGATCAGTTCTTGGGGCGAGTTTGGCTCATTGGATCTTTCCAACGCACAATTGACCGTAATCGGCCCGATTTATTTGCCGCTAAAGATGTCTTTTGACATGCAGACGGGCGAATTGTTTGGTGCTCATTATGGCAATTTGTATCGGCTTGACCCCGAAACTGGAGCCTATACCGTTTTGGGCGCGCTCCACAATGGAAGCGACAGCTACGATCCGACCTGCCTGTTCATGACTTACGGCTTCAATCCTACGGAATTTACGGTCGGTGATTTGAACTATCGCGTCAATGCCGACCAGGTTTCCGTAACGGTCACAGGCCATGTCAATGGCTATGATGCCGCTGGCCCGTTGGTCATTCCCGAATCGGTGAGTTACGAAGGGCGCAACTATGCCGTGACGGTCATCGGAAACACCGCATTCATGTATTGTTTCTATCTGACTAACCTGACCCTCCCGAATACAGTGACCACCATCGAGGAAGGCGCGTTTGCCTATTGCTCGGGCTTCACTGGCGATTTGGTGATTCCCAATTCGGTGGTTACCATCGAGCCGAGCGCTTTCGCCACATGCTATGGTTTCGATGGGGCATTAATTTTAGGCTCTGGTGTCACCAACATTGGGGCTTGGGCTTTCAATTCTTGTGACGGCTTGACGGGCGTGTTGAACATTCCGAGCAACGTGGAATCCATTGGCGAAGACGCGTTCGTGTATTGCAATTTCGACGGCATGGTTGTAGATCCTGAAAACCCCACTTACGACTCAAGAAACGACTGCAACGCCATCATCGCAACCAGCACGAACAAACTGGCTTTTGGATGCAAAAACACCGTGATACCCAACACGGTCGCCTCCATTGGCAGCAATGCGTTCAAGGGCATCACTGGAATGACCTCGATTGACATTCCTGAATCAGTGACAGCCATTGGCAATGGCGCATTTTCGTTTTGTTTCGACTTGACGGGCGATTTGACCATTCCTAATTCAGTGACCACCATCGGTTCGGGCGCATTTTTCCAGTGTTCGGGTTTTGACGGAACGCTGACCATCGGAGAATCAGTCACTTTCATCGGCGACTATGCCTTCAGGGATTGCTCGCATTTCACGGGGGCTGTCTCCTTGGCCACCACGCCTCCCGGGCTTGGCAACGAACCCGGATGGAATTGTGTCGTATTTCAGAATTTTGGCTATCAGACCCTTACGGTTCCTTGTGGTTGCATCGATGCTTATCAAAACTCTGCATGGTACGACCCCTATGGAATGGTCGGCTTCTGTGAGTTCGTCGAGGATTGTACAGCGGTTTCGGAAGGAGAATCTGTCGTAACAGCGGTTTACCCGAATCCGACCTGCGGCAAGGTGAAAATTGAGGCTGAGGGCTTGCGAAACATCGTCATTTTCAATAGTCTTGGAGCGAAAGTCTTTGAAAGCACCGCAAGTGGAAATTCCTTTGAATACGATTTCAGCCATCAGGCATCTGGCACGTATATAATTAAGGTTGAGACGTCGAATGGCGTTGAAACGAAGCGGGTGACGGTTGGATAAATCAGCGCCGGCCTCGACCGCATCGAACTCTCAGGCCACCGCTACAACGAAGCTAACCAGAAGAGCATCGACAGCGGGTATTGAAAACATGGCCGTCAAGAAAGACTTTTGCTGAGTTCCACCAAGCGTTTGCCCAACTGGTAGGCGTTCTGCAAGTCGGTCTGCCAGTGGGTGTCGCGGTACAGCCGTTTCTCCTTCTCGGAGAAGAGCGTGAAGTCGTAGCGGCTGTAGTCGTTGAATTGGTAGGTGTTGTAAGCGTAAAGCGTCTCGCAATGGCCGTAGATGGCTTCCATGATCTTCGAGTTGGCCGTTTCCAAAAGGAAGGGATAATGGATGACGGCGGCGTAGTCTTCGGGGCAATTCATCGTGAAAATCATCCCTGTGGGAATCACCTTGTCGCGAAGCACTTTCTGCACGCCGTTTTCGTAGTGATAAGTGCCTATGGGAAACATCGCCCGCTCCATGAACGAGCGCATCATGCCTGTCGGGTAGCTGTAATAGATCGGCGAGCCAAACACCAGCACGTCGGCCTTGCGGCAACGCTCCAACACTGGTCTCAGGTCGTCTTTTATGGCACAGATGCCGTTGGTTTTCGAGTCTTTCAGCTTGCAGGCGAAACAACTCTTACAACCTTGAAACTGAATGTCGTAGAGATGGGCCAACTCGGTTTCGGCACCTGCTTCTTGGGCACCGCGCAGAGCGCTTTCGAGCATCAGCGCCGTGTTCTTGTTCTTACGGGGCGACCCGTTGACGAAAATTGCTTTCATGAATGTCTTTGTTTTTAGGAATCGGCTGCAAAGGTAGCAAATTTGGTTGTTTGACAGAACCTGCCCCTTGCCAAGAAGCAAAATATGTTGAGGTAATAAAGAGGTTGCGCATTGTTTTAATCACCAATTGAATCCGCAAATTCGAGCTTAGGTTTGGCTTGCGTATTTCACTTCAGTACGCCATAACTCTTTGCGGCCTACGGCATTTTGATAAGAAAAGGGAAAGGAACCGGCCTGGATTGCCCAAAACCATGGTATGCAACCCTGCCAAACAAAGGAATATCTACAAATGAAACTTGAAATGCAAATAATTGTCAGACTTTGCATTGCATCCCTAAAGTCAGCCGACTTCAGACACACTGGTTGAAACACTAATTTCAAAGGTAAGCATTTCCCCGCAAAAAACAAACAAAAAAACGAGGCGCAACTCCGAAAAGTCGCGCCCCGTATACCTTTTATATAAACTCTCTTACAGGTTTTTCCCGAAGAACGGCACGATGAACTCGAAGGCCTCGCCGACGAAGGGTGCCAAGTCGTACATGTCGAAGTGGCTGGCCTCGGGGATGACGTGCATCTCCTTGTTCGTGTGCGGCACGGCGTTGAAGACCTCCGTCGAGGCCTTGCGGCTCCAGGCGTTCTCGCCCGTGATGACCAAGTAGGGTTTCTTCATGTCTTTCATGATGTTCACCACGTTGTATTTCACCAACTCCAACTGGCTCCACGCCACCACTTGGTTCGACCAGCGGGGATGCGTGCCACGCGAGGTGTAGTAGTAGGCCGCGCCCTCGTCGAAGGCACGGGGCATGAAGTTGAGGTGCATCAGTCCGCCTTCGCCTTTCTCGTAGGCTTCCTTGGCCGCTTTCACCTCTTCTTCGGGACGGAAAAAGCCCGCCATGGCCGACTTGGAGATGTCAGCAATGGCCGGAACGATGGCGGCGATGGCCTTCAGCCTCGGCTCCTTGACGCCCGCCACCGACATATATGAACCCGAACCGCAGATACCGAGCCCTCCGATGCGGTCGTTGTCCACAAAGGGAAGGCTGCATAGGAAGTCCACTGCGCCCTCAATATCGCTTTGCTTCACTTCGGGCAGCTCCTGGCCGCGAGGCGTTCCTTCGCTCTCGCCAAAATAGGTGCCATCAAACACTAAGGTCACATATCCGGTCTCGGTAAGCCTTTCGGCATAGACGGACTGTGCCTGTTCCTTCACCGACAGCATCGGGCCTGTGACCACGATGGCTGGATAGTTGTCGCTGAGGTTAAAATTGTCGGGAAGGCGGAGCAAGCCGGCCATCCGCGTGTTTAGGTTTTTGTTTACGAATACTACTTTCTGTGTTTCCATATTTTGTGCTTTGATTGAGATGCCCGCCACAAGCAGGAGCGTCAGGGTTAGACTTTTCTTTTTCATTGGCTTTGATTTTCGTGCAAAACAACGAAAAATCCGCAAATCGGGACTTACCTAATTTGCGGATTGTCATATACATTTTGCCGACGGCTACTTTTTTTCCTGTATAGCGTCAGATATCAGCTTGGGCTTCATCTCCGTTTCAAAAATACGCCGTTCCACGATGCGGTAGTGCGGATGATAGGTCTCGTTATAGATGCTGCTGTGATGCACCGCCTGATGGCTTCTGGCGGCTTCCATCAACAGGGGCTTGTCGGCCTCAAAGCCTTCGATCACTATGTTTTCTTTCTCGATAATGCCGACAATGGCCATCCATTTTTCTACCCAATCGGTCTGTGGAGCTTGCCGAGCATTGGCACTGCGGACGAAGGCGTCCAAGAGTTGTTCTGCGCTTATCAGGCTATCGACAACGGCAAAAAGGTTGACGCGGACGTATGCTCCCTCGCTGCCTGTAGGTTCGTAATAGACCGTTGGCTTTTCCGACAGTTGCGTAAGCTCGTATTCCAAGTATCGCCTCACCGAAGCAGTGTCGCTGATCATGTGCTCCGGACCGAAATGCTCTTGGTAGAAGCTCTTGTAGATGTCCTGCAAGGTGGATTTCGGATAGGTTTCCAACTGATGCTCAATCGCAACGCGTATCGAAAGTGTGTCGAACTCAAGGTAGCCCTCGGTGATGGCGTGGCTGTGGAGGTCGATTTGGGCGGTGGAACTGAGGACTGAAAGGGACATGATGAGGAATAGTATTAAGTGTTTTTTCATTTTGTGGTTTGTTTTGCCGTGCAAAGAAACGGAAAAATCCGCAACCCAAGCCTTTCGCCCGAGTTACGGATTATCGCTATGCTATAGGTTTTCTTCCTTTACTTCGATATCACCCGCTTTTGTCCATTGATGATATACACGCCCGCTGGCAGCGACTCAAGGCTGGTGGCATTGCTCATTACCTTTTTGCCGTCGATGCTGAAGACGTTGTAGCGCAGGCTTTCGGGCGATGGGTTTTGCGAATCGAATTCTTCGAGACCTGTCGTGTTGATGTCGATGAGGTTATACTCTTGCGTGCCGAGGCCGATTTGTTCGGCATATTCCACCGTATGGGTGCCGTGGCGCTGGTTGATGCGGTTGATGAGCGGTTGGGCATTGTCGCCAGGAGTCGACGAGTAGTTGAATATCAGGTCGAGGCAGGCTTTGTCCAAGGCCACGGGGTCGGTGGAGGCAAGGATGCCGATGTCGTTCATCTGCGGAGCGGCGGGGTGGCCGTCGCAGTCGCAATCGACAGAGAGGTTGTTCATCACGTTGATGTAAACGATGTCCTTGCCCTCCTGCTTGAAGTAGTTGTGGACGGCTTGCGCAGCGGCGGCCATCGACTCAAGGAAGGAGTCCTGGTCGTTGTTGCCCCAAGGGTTGGTGGTGCTGGCGCCAGCGGAATGGATGTAGGCCTTGCCGCTCTTCGACGCCACGCCGATGCTCTGGTTCTTCAGCACGCCGCCAAAGCCGCCCATGGCGTGGCCCTTGAAGTGGGCGAGGTTGATCATGAAGTCGTAGTTGGCCAAATGCGAACCGACGATGTCGTGTTGGATCCATTTCGTGTCGGTGACGGGGATGTTGATTACGCCTTCCGCATCCATGATGTCAACCTCTGCGATTTGGTCGAAACCGCGCTCGGCGATGGCTTGCAGGTGACGTGCCGTGGTGCTGCGGTTGCCGCCGTAGGCCGTGTTGCATTCCACGATGGTGGCGTTGGTGAGGTTGACCAAGTCCACGATGAACTCGGGGCGGAGGTGGTTGCTCTGCGACGACTCTCCCGTGGAGATTTTCAGTGCGACGCGGCCGGTAGGTTCCACGCCCAAGGCCTGATAGATCTTCACAAGCGATTCAGGCGTGATTTCGTTGGTAAAGTACACGTTGCTTTGTGCGGAGGCCGTGAAGCCAAGCGCAAAGGCTGCGAAAAGTGTTAGTGCTTTTTTCATATTACGAGGTATTGGAATTTGCTGCAAAGAAACGGATAATCCACAGAATAATCTTTACCAATTTTGCGGATTTTCAAATATGTTTTTCCGAATCCTTATCTCTCCCTATACTGCGAAGGATACTTCCCCAAATGGGTGAAGACGTACCGCGAGAAATGCGCCAGCGACGAGAAGTTGAACTCGTCGGCGATTTGGGTCAAGGTGAGCGACGGGTCTTTCAGGCAGCGTTGGATGTCGATGATGGTGAAGCGACTGATCCAGTAGGTAGCCGAGAGTCCGCTCACCTGCTTCATCACGTCCGAGAGGTGCTTGCTGCTCACGCAGAGCTTGTCGGCATAATAGGCTAAGTCGCGGTGCGTCTTGTAAGCGCCGTCCTGAAGCATGGCCATAAAACGGTTCACCAACTCGGCTTTTGCCGTGGAGAAATTGTGTTCGCCGCCATCTATTCGCGACTGGAAGTCGAAATAGTCCAGAAAAAGCGTGCGCAAGGCCGAACTCAAGGCTTCGTTGTAGAAATGGTGCCCCGTGTCGTGGTAGCGGTATTCCACCAGCTGGAAATCCTGCTTGCAGACGCACTGGTGTGCCTTGTCCAACCAAATGATGGGATTTTGAAACAACAGCATCACGCCTTTCACCGAATAGTTGCTGTCGGGCGCCGACTGCGCCAAGAAGGTGTTGCGCACATAGATGACCGTCACGTCGAAGTCGTCGGAAGGTTTCACGTCATACACCAGCTTTGTAATGGTGAAGATGGCGCAGTCGCCCGCATGGATGGCAAACGGCTTTTCGTTGAACACCAACTCACACGTCCCGCCGTCGCAATACACATGCGCGATAAAGTCGGCCACACGGTCGCTTCCCAAAGCGAAAAGGTCTTTCTCTATGATGACGTTGTCGTTCACAAGCGCAAGGTTTTATGGCGCGAAAATACAAAAAAAATCCGCTACCCAAGACTTTTGCCTGAATTGCGGATTTTTGCATTCCCTGTGCTTTCAGGGTTTTATCTCGCCTTCAAATGTCTCTTCCCGTTTTGGATGTAAACGCCTTGGAAATTGTCGGGCAAGGTAGTGCCGAGGCAACGACCATCGAGGGTGTAAATCTTACCGTCGTTGACGGAGTTTCCCTCGATGTTTTCGTCAATGCCGGTCTGGTTGTCGATGGTGCCGTTGCCGGAAAGGCTGCCGTAGGTCAGCGTATAGTCCCCCTTATGGATGGTGCCGTTGTTGACCAACACATCGACGTAGGCATTGCCAGTTAAGGTCCAAACGCCACCTTGGTTGACGGTCACTGTGGACGACATGGCGTCGTTGTCGCCGTCCATCACACCTTGCCAAACCACGTTTTCACCCACGGTGACGGTGATGTTGCTGTAGCTGTCGGCATCCACGTTGCCTTGATAGGTCCAAGAGTCTTGGGTGGTGTTGAGGACGAGGTTGCCTGTGCCGCCGTGGGTAGTCCATTGGGTATTGTAGTCAACGAACATCAACAGGCCGCTGGCCACGTTGAGGGTGACATCGGTAAGGGTCAAAGTGCCCACGTTCTTGGTCGGCACTTCGCAGAGAGGAGCGTTGGTATCGGTGGTGGTGAGGGAAGAAGAGCTGACAGTGATGTAGGCGTTCTCGCCTTGCGCGTCGCCCGAGCCGCTTTGGAGCATCATCAGGCCGCGCTCGCTGCTGCCGCTGGTCATCGTGCAGTTGTTGATGATTACGCCATTGTCGCCTTCCACGTCGGCAATTTCGCCCAATTCGGAGAGGCCAGTCAGGTTGTTGGCGGTGATGGTACCGGTGGAGTAAAGCACGGCAGACCTATTGCCTTTGGCCGTGGCCGTGCCGCCCGTCACTATGACGGTGCCGCCGCCGCGGTCGGTGGCGATGGTGGAGCTGGTCTGGCTGTTGGTGGTGATGTCCACGTTTGTGGCGATGATGGTGCCGTTGTAGGTGGCGTGCAGGCCGCGCGACACGCTGCTGTTGTTGACGATGGTGAGGCCGTCCACATAGATGGTGGCGCCGTTGGTGGCAAACACGGCATTGGCACCCTGCGAGTTGGATGTCAGCGTGCCGCCCGTGATGTGGATGATGGCGTTTGCGCCAGCGGTGGTACTCTCATAGTTGGTGCTACTGGCGGCTCCGGCGTAGATGGTCGAGTTGTTGCCGTAGAAGCTCGAATTGTCGCCCGAAGAGCCGTCGCCGGTCTTGGTGTAGGTGCAGTTGTTCAGATACAGCGTGCCGTTGCTCACCTGCACGGCGTTGTAATACTGCGTGGAGCAATCGAAAGTCTGGTTGTCGAGCGTGACGGTTGAGCCGTTGCTCAAAACGTAGGTGGCTCCTTGCGGATAGGTCGGTGAAGAGTCGCCTGGCGGCTGGGCCAGCAGGCCTGCGCTGAAGCAGAGTGCCAGCGCGAATGTGAAAATGTATCTTTTCATTGTTGGTTAGATTTGTTGGTTCTTTTATTCAATGACGAGTTTTTGCACCGCGCTACCCGATTTCACGTAGTAAACGCCGGCAGCAAAGCCTTCGGTGCTGAAGGAGGCTTTCTCCTCAACGCCGTTGATTTGCTTGACCACTTGTCCCATTCCGTTGTAAATCAATACGTTGCCAGTGGCTTCAACCGTGACAAGGCCATTGACTGGATTGGGATAGACTTTCAGGTTTTCGTCGGTCGTCGTTTGTTCGGCTACACCTGTCGCTGCGGCACATTCTTCCACCCAACTGATGAAATTGTCGGAGGCACTGCCCGAGTCTTCGGCCTCGGTGTGGCCTTTGTTCCAGATGGTCTCAAAGTCGACGCTTGTCACGTCGCTGCGGTTTTGCAGGGCGAGGGCAAGGTCGATTTCGGTGCAAAGGGGCGCGTCGCCTTGGGTGATGCCTGTGCGGATGCGCCAGTATTTGGCCACCGTGGAAGTGCCCGAACCACCACCATTATAATAGGTGTCGTTGTCGATTAGGTAGTACAGCGGCGAATACATCATCAGCCTTTCTTCCACAGTCTTCCCGACAGCATCCACATTGCTTGTGGCAAGGTCGGCGCTGAAGTCGGAATAATAGGAAGAAGCATATTGTTGCACCAACTCGGCGAGGAACTTGTCGAAGTGACCCGCAGTGCCTGCGATGCCGAAGAGCGTGTTTTCGGCTTGGCCTTTCTGGTCGTAGTCGTCGAAGGCACCGAGGCCTTTGGTGGCGGTCTTGTGCGCTGCGGCAAAGCTGTAGAGCGCGGTAGCGTCAGTGGTGGAATAGGTGCTGACGCTAGCACCATTATAAGTGTTATAGCGCGTCACGGCATCGTTGATGACTTCCATCACGTATTCATAGTAAGAGCCGCTTTGGTAGTAGCCGTTGTCGGTGGCCGAAAGGGTCAGGGTCGCGCCCGAAGTGGGGTGCTTGAAGCCGATGGCGTTGACATATTCGGCAAATTCGGCGGCCAAGCCTTTGCTGATGTTTTGGTCGGCACTGCCCAAGTTGCTGCGCGTCAAGCCCATGTTCCATTCGTAGGCGGCATCGCCTTGGTCGAGGTTGGTGATGGGGCACCAGCACATGCTGCCGCAAACGTTGTCGTCGTAGCCCGTCTTGGCACCGATGGCGGTCATGTAGTCGTCGTAAAGGCTGCTGTTGCCCGATGCACCGAGCAGCGAGCTTTGCGCGCCTCCACCACTGTGGCCGAAGGTGAAAATCAGGTCGACATTGCCCGGAACGGCTTGTTGTTCGGCCTTCAGGTAACGGAAATAACGGATGGCGGCCTTCATGTCGGTCACGCCAAGGGGCGCTCCGTGGTCGCGGCCACGGCAACCTGCCCAAAGATAAACGAAGCCTTTGACGGTATAGGTGGCCACCGACGAGGAGTAGCCGCTTGGGGCCGACTGTGCGGAATAGCCCGATGTGTTCACGGGGAACACGATGGGAGCCGTCGCCGAAGTGTAGCCGTTCACCGTCGCCGTCGTGTTGACGGTGCAGGTGTAGGTGCCATCGCCATTAGCCGTGGCATCCATGTAGGCACCAGGCACGAAAATGCCCATCTGTTCGTAGCTTTCAGCAGCGGGCGAGGCGCAATAGAACAAGCCGACGATGTAATATACGTCGCTCGACGAGTTGTATTGCCAAAGGCCGTTGATGGCCGTGCCGAAGTCGTAGGTTGTCGAGGCTCCCGAGCTGCCGCCGCCCGGTTGGGCCATGCAGCCGAAACCAAGTCCCAAAAGGATTGTCAGAAGAATTATTTGTTTTTTCATTTTATTGTGTTTTAATTGGTTAATAATTACAGTTTTGAACTTATTTCCCCGGTCCAGGGCCTGGACCGCTGCCGCCAGTGTATTCAGAGAGTGAGACGTTGGAACCGCCGCTAACAGTAGCATTCAGGTAGCAGTTGTTGTCGAAGATGCCCGTGCCGCCACTCACCGTCACGCCGCTCTTCAGCGTCGGGGTCGATGAGGCCGAAACCACCATCGTCGAGTTGTTTTGGCCGCCGCCGGGACCTCCGCCTCCAGGACCGCTACCACCGCTAACGGTTGGGGTATAAAACGCGATGGTGGTGCTGCCGTAAGTCATGGAATACCACGTCTCGCTGTTCCACGACGAGGCTTGGTAGCATGTCTGCGAGAGCGAGCTGCCTTGCTCCAACCCACCGATGGCGATGAGCGTTCCGCCCGTGAAATAGAGTTGCTTCTGTTCCTCGCTGTTCACGTCGATGGCGACTTCGGGCGAAGACGCGCCGATGGCATACACCAACCCGCCTTGCAAATAAAGGTTTCCGTTGGAATCGATGCCGTCGTTGTCGGTGGCGCGGGCATAGACGTAGCCTCCGTCGATGGTCATGTCTTGCGCGGAGTTGATGCCGTCGTCGTGGGCATTGACGGTGATGTAACCTCCGCTGATGTTGAGGTAGTTCTTGCTCTCGATGCCCTCGGCGTTGTTGCCGCTCGTGGTGACGTTGACTGTGCCGCTGCTGATGACGAGGCCGCCGCTATAGGTGGTCGAGTTGCCTGAAGTGTCTTTCACGCCGGCCTTGATGCCTTTGGGCGAAGAGTAATAATCGCTGTCGATTTGGTCGGTGTCGCCGGTGTAGTTGTGGTTTTCGTTGGTGCCGTCGCAATAATACAGCCCGCCCGAAGTCACAATGTCTATCGTGCCGCCCGTGATGGTCATCACGCCGTCGCATTTCATGCCTTTGCCGCCCGATCCGGTGGCCGTGACAGAAACCGACCCGCCGCTGACATTGAGGTTGCCGTCGGCGCTCAAGCCGCAAGCGGCTTTGGTCTCCAGGTCGTCCTCGTCCCAAGTGCCGTTGCCCGACATTGTTGCGGTGATATTTGTTTCGCCCGAAACGTAGATGTCGCCCGCACTCTTGATGCCTTTGGCTGCAAGGGCGGTGCAATCGAGGGTGATGGAGCCGCCTTCGATATAGATGTTGCCTGAGTCTTCGTCCTCGTGGTTGTTGGTCATGCCGGTTGAGGTGTCGCCGTCGAGGTCGGCTTGGATGCCGTCGTCGCCAGTGCCGCTGATGCTGACGGTGCCGCTTTCCATCAGGAAATACTCGTTGCACGAAATGCCGTCGCCCACCGCCGAGGTCACGTTGATGGTGGCGTTCTTGATGCTCACGTATTCGCCCGCCTTGATGCCGTGCTTCACGTTGCCAACGACGTTGAGTGTGCCATACTGCTTGAACTCGGCGTGGCCTTTCACGTAGAGGCAACCCTTTTGCGAGCCGCCTGCCGCATCGACGAGCGTATTGGTCGTGCCCGTGATGACTTTCACGTTGATGCGCTTGCCGTTTTGGATGTGGACGGCTGCACCACTGTATACGGGCGTGGCATTGGTCAAAGTCAAGCCGTTCAGTTCGATGGTGGCCTTGTAAGAGCCTGACATATAGAACTCGCCATCGGTCGTTGTACCCGAAAGCGTGTAGGTGATTTCTTGCGCAAGGTCGTCGCTTTGGGCTATCGAGACGTGCGCCCCGCTTTGCGTGACGGTCAGGTATTGGGCAATGTTGCCTGCCACTGCAATCGTTGCAGAGGTGCCGCTGTAAACGATGCCTACCGCATTGTCAGTCACCTCCGTAGCATCGACATACATTCCGTCGATGTCGCTCAAGGCAAAGGTTTTGTTGATGATGGTGAGCGAGTCGCCGTCATAAAAGGTCATGTCGCCCGTTTGTGATGACGGGAACTGGTAGGTCACGTTGCCCACTTTCACGTTCAATGTCTGTGCATTGGCGGCCAATGACAAAACGAAAGCTGTGATAATCAATACCGTGCGTCTCATCTCACTACGATTTTAATGGTTTCCGACTTCGACCTCAGCAAATACATGCCGGTTTTCAGATGGGTGGTGGCTTCTTTTGCGTTGGCGTATCTTCCCAGGTGGGCACCCGTCACGGCGAAAACGTCAACTTCGCCACCGTCGGGCGAAAACATCTCCTCGATGCCCGTCGTGCTTTCCGAGAAGAACATCTTGCTTAACTCAGCAAGGGCAAAGGTTTGCGACTCCTCGCCGTTGGTGGCGACCAAGTTGCTGCCACTGACGTTGATGGTCAGCGACTCGACGGACATGGCGCGTACCGTCCCGTCCGTGGTCTGGAAAATCAGGTACGGATAATCGTAAGCCCGCGCAGCAAGCGAGGCCACGATGATGAATAGCGTAAGTAATGCTTTTTTCATAGGCGTTTGATTTAGAATGATGATTATAAGGCCGCAAAACTATTTCTTTTGGATAAGGCAAACGATAACAAATCAGCCGCAATGTTTGGCAAAAAGTCGGATTATATTGGATTTTGTTGAAAAAAATCGGTATTTTTGCCGCATGAAAACCCAGACAGTACAACCTCATCCGATAAACTTGAATCTACAGAGAATCAAGGACGAAGGGATTGTGGTGTTGGACAATGCCCACGGATTGCCGACTCGCGACAAGCCTTTCATTTCGCCCGACTATGTCATCTGCATCTGCCATCGGGGACACATCGACTTGATGTATGACGACATTTCCGATTATTCGGAAACGCACACGGTAGGTGTCATCTTTCCGAACCACAGCCTCCGCGAAGTGAGCAAGACCGACGACTACCTCGCCACCTTGATTGTGGTCGATGCCTCGGTGCTGAACGACCCCATGCTGCAAATCATCAACCAGATGCGCTATCGCTACGAGCCGCATCCTTGCGTGAAACTCGACAGGCACGAATACCGCAACATCATGAACGTGGTGGAAATCATGCGCGAGACCGTGCGCGTCAACCTCCCTGACCGCAGGGCCTTGATGACGAGGCAACTGGAGTTCCTGCTGCGGCTGTTGGGGATTTACCGCAAGAACAAGTTCAACGAGGCGAATGCCGAAAAACGCATCAGCATGCAGTTCCATGCCAACTTGGAAAAACACTTCCGCCAGCACCACGACGTCGGTTTTTATGCGGAACTTGCCTGCCTCTCGCCCAAATACTTCAGCGCGGTCATCCATCAGGAGACGGGACAAACAGCCGCCTATTGGATTCGCACCAAGATTATGGCCGAGGCCAAGATGCTGCTCCATGTGCGCCACGACCTCAACGTGCAGGCCATCGCCCACATGCTCGGCTTCGACGAGCAAGCCTCCTTCTGCCGCTACTTCAAGCGCGAGACGGGGATGTCGCCGAGCGCGTTTCGGGAGAAGGGTTGATGATTGACTAATCTTACAAATCGCCATTATTTGGGATTGCTTCGTGAACGGATATGCAAGACTTTTGCAGCAAATAGCAAGAATGAAGAAAGACCACCCTCTGCGAATGATCAATGCAGGCCGCTACAAGGTCTGTTTTTCGGAGTTAAGCCCTGAAATACAGAAAGATATATTGAAACGGATGGAACGCCTTATCGAGGAAAACCGCTGTTGGTACGACCGAGGCAACTACGGCCACCTGTGCAACATCCTGCCTACGCTCGCCATC
>JAFSJF010000048.1 GCA_017439405.1 Bacteroidales bacterium
GGCGCGGGGCGGGCCCATCGTGAGCACGCCGACGGTGCTGCCTGGGTTTTGCTCCTTGAGGCGCAGGGCCTGTTCGAGCGCATTCAGGTCTTCAGGATTGAAGATTGCGGGCAGCGCGGCGCGGTTGACGGTGCCTTCCGGCGTCATCGCGTCCTTGCCCACATTTCTCGTATCAGGCACTTGCTTGGCAAGCACCACGATTTTCAATGCTTTAGTCATAAAAATAAATTTTGTCGTTTTCAATTCGGGCGCAAAGATACGGAATTTCTTTGAATTGCAAATGTACCCCAAATAAAGGAGGTTTGTAAGGCTGTTCTATCTGGATAGCCTCTGGTTGAACAAGGTCCAAGCACACAATATTTTAGCACGAAGGCACATTTGGGGGTGTTCGTGGTAAATCATAGGACGTTTTTAATCAAACAGGTTATGCACGAAAACGGCCCTCATTTACCATGCCAACTGACAAATCGATTCTCTCGAAAAAAAGGACGCCAACCTAAGCTGACGTCCTTGAAATGGGATGCTAAAGACCACCTTATTCCTTGACTTCCTCGGCGGGAGTTGTCTCAACGACTGGAGTGGCTTCGGCCTTCGCGACCTTCTTGCCGCTACGACGAGTGCTCTTCGCCTTCGTGGCCTTCTTATCCACGTTGAGGAGATTCTCGTTATAGTCAACCAATTCCATCATGGCCATCTCAGCCGCATCGCCAAGACGGTTTTCAGGCATACGGATGATTCGAGTATAGCCACCAGGACGGCTGCCCACCTTGGGGCCCACCTCGCGGAACAGCTCGGTCACGGCATACTTGTTGTGCAAGTAGCTGAACACCAAGCGTCGGTTGCTCGTACCTTGCTCAGTGGTGGTGTTGTTCTCTGGTTTCGAGCGAGTGATTAACGGCTCCACATACATACGCAAAGCCTTGGCCTTGGCGGTCGTGGTGATGACGCGTTTGTTGAGAATCAGAGAAGTCGCCATGTTTGAGAGCATAGCCTTGCGGTGAGCGCTCTTTCTTCCCAAGTGATTGAATTTCTTATTGTGTCTCATCTTGCTTAATCCTTATCTAATTTGTATTTGCTGACATTCATACCGAACTCGAGGCCCCTGCTTCTGACCAGCTCGTCCAGCTCGGTGAGGGATTTCTTACCGAAGTTGCGGAACTTGAGCAGGTCACCCTTGTTGAAGGCGACAAGTTCACCAAGCGTTTCTACCTCTGCCGCCTTCAAGCAGTTCAGCGCGCGGACCGAAAGGTCAAGGTCAACGAGCTTGGTCTTGAGAAGCTGGCGTATATGCAAAGACCCTTCATCAAACTCTTCTGTGACGGTCTTCTCTTCCGGAACAAGGTTAATGTTCTCGTCGGAGAAAAGCATGAAGTGGTAGATGAGAATCTTTGCCGCTTCTTTCAAAGCGTCCTTTGGATTGATAGATCCATCAGTAACAATTTCAATGACGAGTTTCTCATAGTCGGTCTTCTGCTCGACGCGCCAGTTCTCGACCTTGTAGCTCACATTGCGGATGGGCGTATAGATCGAGTCGATGGCGATGGTATCGACAGGGGCTCCCGGCACCTTGTTCTCGTCGGCTGGAACATAGCCCCTGCCCTTGTTGATGGTGAGGTCGATGTTCAGCTTGACTGACGGTTCAAGGTTGCAAATGACCAAATCCGGATTGAGGACTTGGAAAGAGCAGAGATACTTGTTGATATCGCCAGCGCAGAATTGTTCCTGCCCCGTGATGGTGAAGCTAACCTTCTCCTGGGTCTCGGAAGGAACAAGTTGCTTGAGACGCACTTTCTTGAAATTCAACACCATGTCGGCGACATCTTCGATGACTCCGTCGATGGATGCAAACTCGTGACTCACGCCGTCGATGCGGATGGAAGTGATAGCGAAGCCTTCGAGCGAAGACAACAATATCCTTCTGAGCGCATTGCCAATGGTTATACCGAAACCTGGCTCAAGAGGCCTAAACTCGAACACGCCTTTGGTGTCAGAGCCTTCAACCATGATTACCTCATCAGGTTTTTGAAACGCTAATATTGCCATATTTGTATTATTTACCAGGTTAACAATCAACTATTATTTGGAGTATAACTCAACGATCAGCTGCTCGTTGATGTTTTCCGGAATCTCCTCGCGAGCCGGATAGTTCATGAACTTGCCGCACATCTTGTCAGCATCCCACTCGAGCCATGCGAAATTGCTTCCTTGACGGCCTTCGAGTGAATTGGTGACGACTTCCAAGCTTTTCGACTTTTCGCGGACGCCGACAATGTCACCCACCTTGACGAGGTAGGACGGAATGCTGAGGACACTGCCGTTGACGACGATGTGACGGTGGTTAACGAGCTGACGTGCTGCGGCTCGGGTCGGGGCAATGCCCAAACGATACACCACATTGTCAAGACGCGACTCCAAGAGCTGCATCAGAATCAAGCCCGTGACGCCTTCCTTGCGGCGGGCATGGTCGAATGTCTTGTGGAATTGTCTCTCGAGAACCCCGTAGGTATATTTAGCCTTTTGCTTCTCCTTGAGCTGGATGCCATATTCCGAAACTTTCTTTCTTCTGCTGTTGGCACCGTGCATTCCAGGAGGATAGTTTCTCTTTTCGAAATACTTGTCGGAACCGAAGATGGGTTCACCAAACTTGCGGGCGATTTTCGTTTTTGGACCTGTATATCTAGCCATAATTCTAATTTTTAATTGTTCAACTTACACTCTTCTGCGTTTCGGCGGACGGCATCCGTTGTGCGGCAACGGGGTGACGTCGATGATTTCGGTCACTTCAACCCCCATCGAATGGATGGCACGGATGGCGGATTCGCGTCCGGCACCAGGTCCCTTCACATAAACTTTCACTTTACGTAATCCCAAGTCATAAGCAGTCTTGGCGCATTCTTCAGCGGCCATCTGAGCGGCGTAAGGTGTGTTCTTCTTGGAACCCTTGAATCCCATCTTACCTGCTGATGCCCAAGAAATGACTTGTCCTTGATTGTTGGTAAGAGAAACAATAATGTTGTTGAAAGAAGCCTTCACGAAAGCCATGCCTGTCGCTTCAATCTTAACAACACGTTTCTTGGTTACTTTGTTGGTCTTTGCCATTTTTGATTGTGTGTGGTTTTGAATTTTGATATGATCCAACTACCTGTTACTTGGTAGCTTTCTTCTTGTTTGCAACAGTCTTCTTGCGGCCCTTACGGGTGCGGGCGTTGTTCTTCGTGCTCTGTCCGCGGACAGGAAGTCCAGCACGATGACGGACACCTCTGTAGCAACCGATGTCCATCAAACGCTTAATGTTCATCTGAACTTCACCACGAAGCTCGCCTTCTGTCTTGTACTGTTCGGCGATGATGTCGCGAACGGTCTTCTGCTCGTCGTCAGTCCAGTCCTGGACCTTCTTGGCGGGTTCGACACCGGCCTTGTTCAGAATCTCCTTCGACAGGGATCTTCCAATGCCGTAAATGTAGGTTAACGAGATTTCACCGGCCTTGTTGCTCGGGATATCTACACCAGCGATTCTTGCCATATTCTATCTTTTGCTTAAGTTTATAATTGTCAAACGAGATTAACCCTGGCGCTGTTTCTCCTTGGGGTTCTTCTTATTAATTACATACACTCTGCCCTTGCGCTTCACAATCTTGCAGTCGGCAGATCTTTTCTTTACGGATGCTTGAACTTTCATTTCAATCTGGATTTAGTGGTTGTTCTAACTTTTGTATCTGAAAGTGATACGGCCTTTTGTCAGATCATAAGGAGACATTTCCAACTTAACCTTGTCGCCGGGAAGAATCTTGATGTAATGCATACGCATCTTACCGGAAATCGTGGCGATGATCACCAAACCGTTCTCCAACTCAACGCGAAACATGGCATTACCCAATGCTTCGACCACCGTGCCTTCTTGTTCTATCGACAATTGTTTTACCATATTATTCTATCGTTCAAATACTTAATTATTCGTAATTCGCTTTTCTCCTTCTCTCGAAAGATTCCGGAAATTCGGGCTGCAAAGGTAGTAATTCTTTTCCAAACATAAGGCATTTTTCGATTAATTTCTTCATTCTGCCCCAGTTGAATCCGAAATCCAGCCTTCGCTTTGGATAACTTTCGGTTGTGAATCCCGAAAGTTATCCAAAGTTCAGGCCCCTTGCTCCTTCAAGCAAAGGACAGTCATTCAATTACATTCTGCCGATACGGCCTTTAATGCGACCGGTTTTGGTGAGACCATCGTAGTGGTGCATCAGCAGATGGCTCTCGATCTGTTGCAACGTGTCGAGCACGACACCCACGAGAATCAGCAGCGAGGTTCCTCCATAGAAGTGGGAGAAAGCTGTTGTGACACCCATGAGCGACACTAATGCAGGCATGATCGCAACGATACCGAGGAAAATGGAACCCGGAAGGGTGATTCTCGACATGATCGCATCCAGATACTCGGCTGTCTTCTTGCCAGGCTTCACGCCTGGGATGAAACCGCCGTTCTTCTTGATGTCTTCAGCCATTTGGTTGGTGTTCATCGTCACGGCCGTATAGAAATACGTGAAGGCGATGATAAGGATGAAGAACACCAGATTGTACCAGAATCCATTGATGTTGGTGAAAGCGGCTGCAAATCCAGTCAAAGCCTCAGTCTGCCTGAAACCGGCGATGGTGATGGGCAGGAACATGATGGCTTGGGCGAAGATGATAGGCATGACGCCGGCAGCATTCACTTTCAGCGGGATGTACTGGCGCACGCCGCCGTATTGGCGGTTGCCGACCACGCGCTTGGCATACTGTACCGGAATCTTGCGAGTGCCTTGGACGAGAGCGATAGTACCTATCATAACAAAGAACAGCACGATCAGCTCAATAATCAGCACCAGCAGTCCCGTTCCGCCTTGGTTGAAGCGGGCTGCACACTCGGCGACGAAAGCACCGGGCAAGCGAGCGATGATACCAATCATAATGATCAAGGAAATGCCGTTGCCGATGCCCTTGTCGGTGATCTTTTCGCCAAGCCACATGATGAACAAGGTGCCGGCGATGAGCAAGACAACCGACGAGAACCAGAAGAAGAATCCAGGATTGGAGACGTACGGATCGAAAGGTGTCACGGCCTCATTGGGCAGCTGGACGAGCACATTCTTGATGTAGCCAGGGGCCTGGACGATTACAATGACCACAGTCAAGTAGCGCATAATCTGGTTCAGTTTCTTACGTCCGCTCTCACCTTCGCGCTGCAGACGCTGGAAGTACGGGACTGCCATGCCAAGCAGCTGAATGATGATGGATGCGGTGATGTAGGGCATGATGCCCAAGGCAAACACAGAGGCATTGCCGAAAGCGCCACCTGAGAACATGTTGAGAAGGCCGAGAAGGCCTTGCGTGCTACTGTTCTGCAGGGCTGAGAGCTTGTTCGGGTCGATGCCTGGTATGACGACAAAGGAGCCGAAGCGGTATATCAAGATGATGAGCAGGGTGAACAAGATTCGTTTACGCAGCTCCTCGATCTTGAAGATGTTCCTTATAGTTTCTATCAATCTGTTCATCGCTTATTCGTATTTTTCGCAGGTTCCACCGGCGGCTTCGATCAACTCCTTGGCCTTGGCGGAATAAGCGTGGGCTTTGACATCCAATTTAGCCGTCAACTCACCCTTGGCAAGGATCTTGACGAGCTCTTTCTTATGGGTGACGCCTTGTTCGACGAGCACTTCAGGAGTAATCGCCGTGAGGCCCTTGTCAGCGAGCTTTTGCAAGGTGAAGAGATTGACCGGGACATACTCCACACGGTTGAAGTTCTTGAATCCGAACTTGGGTACCAAACGTGCGAGAGGCATCTGGCCGCCTTGGAATCCGACTTTGCGCTTGACGCCAGAGCGAGCCTGTGCGCCCTTGTGTCCACGAGTCGAAGTACCGCCTTTGCCTGAGCCTTGGCCGCGACCTAATCTTTTCTTTTCCTTTGTGGAGCCTTTTGCTGGTTTGAGATTACTTAAATCCATGATAATGTAGATTTGATAGGTTCAACAATTAAATTTCTTCGATCTTGAGGAGGTGGGCAATCTTATTGACCATGCCGGCAATGCTCGGGTTGTCCATGTCAACTTCTGCCGAATGATGCATTTTCCTCAGACCGAGCGACCTTAACGTGTCCTTTTGGTCTTGTGGCCTTCCGATACCACTTCTGACTTGGGTGATTCTGACTTTCTTCATCTTTCAAAAGTATTATCCGTTAAACACAGTATCCAAATCCACACCTCTCAACTGGGCGACGGTATATGCGTCGCGCATCTTTGAAAGGGCATCGAAAGTGGCCTTGACGACCGAGTGAGGGTTGGACGAGCCTTTCGACTTGGCCAACACGTTCTTCACGCCAACGCTCTCGAGGACGGCACGCATGGCGCCGCCAGCGATGACACCCGTACCGGGAGTAGCGGGTTGGATGAATACGTATGCGCCACTGTACTTGCCATACTGTTCGTGGGGCAAGGTGCCGTTCAGTACCGGGATCTTCACCAGGTTCTTCTTGGCGTCATCGACACCCTTCTGGATGGCGGCGGTGGCTTCCTTGGCCTTGCCAAGCCCGTAACCTACGACACCGTTCTCATTGCCGACGACAACAAGCGCTGCGAAAGTGAAAGTACGACCACCTTTGGTCACCTTGGTGACGCGGTTGATGCTAACGAGACGTTCCTTGAACTCGATTTCGCTAGACTTTACTCTTTTTACATTAACTTCTGCCATAACAATTAGAATTTAAGTCCTCCATTACGAGCGGCGTCGGCCAGCGACTTCACTCTTCCGTGATACAAATAACCATTACGGTCAAACACAACCGTGTCGATGCCGACGGCCTTGGCTTTCTCGGCGATGAGGGCACCCACCTTGGCGGCTTGTTCGACTTTGGTGATCTTTTCGTTTTCGATGCCGTTCTCGCGCGAACTGGCAGCGGCCAACGTCTTGCCGACCTCGTCGTCAATCAGTTGGACATAGATTTGCTTGTTGCTTCTGAAGACTGACATGCGCGGACGGGCAGCAGTGCCGGAAATCTTCCTTCTGATGCTCTTCTTGATGTATTGCCTTCTCTCTTCTTTAGTTTTTGCCATTTTCTTACTGAGGTATTAATGTTTTTACTTACCGGCAGCCTTGCCAGCCTTACGTCTCAGGACTTCGCCTTCGAACTTGATACCCTTACCCTTATAAGGTTCAGGCTTGCGCATCGAGCGGATCTTTGCGGCCACCTGACCAAGAAGTTGTTTGTCATATGAGCGCATCTTCAAAATGGGGTTCTTACCTCTTTCGTTGATGGTCTCAATCTTGATCTCCGGGGGCATCTCCATGAAGATGTTGTGGGAGAATCCGAGTGCCATTTCAAGGACCTGTCCCTTGGCTTCGGCCTTGTAGCCGACACCGACAAATTCCTGAACGGTTTCGAAACCTTCGCTCACGCCCTTCACCATGTTGGCGATGATGGCGCGATAGAGTCCGTGCATGGCGCCAGGCTTGCCGAGGGTGGTAGCCTCGTTGGGCTTCACATGCAGCTGGCCGTCTTCCATCTCTAGGATGACGCCGTCGCCGAACTTCTGCGAAAGTTCACCTAATTTACCTTTGACTGTGATGACACCGTCTTTTATGTCCACCGTTACGCCTGCGGGGATGGCGATAGGCAATTTACCAATTCTTGACATATTAACTATCCTCCTATCTTTTAGCTAACATAACAAATGACTTCACCGCCGATGTGGAGCTTGCGGGCTTCCTTGTCGGTCATCACGCCTTGCGAGGTGGAGATGATGGCGATACCAAGGCCGTTCATCACCCTCGGAAGGTTTTCACTGTCAGCATACCTTCTCAGGCCGGGACGCGAAACGCGGTCGATGGTCGTGATGGCAGGCAGCTTGGTTACAGGATGGTATTTCAAGGCAATCTTGATCACATTCTGCGATTTTTTCTCGCCTTCTTCGAACTTGTAGTTGAGGATATAACCTTTCTCGAAGAGGATCTTGGTCATGGCCTTCTTGATGTTCGAGGCAGGGATTTCGACGATTCTATGCTTTGCACGGACGGCATTGCGAATACGTGTCAAATAATCTGCTATGGGGTCTGTATTCATCTTACTTCTGATCTTAAATGTTACCAACTAGCTTTCTTAACGCCCGGAATCAAGCCCTTGAGGGCCATTTCGCGGAAATCGATACGCGATATGCCGAACTGGCGCATGTAGCCTTTCGGACGCCCGCTGAGCTTGCAGCGGTTGTGAAGGCGGACGGGACTGGAGTTCTTGGGCAGCTTCTGCAATCCTTCGTAGTCGCCTGCGGCTTTCAGTGCGGCACGTTTCTCGGCGTATTTCGCGACCATCTTTGCTCTCTTGCGCTCACGCGCTTTCATTGACTCTTTTGCCATGGCTTACTTGTTTTGATTTTTAAAGGGAAGACCAAAATGTTTCAACAAAGCCAATGCCTCTTGGTCGGTCTTGGCTGAAGTGACGAAGGTGATGTTCATGCCGTTCATCTTGACCACTTTCTCGATGTCGATTTCAGGGAAGATGATTTGTTCGGTGATGCCGAAGCTGTAGTTGCCGCGGCCGTCGAAGCCTTTGTCACTGATACCCCTGAAGTCGCGGACACGCGGAAGGGCCACACAGATCAAGCGTTCGAGAAACTCGTACATCTTGTCGCCGCGCAGTGTCACGTGGACGCCGATGGGGTTGCCACGACGCAACTTGAAGTTGCTCACGTCGTGTCGGGAGATTGTCGGTACGGCTTTCTGACCGGTGATGGCTGACATTTCCTCCACCCCATAGTCAATCAGTTTCTTGTCGGCCAAAGCTGCGCCGATGCCCTGATTGAGTGAAATTTTCAAAAGCCGTGGAACCTGCATTATCGACTTGTAGTGGAATTCCTCCATCAATGCAGGCACGATTTCACTCTTGTATTGTCCTCTAAGTCTGGGTTGATAGTTCATATTACTTGATGATTTCGCCGGTTTTCTTTGAATAGCGGGCCAACTTGCCCGTGCTTTCGTCTATCTTACGTCCGATTCTTGATGGCTTGCCGTTCTTGTCAACGACCATAAGATTCGAAATGTGTATGGGGGCTTCTTGCTTGACGATGCCTCCCTGGGGATGCTCGGCATTGGGGCGGGTGTGCTTCGAGATGATTCTGACGCCTTCGACAACAGCCCTGTTGTTCTTGACGTCAACCCTCAGCACCTTGCCTTGCTTGCCTTTGTCGTTGCCTGAAAGGACCAGAACGGTGTCGCCTTTCTTTACATGTAGTTTGCTCATAATTCGTTCAAGTTTTTAAATTCGACATTAAAGTACTTCCGGAGCGAGCGAAACTATTTTCATGAACTGCTTCTCACGCAATTCTCTGGCCACCGGACCGAAGATACGGGTTCCGATAAGTTCGCCAGCTTGGTTCAGCAAGACGCAGGCATTGTCATCGAAGCGGATATATGAGCCGTCGGGGCGGCGGGTCTCCTTCTTGGTACGGACTACGACTGCCTTTGAGACGGTGCCTTTCTTGACATTGCCGCTCGGGATGGCGCTTTTAACTGTGACAACGATTATGTCACCCGTGTGGGCGTAGTGCTTCTTGGTTCCGCCCAACACTCTGATGCAGAGGACTTCCTTTGCACCGCTATTGTCAGCTACTGCGAGTCTGGTTTCCTGTTGTATCATTTTACTTGGCCCTTTCGATAATTTCTACTAATCTCCAACATTTTCTCTTGCTCAACGGACGGGTTTCCATGATGCGCACGGTGTCGCCGATGTTGCAGTCATTCTTCTCGTCATGAGCCATAAAGCGGTTCGTCTTCTTGATAAACTTTCCGTAAATCGGGTGTTTTTCACGACGTTCAATCTCCACGACGATGGACTTGTCCATTTTGTTGCTGACAACCACGCCGATCCTTTCTTTTCTAAGGTTTCTCTTGAGTTCTTCCATTTTACCTATCGTCGTTTAATTATTTTTTACCTTCAAGTTCACGTCTTCTTAATTCGGTCAGATAACGGGCAATGTCCTTGCGGGTGTTGCGAATCTGGTTAGGATTGTCGAGCGGCGACACGGCGTGGTTGAGTCTCAGCCTCACTAACTGTTCGCGGGTCTGCTCCAAACGCTCGGTCAAGTCGGCCGTGCTCATGTCTTTGATGGATTCCTTTTTCATTGTTTATTACCTCCAAATTATTCAACGTAATCTCTTCTAACAACAAACTTCGTCGTCACGGGCAGCTTCTGGGCTGCAAGGCGAAGGGCTTCCTTGGCGACTGCCAACGGCACGCCTTCTGCTTCGAACAGCATATGGCCTGGTGTGACGCGAGCTACAAAGTATTCGGGATCGCCCTTACCTTTACCCATACGCACGTCCAAAGGCTTCTTGGTGATGGGTTTGTCGGGGAATATCCTGATCCAGATTTGGCCTTCACGCTTCATGTAACGGGTGACGGCCTGACGGGCGGCTTCGATCTGACGGGCAGTAATCAGAGCCTCTTCCAAAGTCTTGATACCAAAAGAACCGAACGCAAGCTCGTGGCCACGGTGCGCGTTGCCCTTCATCTTGCCTTTCTGCGGCCTTCTGTATTTCTGTCTTTTAGGTTGTAACATAGTCAGTCAACTTTTAAAGTTTGCAAAATCATTTACGTTTTCCTTCGCCACGGCGTGGAGCACGGCCCGCAGGACGTTGTGATGCGGGTTTCCTTGACGGAGCGCTCACGCTTGTGGGAACCAACTCTGGCTTGCCGTAGATCTCGCCCTTGCAGATCCATACCTTGATGCCAAGGCGACCGTATGAAGTGTGGGCCTCGACGAGCGAATAGTCGATGTCGGCACGCAGCGTATGCAACGGGATACGGCCTTCTTTGTACGACTCGGAGCGGGCGATTTCGGCTCCTCCGACGCGACCGGAGATCAAAATCTTGATGCCCTCGGCTCCCATTCTCATGGTGCCTGAAGCGGCTGTCTTGATGGCACGACGATACGAAACGCGGCCTTCAATCTGCTTCGCGATGGCGCTGGCCACGATATAGGCATCGAGTTCAGGTCTCTTGATCTCGTTGATGTTGATTTGGACGTCCTTGCCGGTGAGCTTCACCAGTTCCTTCTTCAGTTTGTCAACCTCCTCGCCGCCCTTGCCGATGATCATGCCGGGACGAGCCGTGAAGATGGTGACCGTGACGTATTTCAAGGAGCGTTCAATGGCGATCTTTGAGATTCCGGCCTTGCCGAGACGGGCATTCAGATACTTGCGGATCTTGTCATCCTCGACGAGCTTGGCCGAAAAGTCTTTTCCACCATACCAGTTGGAATCCCATCCTTTGATGATTCCCAACCTAAGACCTATAGGATTAGTTTTTTGTCCCATTTCTTATACTTTTTATTCTCCAAATTATTCTTCGTTAGCAATTCTGCTGTCCACAATGATAGTAACGTGGTTCGAGCGCTTGCGGATATGGAAGGCGCGGCCATGAGGGGCTGCCTGAATACGTTTCAGGGTACGGCCTTCGTCAACCCAGATTTCCTTGACATACAGGTTGCTGTCCTCAACACGCTTCCCTTCGTTCTTGGCTTCCCAATTCGCTATCGCTGAACGAAGCAGCTTGTAAACGGGCTTGGCGGCATCCTTCGTTGAATACTTCAGGGAATGAAGCGCCAGCTCGACTTTCTGTCCTCTGATCATATCGGCCACAAGGCGCATCTTGAAAGGTGACGTCGGCACGTCGTTAAGATGTGCGATGGCGACAGTCTTACGAGCTTCTTTCAAAGCTTCGGCTCTATTATGTTTTCTTGCTCCCATTGTTACCTGTTATTACTTGTTACCTTTATCTTTATTTCCTGCATGACCTCTGAAGATACGGGTCGGAGCAAACTCGCCCAACTTGTGGCCCACCATGTTCTCCGTCACATAGACCGGGATGAACTTGTTGCCATTGTGAACGGCGATCGTTTGGCCGACGAAATCAGGAGAAATCATCGACGCTCTTGACCATGTCTTGATGACGGTCTTCTTGCCGCTTTGAACGTTTCCCATCACTCTCTGTTGGAGTTTGTAGTGGATATACGGTCCTTTCTTAAGTGATCTACTCATAGTGCTATGCGATTTTCCTGATTATTACTTCTTTCTTCTGTCGATGATATACTTGTTCGAGGCAGCCTTTGGCGAGCGGGTCTTGTAGCCCTTTGCCGGCAGGCCCTTGCGCGAGCGTGGGTGACCGCCAGAGGCACGACCTTCACCACCGCCCATCGGGTGATCGACCGGGTTCATGACAACACCGCGGTTGTGCGGACGGCGACCGAGCCAGCGGCTGCGGCCAGCCTTGCCAGACTTCTCGAGGTTGTGGTCGGCGTTGGAAACGCTGCCGATGGTGGCCTTGCAAGCTTGGAGAATCATACGGGTCTCGCCCGAGGGCATACGCAAGATGGCATACTTGCCGTCGCGGCTCATCAGTTGGGCATAGCTTCCGGCACTGCGAGCCATCTTGGCGCCTTGGCCAGGGCGAAGCTCGATGTTGTGGATGATGGTGCCGAAGGGAATCTCACTCAGGTAGAGGGTGTTGCCCACGTTGGGCTGTATGCCCTTGCCGCTGAGTATTTCCTGGCCGACCTTTAGGCCAGCTGGAGCAATGATGTAGCGCTTCTCGCCGTCCTTGTAGAACACAAGGGCGATGCGGGCGGTACGGTTCGGGTCGTATTCAATGGTCTTCACAACGCCAGGAACACCGTCCTTGTCGCGCTTGAAGTCAATGATTCTGTACATTCTCTTATGGCCGCCGCCTCTGTAGCGGACAGTCATCTCACCGCTCGAATTACGGCCGCCTGTGCTCTTCTTGGGCCTCAAAAGAGACTTCTCCGGCTTGTCGGTCGTGATTTCGTCAAACGCGCTAATCACTTTGAAGCGCTGACCCGGTGTCGTTGGTTTATATTTCTTTAAAGCCATAATTATCAGATATTGCTAAAAAAGTCAATTGTATCACCTTCTTTCAAAGTCACGACAGCCTTCTTGAAGGCGGCCCTTCTTCCGGTGACGACACCGGACTTGGTGTAGCGTGACTTCATCTTTCCTTGGTAGTTCATCGTGTTGACGGCCTCCACCTTCACATCATAGAGCTTTTCGATGGCATCCTTGATCTGATACTTGTTGGCGTTCTTATCGACGATGAAAGCGAACCTGTTCAGCTTCTCGCTGATGGCGGTCATCTTTTCAGTAATGACGGGTCTCTTTATGATAATCATCTCTCTTTCGTTTTATTGGTTAATTGGTCTCTCCAAGACATCCACGATAGGCTGCAAAGCGCTTTCGGTTAAGAAGATGTTCTTGGCTTTCAGAATATCATAAGTGCTGAGATTACGGGCAAGGGCAACCTCGGTGCGCTGAATGTTCCTCGCGGAGAGAACAACGTTTCTGTTAGGCTCGGCAAACACGAACAGGTTGCGGTTGCCATTAACCTTGAACGAGTCGAGCACCTTGACCATTTGCTTGGTCTTGATCGCATCGAACGTGAAATCCTCGACCACGCGGATGGCTCCGTCACTGACCTTGCTTGACAAGGCTGACTTGCGGGCCAGCACCTTGACCTTCTTGTTCAACTTGAAACTATAATCACGTGGCTTGGGACCGAAAACGCGACCGCCACCTCTCAGCAGGGGAGAATTGATGTCGCCACGGCGTGCGCCGCCCGTACCCTTCTGACGGAAGAGCTTGCGGGTGCTGCCAGCGACTTCGCTGCGTTCCTTCGATTTGTGAGTGCCCTGACGCTGATCGGCGAGGTATTGTCTCACAGCCAGATACATGACATGCTCATTAGGCTCAATGCCATAAATGGTGTCGGCCAACTCGACCTTACGGCCAGTGTCTTCGCCTTTGATGTTATAAACTGTTAGCTCCATCTCTCAATCATTAAATATCCATTCTTGTGGCCCGGAACTGCGCCCTTCACCACTAACAAATCCTTCTCCGGGACAACCTTCATAATCAGAAGGTTCGTCACCTTAACCTTATGGTTGCCCATCTGACCTGCCATGCGCAATCCCTTGAACACTCTTGAAGGATAAGCGCAAGCGCCAATGGAACCCGGCTTTCTCAAACGGTTGTGCTGGCCGTGAGTAGCCTGACCAACGCCGTTGAAATGATGGCGTTTCACTACGCCTTGGAAGCCTTTACCTTTGCTGATGCCGCTGACATCCACAAACTCGCCTTCCATGAAGACATCGACGGTAAGCGTCTCGCCCAATTGTTTTCTGTGGCCTTCTTCGAAACGCGTAAACTCGCGCACCAGTTTCTTGGGTGTCGTGTTGGCCTTCGCAAAGTGACCTTGCTCCGCCTTCGTGGTGTTCTTCACCTTCTTCTCATCGAAACCTAACTGGATTGCGCTGTAACCGTCCTTCTCTACTGTTCTGACTTGGGTGACGACACAAGGGCCTGCCTTGATGACGGTAACAGGAATGAATTTCCCGGATTCGTCATAGATGTTGGTCATCCCAATCTTTTTTCCTAGTAATCCTGACATGCTGTCTTGCTTTTAATTTGTTGTACTAGATAGGTTTAATTACAATTTGATTTCCACTTCAACGCCGCTGGGGAGCTCCAGCTTCATCAGCGCGTCAATCGTCTGCGAAGTCGAGTTGTAGATGTCGAGCAAGCGCTTGTAGGTCGAAAGCTCGAACTGCTCTCTCGATTTCTTGTGGACGAATGTCGAACGCAGAACCGTGAAGATTTTCTTGTTCGTCGGCAACGGAATGGGTCCGCTGACGATGGCTCCTGTCGCCTTGATGGTTTTTACGATCCGCTCGGCTGACTTGTCAACCAAGTTGTGGTCGTGCGACTTCAGTTTAATTCTAATTCTCTGGCTCACAATATTATTATTTATTGAATTGATTGCTTAAATGAATAATAGTCCTTTTGCCTTCTTGATCACCACATCGGCAAGGGCCTCAGGGACGGGGGCATAGTGGCTCAGCTCCATGTTGAAGTTGGCACGACCCGACGACAACGAACGCAGCTGGGTGATGTAACCAAACATCTCGGCCAACGGTACGTCTGCCTTAATCACCTGGAAGCCAATGTTTGCAATGACTTCACGCAATATTGATCTCTTTTTGTTCAAATCGCCCGTGACGTCACCTAAGTATTCGTCGGGGCAATGGATTTCAACTCTCATAATAGGTTCCATCAACACGGCTCCGGCCTTTTGGCCGGCCTCCTTGAAAGCGATGTGCGCCGCAGTCTCAAAAGAGAGTGCGTCGCTATCGACAGGATGGAACGAACCGTCGGTAAGAGCCACCTTAAGGTTCTCTACCGGAAAGCCCGCCAAAACACCGTTTGACATGGCTCCCTTGAAGCCCTTCTCGGCGGCTTGGATGTATTCGCGAGGGATGACGCCACCCTTCACTTCATCGACAAACTGCAGTCCACTGACACCTTCATCGGCGGGACCCATTGTGAACTCGATATCGGCAAACTTACCCTTTCCACCGGTCTGTTTTTTATAGACTTCACGATGCTGAATTGTTTGAGTAAAGGCTTCCTTGTAAGCGACCTGTGGACGACCTGAGTTGACTTCGACGCCAAACTCACGTTTCAAGCGGTCCAAAATAATATCAAGGTGTAATTCGCCCATACCTGCCAATATGGTTTGTCCCGAGTTTTCGTCGGTGTGTACGAACAGCGTGGGATCTTCCTCAACCAACTTGGCCAAGGACTGATCGAGCTTGTCGAGGTCTGCCGTAACTTTGGGCTCAATGGCGATGTTCACCACAGGCTCGGGGAACTTGATGTTCTCCAAAACCAACGGCTTGCTCTCAACGCAAAGCGTATCGCCCGTACGGATGAGCTTGAATCCAACGGCGGCACCGATGTCGCCAGCCGAAATCTCGTCCAAAGGCAGTTGCTTGTTGGCATGCATCTGGACAATCTTGGCGATGCGTTCACGCTTGCCTGTCGAAACGTTGAGTACCATCTCGCCAGCCTTCAATGTGCCGGAATAGACGCGGAAGAAGCAGAGGCGACCTACAAAGGGGTCGGTAGCGATCTTGAATGCCAAGGCGCAGAAAGGCTCCTTGGGGTCGGCCTTGCGGATCTCTTCTTGTTCGGTCTTGGGATTGACACCTTTCACGTGGTCGATGTCCAAGGGGCTGGGCAGGTAGTTGACGATAGCATCAAGCAGGAGTTGCACGCCTTTGTTCTTGAACGACGAGCCACACAGCACCGGGCAAATGCGGAGGTCAAGCGTTGCTTTGCGGATTTGGCCGATGAGGTCGGCCTCGGTGATGCTGTCGGGTTCTTCCATATACTTCTCGAACAAGGTCTCGTCGTCTTCGACGGCTCCCTCTATGAGTTTGGTGCGGTATTCTTCCACCATATCCTTCATGTCGTCGGGGATTTCGATTTCATCGAACACCGATCCGTTGTCCTGTTCTTCCCAAGCGTACGCCTTGTTCCTGATCAGGTCAACCACGCCGATGAAGTCGTCTTCGGCACCGATGGGCAACTGGACGGGCACCGGTGTGGCGTGAAGCCTTTCGCGGATTTGATCCATCACCTTGAAGAAATCGGCGCCTGCGCGGTCCATCTTGTTGACGTAGCAGATACGAGGCACATTGTACTTGTTGGCTTGGTGCCAAACGGTCTCTGACTGAGGCTCCACCCCACCAACGGCGCAGAAGATGGCGATTGCGCCATCAAGCACGCGCAGCGAGCGTTCCACTTCGACGGTGAAGTCAACGTGGCCGGGGGTGTCGATGATATTGATTTTGTATGCCTCGTTGTTGAGGTGCCAGAACACCGTTGTTGCAGCGGATGTGATGGTGATGCCACGTTCCTGCTCCTGGACCATCCAATCCATGGTGGCGGCGCCGTCGTGGACTTCACCTATCTTATGGCTACGGCCAGTGTAATAGAGGATGCGCTCCGTCGTCGTCGTCTTCCCGGCGTCGATGTGCGCCATGATGCCGATGTTACGGGTTAGGCTGAGCGGATTCATCATATTTTCCTGTCCGTTTTGCATAATTCCTTCTCTCTCCTATTAGAATCTGAAATGCGAGAATGCCTTGTTGGCATCTGCCATTCTGTGGATTTCCTCTTTCTTCTTGAATGCAGAACCTTCTTCCTTGTAAGCTGCCATGATTTCCGAAGCGAGCTTCAGAGCCATCGATTTCTCGTGACGTTTGCGGGCGTAGCCAATCAGGTTCTTCATGCCAATGCTCTGCTTGCGGGCAGGACGGATCTCTGAAGGAATCTGGAAGGTGGCGCCACCGATACGACGGCTTCTTACTTCCACTTGAGGGGTAACGTTGGCCAGGGCCTTTTTCCACACCTCAACTGGATTTTCGTTGAGCTTACTTTCAACGATGTCCATTGCTTCGTAGAAAATCTGATAAGCCAAATTCTTCTTACCTTCGAGCATGATGTTGTTCACGAACTTAGTGACCTGAACATCACCGTACTTGGGGTCAGGAAGGATAATTCTCTTCTTTGGTTTAGCTTTTCTCATGTCTTTAAGTCTTTCTGTTTTGACTAATCGTTATTTCTTTGCGGCTTGTTTGGGTCGTTTAGCACCGTACTTAGATCTACGTTGGCGGCGGCCTTCAACGCC